>CAJFVW010000194.1 GCA_904420575.1 uncultured Gordonibacter sp.
ACGGGCGCGCCGAACGTGGTGTGCACCCAGCCGTTCGCCTGCCTGCCGAACCACGTGGTGGGCAAGGCCGTCATCAAGGAGCTGCGCCGTCGCTATCCGGAAAGCAACATCGTGGCGGTGGACTACGATCCCGGCGCGTCCGAAGTGAACCAGCTCAACCGCATCAAGCTCATGATCAGCGTGGCGAAGGCGAACCTTGCCGACAAGGAAGTGCAGGCCAAGGCAGCGCGCGATGCGTTCGTGGACGCCGGCCGCGTGAAGGCCGTCAAGGAAGACGCCGGACAGCTGGAAGTGGAGACCGAGCGCGCGTAGCGGCGTCCGCATCGGTAAGCCTCATGGCCATGTAACGCGCGTGGCGGGGGGCCGGCGTCCGCTCCGACTGCAATTTTTGTCGGATATGCGAGGATTTTGCCCGCTTGCGTTGCCCTGGACGTGCGCGTGAACGCCAAAACCCCTGGTGGATTTTGACTGCAGAAAGAAACCGACTCGCATATCCGGAAAAAACTGCACGAACACGGCGAAAGGGTGGCCGGCGTCAATCAAGGCCGGAGTATGACGCGGTTGGGAACGGGTAACGCTCGGCTTCGATCTGCTTGGCGCGGACCATCGATGCTTCGCCAAAGAAGTGCCGCCAAACGATCCGGGAAGACCGTCTTAAATGCGGGTTGGCTAATTGTCCTGAAAATGCGTTTCGCAGAACTCCCGAAGGGGCGGGATGATCTTCTCGATGGCGTCCCAGGCAATCTCGGCGTCGAACATTTCGTAGCCATGAACAAGATGGCAGCGCATGCCGTAGATGCGGCGCCAGTCAATTTCGGGATGCTTTTCTTTGAATCCGTCCGACAGTCGCGCCGTTGCCTCGCCGATCTGGATAAGGCACAACGAGCAACTGTCCTGAAAAGGCACGCTTGTGCAGAAGTCCTCGAACGTTTGGCCGAAGTGCTCGAGAGCTGCGTCAAGACGCCCGCAGTATCGAAGGATGGCGCCAAGCTGGTCGTTGTCCCGTTCAGCTTGCCTCATAGAGCACCACCTCGTCTTGGCGGATCTTCGCAAGGAAGCGTTCGCTTGCGCCTGCGGTGGTCACGACGTCGACGGGTCGGTCGAGCCGGCGGGCCAGGTCTTCTTGGAAGTCGAGCACCTGCAAGCCTTTGATGTCGCCCTTCTCCAGGAGAATGTCGATATCGCTGTCTTCGTTCGCCTCGCCACGCGCGTAGGAACCGAAGAGGGACACCTTTGCCGCCCCGTACTGTTCGGACAAAGAAACCACATGGTAGCGGATGTCTTCCTGTGAAAGCATTTCGGCGGCATCCACGTACTGTTCTATGATGCGTTCGACTAGCTTCGAGCGGTTGGTCACCTGCCGCCCCGAAAGGCCACGTGCCCGATCTTTGGCCGCCGCTCGAGCCACTTCGGCGTCCAGCTTGCGAAGCGTATCGTCCCGCAGATAAAGAGAGATGGTGCCGGCCATGACGCACCTCCTTCTATTAGAAATATATTGGATTATACCGCGAGGGTTCGCAAAGGGAAAGGGCTCGCTGCTTTTAGGTGGAAAAGCTCGCCGCTCGGGGCTAGGGCCAATGCCTGCATTCCGGGCGGTTTGGCGTCGAACCTTCGATGGCCGCGCCCGGCTGCAATTTTTTTCCGGATATGCGAGGATTTTGCCCGCTTGCGTTGGTCTGGCCGTGCGGGCAAATGCCAAAACCCCTGGTGGACTTTGGCTGCAGAAAGAAACCGACTCGCATATCCGGAAAAATTGCAGCCAAGCATGGAAAGAGGGCCGGTGATGGCGAAACCCCGCGCAGGGCGGCTTTGTCTGCCGTGTGGTGTGATCGTGCTTGTCGCGCGAGATGCATGTCCGCAGATCTCCGCGTGGACGCGCGGGGGGGGGGGGGGTAGGCGCCGGTCCCTCCCCGCGCGCGCTTTATTCTGCGTACTTGTCCATGAGGCTGCCGCCGCAGGAGCTGCCGCATCCGGCGGCGCAGCTGTAGCAGATGGGGCTCGTGGCAATGTGGCGGACGGCCAGAGGGCTTTCGGCGATGTCGCGCACCGTCAGCGCGCGGGACGAGGCCGCGCCCGAAATCTTTCCGCGAGGCTTCTTTTCCTGGGCCCGTTCACAGAGCGTTTCGTCCGGCATTCCGTTTTCGAAGGCGATCCCCCCATGCATTTCCTCGCGAGCCGCTTCCTTCGTCGGGCCCTGCATCAGCGCCTCTTCCGTGATGGGCAGGCCCAGCACGTGGTTGACCTCGCAGTCGTACAGCCTGCCGTCCCAATCGACGTTTACCTGGCTGCGGCACATCATGTGCGCCACCACGGCGGCGTTGTAGTTTTCGGAGAGCAGGTCCAGGTAGTAGTCGAACTTGCCCTCGTACTTCAAGTGGTTGGCGAAGCGGCCCAGAGCATAGTTGTTGAAGGCGTACAGGTTGTCGAACTTCACGCCCTGCTCGCGTTCCAGCTCGAACGCATAGTATTCTTCCAGTTCGCGCTGGTCAGGAGGTAGGAAGGGGCCGGACACGTTATAGGCGACGTCCAGTTTGAGGCGCGGGTCCGTGCCGTAGCCCAGCTCGTTCAGTTGGCGCATCATCTTGATGATGCGGTCGAACACGTTGCGTCCGCGCTGTTCGGCGCAGCCCTTTTCGTTGAAATACGGCAGCGACGTGACCACGTGCACGCCGTTTTCCGCATACACCTCCATGAAATGGCGGTATTCGGGAAGGTCCAGAATGGTCAGGTTGCTGCGCACGATGACCTCTTCGGCCACTTGGGAGGCCTCGTGCACGAACCATTCCAGATGGGGATTCATCTCGGGCGATCCGCCGGTGATGTCGAGCGTCTTGAACCCACCTGCCACGAAGGCTGCCAGCACGTCTTCCATGGTTTTGCGGCTCATGGTCTCGGTGCGCCGGGGATCGCATTCCAGATAGCAGTGCGTGCAGGCCAGGTTGCAGCGATAGCACACGTTTACCTGCATGGTGGAGAGGGAGGACGCGCTGCGCAGCAGGTCCTTGTCGTGCACGCGCTGGTCGAACGGCTCGATGCCGAGCGCGCGGTTCGCCTCTTCCAGCTCTTGCAAGCCTACCTTTGCCTTGGCGCGTTTGAGCGCAAGCGCCTCCTGGGCGCGGGCGAAGTCGTAGGCGCCCACGTGATGGGTGCGGGTGCCCGTGATCTCGAAATGGGGGGCATACCGCGACGCGCTCAGCATGGCAGCCATGTTGCCGCTGATGGCCACCGGCTTCCCCTTGATGAGACGCACCCGGTCGGTCAGGTCGAAGTAGCGCTTGTTCTCGGGCATGGTGCCCAGGTAGGTGGCCACCTGCCCGTAGTTTTCCTCGCGGTCTTCCAGGTCGCACTTGATGGCGCGCACCGTATGCGACGCGAAGCCGATGCACCCCAGCTTCGTGGCTATCTGGAAGTCGCCGACATGCAGCTCGGACGTCTCCACGTCGTAGAACGCGTTGATGCCGTGCTTGGCCAGGATGCGGCGGAAGTCTTCCAGGTAGAGAGCCCCCGAAAGGCATTCGCCTCGCAGTACGGGGTCGTCGTAGAACTTGGGCGGCACGCGCCGGTCGGAGAAGATGTCGGAGAAGTACAGCTCGCCGCCCGGTTTGAGCACGCGCGCGATTTCGGCGAACACCTGGTCCTTGAAGGGGGACAGGTTGATGACGCAGTTAGAGATGACCACGTCCACCGAATCGTCCTCGATGCCGATGGCGGCCAAATCCTCGATGAAGCCCTGATGGAACTCGACGTTGGACTGGGCGAACCCGAAGCGCTCCATCTGCCGCGCCTCGTAGCGCCGCGCGAAGGCAAGCTGTTGCTCGGTCATGTCCACGCCGATCACGCGCCCGGCGGGCCCCACCAGTTTCGAGCAGAGGTACACGTCCCGTCCCGTGCCGCATCCTAGATCGAGGACCGTCGCTCCGGCGAGGGCGGGCGGAATGGGCGAGCCGCATCCGTAGAAGTGCATCATGATGTCGTCTTCGATCTCGTCCATGACGTCCAGCACGTATTTCGGCGGGGTCGCCGTCGTGCAGCAGCAGGCGTCGGTCTTGAGGTCGTCCGACCCTTGCAGCGTCTCTCCGTAGTACGCGCGCACCAGCTCGCGGATGTCCTGGCTTTCGTCGAATTCCATGAGGCTCCTTGTGCTTGCAATCCCGTGTGTGTTCTCCTGCGCCTGCAGCATCGGCTAATTCCGGCGGCCGACAGGTAGCCGAAACGTCACCTTCCTTCGTCGGCCATGCCGAAGCATTCCGTGAAGAACACCTGGCAGTCGAGGTCGTACTTCTCGCACACCTCGTCGAGCGCGTCGTCCATGAGGCGTGCGAGTGGCCGCGACTCGCACACGGCGCGCGCATTCACGATCATGCGCAGGTTCTTGTGTGGGCGCAGGAACTGCTGTGCATATTCTACGTCGTAGTCCACGCCGATGAGCGACGCTTTGTTGAAGTCGCCATTGCCCGAGGTAGCGAACGTCTTCAGATGCGGCACGTTGCGCTTCTTCTCGATGAGGCCCATGCGGATGCTCTCTATGAGGTCGTCGACCACGGCGTTGCAGTCTATTTTGCCGCCGTCGTTCGTCTTCAGGTACAGCCGGCGGTTGTACCAGGTGAGCTTCGCCTCGGCATCGGCGAATTCCTGGTTGTTGCGCACCGAGAAGTTCTTGAGCGCCGTTTCGTGCGTGGCGATGAATTCCGCCAGCTCTTCGATGCCGGTGCGCTCGAGCGCCGAAATGACCATCACGGGAATGTCGGGGCAGGCCGCATGCAGGAAGTCGACGTAGCGCTCCACGTCTTCGGGCGCAAGGAGGTCGGCCTTGTTGAGCACCACGAGGTCGGCCTCTTCCAATTGCAGCTTCAGCAGATACACCAGCTCTTCGGGCAGGTTGATGTCGGCGCGTTCGGGCATGATCATGCGCAAACGCTCCGGATCGACCACCACGGTGAAGGGCGAGAGCGTGAACTCGTCCGCGTTGTCGGTGGCCAGGCGGTGGTACACGTGGTCGAGCGCGCCGACGCCGCATCCGGGGATGTCGCTCATCACGAACACCGCCCCGTCCTTGTCGCGCAGGCGGCGGATCTGGTCGACGGTGTTGTCCATCTGATAGCAGATGCAGCCCGAGGCGATTTCGGCCACCGTGCAGCCCGACGTCTGCGTGAGGTTCGTGTCCACCAGGTTGGCACCCAGGTCGTTGGCTATGATGGCCGTCTCGCCGAAGGTCTTGTTCATGTGCTCGGCGAGCGCGATCATCGTGGTGGTCTTGCCGGCGCCCAGAAAGCCGCTCACCACCATAAAACGTATCTTGTCCATGATCCTTCTTTCGGCTCACATTCGATTCGACGGTTTTCCGGAAGCCGTCGTTAGCAGCAGCTGACCTGAATGGGCTGGTCATCCTCGTCGACGACGCCTTCCCAGTCGGGCGCGCATTTGATGATGTGGTCGCCGTGGATGTCGCCGTAGTGCACCGACCGGTCGCCCTTCACGGAAATGACCTTCGCGTAACGGCATCCCTCGAGGCCGAGCACGGAAACGTTGTCGCACACGTGGCACGTCTGGCCGGCCGGGAACTTGATGTCCTTGTCGTACAGGAAGAACTCGGGATAGTCGGGCAACGACCCGTCGTACACGATCTCTTCCCCGTAGTCCTCGCAGTGGTCGGACGTGAGGTCTGAATTGATGAGGCGGCAGGTGATGGTGGCGAAGGCGACGTCGGGGTACACGGCGGCTTCCTCGTCGGACACGGGGGTCTTCCAGGTCATGACGTAGCGGGGATCATGGAATCCCAGCTCTTGCGCCATGCGGCGGAAGTCTTCGACGAACACGGCGCCGCCCAGGCGCATGGCCACGTTCTCCACCTTGTCGGACGTTTCCTGCGGGATGCGGCGGTCGGTGAAGACGTCGGTGAAGTACCATTCGCCCTGCGGCTTCAGGATGCGCTTCACCTCGGCGATGTAGGCGCCCTTGTCGGGCGAAAGGTTGAACGTGCAGTTGGAGATCACGACATCGACCGAGCCGTCGACGATGAAGGACAGGTCCTCGGGCGTGCCTTGCACCAGCTCCACGTTGCATGTGTCGTATCCGAACTGCTTGATTTCCTTGTTCCGATACTTTTCGGCGATGGCAAGGCGCTCTGCATTCGGCTCCACGCCGATGACCTTGCCGGCGGGCCCTACCAGCTGGGCGGCCAGATAGGTGTCGCGCCCGCTTCCGCAGCACAAGTCCACCACCGTGCATCCTTCCAGCAAGGGAGGCAGAGGAGCGCCAAATTCGTGGAACGTGTTCTTGATCTCGGCGGACACGTTGAACAGCTTGTCCTGCGCCTCTCCCGGCAAAGCCCCTTCGGCGTTGCGGGTGCGCGCGGTGGCCTGGGGATCGGGGTCCTGTGCTTTGGCGATGGCATCGTAGTACGCCTGATATTCTCCATCGGCCTTGCGATAATACGCCCGATAGTCCATGATGACCACCCTTTCATTAGTTGTTGGCATCCTGTAAATATAGGATATAGTCTATCACTTGGCAAGGAATAAGAAAGGGCGACGCGCGGAAAGTCCGCGCAGTGCGCGTACGAGCGCTCCGGACATGGGCGGTGTGTGGGCGATGGGCGCGCATGAGCTGCGGGCTGCGGGTGCGTGCAGTAGTGGACGAGCGGCGTGCGACGCGTGGGTGGCGAGAGCGCTCGTGGGGGTGCGCGTGCAAGGGTTCGTGGGGTGCGCGTGCAAGGGCTCGTGGGGTGCGCGTGCAAGGGCTCAGGCCGTGCGTGACAAGTGCGCGGGCGCTGCGCCGACCGCGCGGGAATGGCCGCCCGCGGAATTCTTTTTGAGGGGCGTATGTCACTCTGGCAACCGATATTGCGACCCTTTGAGTCAAGAACTACACTGTGCCTGTCTGTCGACTGATAGGAGGCATGAGTGAAAACCGTTGCGATCATCGGCACCTTCGATACCAAGGGCGAAGAGTTCGCCTACGTGGCGTCCCGTTTCAAGGAGCTCGGCGTCAACACCTTGACCATCCACTGCGGCGTGTTCGACCCGCAGACCATGCCCGACGTGCCCAACACCGAGGTGACGGCGGCCATCGACATC
>CAJFVW010000195.1 GCA_904420575.1 uncultured Gordonibacter sp.
CATGCCCGTGACGAACGCGACGTCGTAGCCGTTCATGCGCTGGTAGCGCGCCACGGTGTCGGCCGCGATGGTGGTGTAGGCCGTGCCTAGGTGCGGGGCCGCGTTGACGTAGTAGATGGGCGTGGTGAACGAGTAGGTTCCCTTTGACATGGTGCTTCCTTTTCTCGGGGCCGCGGAGCGAATGGTGCGCCGTCGGCCGGTCATGGCTCTGGCAACCTGCTTATTCTAGCACGACCTGGCCCGTGCGGACACGCGAGGGAGAGGTGGGCACGCGAGAGATAGGCGGGCGCGCGGGAGGCGGGCAGCTGGCACAAGGCAGAAGGTGGGCGCGCGGCGCGGGGAGCGCAGATGAAGTGGCAAGGCGATCGCGCCGAACGCGGTTGGATGCACGTTGTTGGCATGTATCTCGCTCGATCCTTCCGAGGTCGCGCCGAACGCGGTTGGATGCACGACGAAACACCTGCAACCGCGCCAGTCTCTTGAGAACGCAGCATCTTTGCCCATAGCCGTCCCCTTCCCACGTCCGACAGGGTTTCTTGTCATGGTGACAAGCACGTCTGTCGCCGCAAGCGGAGGCAGCCTGCACCTCGGCAACGGCAAAGCCACAGGGAACATGGTTTGCTATCATAGACACATGAAAACCCGCATGGACATCCGCACCAATACGTCCGCCGACATACTCGACGACGTTACATCGGGTACGTTCCACGACATTCCCGAAGACGCCCCTGCCAACGCCTCGGCCGACGCCCACGGCGACGCCCCCACGCCAGAACCGCCCCGTGCCCGCAGGCGCTGGCCGCGGCGAATCGCGATTGCGTTCGCGGCGCTGGCCGTGCTGACGTTCGTGGGAGCGGCGGCGTTCGTCGTGTACGCGAGTGACTACTACCGGGCCGGCGACGCTGCCCGCGCGGCCAGCGCGTCCGCGACGACGGCACCCGTCGAGCAAGGCCCGAACTACCTGGCCTTCGGCGACCCTGCCGCAAGCACGGGCATCGTGTTCTATCCCGGTGCGAAGGTGGAGTACACGGCCTATGCCCCGCTCATGCGCGATTTGGCCGAGCGCGGCCACTTCGCCGTGGTGGTGGAAATGCCGTTCAACTTCGCGTTCTTCGACATCGATGCCGCCGACGGCATTCGCGCAGCGTATCCCCAAGTGAAATACTGGTGGGTGGGCGGCCATTCGCTCGGCGGCTCCATGGCGGCGCAATACGCGGCCAATCATGCGGACGACCCATCGCTTGCGGGCCTGGTGCTTTTGGGCGCGTATTCCGCAAGCGACCTTTCCGCATCCGACTTGGAGGCCATCGTAGTCTATGGTGAAAACGACCGGGTGCTCGACTGCGGCAAGCTGCGGGAGAACGCATCGCTACTTCCCCCGAACTCTCTCATGGTAGAGATACCCGGCGGCAACCACGCGGGCTTCGGCGACTACGGTCCGCAGGAAGGCGACGGGCCGGCAGCCATCGCGCCGCGGGAGCAGCAGGAACAGACCGCCGACGCCGTCGACGCCGTCGTCGTCGAAGCCGCCTGAGAGCCGGAGGTCCCGGCGGCATCGTCGCCGGGGCTTTCGAAAGCGGAGACCGTCGACCCCCTTGGGCCGCACGCGCAACGAGAGCGTTTCCGAAAAAACAATCACGCAAACCGTGTTTTTTCGAAATCGCCCGCACATCGCTGCGGGCCTTTCCGTTATTTCGTTCCAGAGGAGGTGAAAACGGCTTGCACACATCAGACGGCCCCACGTCCGAAGAGAACGGCGCCCCGCACCCGCTGCATGACGGCGCCGAGCCTGAGCCCGGTTCCGACGACCGGAACGGGAGCCACCCGGCTCCCGCAGCCAGCGGCCAAGCAACGGCGGCGGAACGGTTCGCGGCGCGACATTACGACGACGTGTTCCACTACTGTCTGCGTCACGTGGGCTCCAAGGAGGATGCCCAGGACCTTACGCAGGAAGTGTTCCTGCGCATCGTCCGCGCCAACGCGGATTACGACGACCGCGGCAAGCCGCTCGCCTACCTCTACACCGTCGCGCGCCATGCGTGCGCGGACTTCCACCGTGCGCGGCGCGCAGCGTGGGTGGAACTGGAGGAGGGCGTGCCCGACCCGGCAGCGGAACGGGCCGTCGACGAAGTGGGCCTGGCCGACCTGATAGCCCGGCTTGACGAAGCCGAGCGCGAGGTGATCGCCCTGCGGTACGACCAAGGGCTCGGCGTAAGCGAGATCGCCCAGGCCCTGGGAACCTCCCGCTTCGCCGTGCACCGCACGGCGAAGCGGGCGCTCGCGAAGCTGGAACGGATGATGCAAGGATGACGACATGAGGAAAAGCGACATCGAAGGGCGGCTGCGGGACCATTACGTGCGCGTCCGCCTCGAAGAGGCCCCGGATCCGGCAGCCAAGGCCCGCGCGGTCGCTCTCGTTGCGGCCGAGGCGGGACAGGAAGCCCCTGCGGCAAGCATGCGGCAGGCAGGTTTCGCGCGCTTCGTGCTGGGCCAGATCCGCTACGTCCGCACCTGGGTCTGGGCCGCTCAGGCCGGGCTCCTGGCGTTGCTGGCGTGCGGCAGCCTGCTCGCCCCCACCGACGAGACGGCATCGGCGTGCACGGCCGTGGTGGCGGCGCTCACGGTGCTCGTCGGCATGCCCGACGTGCTGCGCAGCCGCGAGAGCAACGTGATGGAGCTCGAGTACGCCTGCCGCTTCGATTCGTGCCAAGTGCTGGCGGCGCGTCTGATCGTGCTCGGGCTGTCGGACGTGGTGGTGCTCACGTTCGCCGTGCTGGCGGTGCCGGCGCTTGCCGGAACCGACCCGCTGCTCGTGTTCCTGCATGCCTGCGCCCCCTTCTTCCTCACGGCGGCCGGAAGCCTGCGGATCGCCACCCGCGCCCGCGAAGGCGTCACGGCGCGCTGCCTTGTGTTCGGGACGCTGGTGGCCACGCTTGCCGTCATGGCGTGGCAGGCGGCACCGAGGCTGTACGCCGCTTCGGCAGCGGGCCTGTGGGCCGTCCTGTTCGCGCTCGCCCTTGTCGCAGCGGCGCTCGAGACGAAAGCGTATCTGTCCAGCGTCGCGGCCGGACTCGACTGCCTGGGCGCCCCTGCCCAGCCCTGACCTCCCGCAACGGGAGCCCCCTGTGCCACCACGCGGCAAAGCCTCACGCAGCGCGATGCGGCTTTGGCCCCGTGCGCCACGAACGCAAACGAACCCCTCGCGCGCCGCATCGGCGGGCGGAAAGGACAAGGACCATGGAACTCACCATTGACCGGCTGACCAAGCAGTTCGGCGCCTCCATCGCCGTCGACCGCGTGAGCGCGACGCTCCGGCCCGGCGTGTACGGCCTCCTGGGAGCCAACGGCGCCGGGAAGACCACGCTCATGCGCATGCTATGCGACGTGCTGAAGCCCACGTCGGGATCGGTGCTCTACGACGGGGTGGACATCGCGGCGCTGGGCGCGGACTACCGCGCTCTCCTGGGCTACCTTCCACAGGATTTCGGCTACTATCCGGACTTCACGGCGCTCGACTTCATGCGGTACCTGGCCTCCCTCAAGGGCATGGACCGGGCACGGGCGCGCCGCCAGTCGCTCGAGCTGTTGGAGCTCGTGGACCTCGCGAACGTCGCCAAGCACCGCATCAAGACGTTCTCGGGCGGCATGAAGCAGCGGCTCGGCATCGCGCAGGCGGCGCTCAACGACCCCGCGGTCCTGGTGCTCGACGAGCCCACCGCAGGCCTCGACCCCAAGGAGCGCGTCCGCTTCCGCAACCTCATCGCCTCGTTCGCCCAGGACAAGATCGTGATCCTGTCAACCCACATCGTGTCGGACGTGGAATACGTCGCCGACGAGATACTGGTCATGCGGGCAGGCTCCTTCGTGCTGGAAGGGTCTCCGGAACAGGTGGTGGCGCAAGTGGCGGGCAAGGTGTGGGAATGCGCCGTGGGCCCCCGAGAGGCCGACTCCCTGACGGCGCGTTGCACCGTGGGCAACGCCCATTACGGCGCCGACGGCCAGGTGGTGCTCCGCATCGTGGCCGACGAACGCCCCCATGCGCAGGCGCGGCCGCTCGAGCCCACCCTCGAAGACGTGTACCTCTACCTGTTCCGCGAGGGCCCCGCACCCGACCATGCGGACGAAACGGCGCAGACGCGCGCCGCGGGGAAAGGAGGCCTTCATGCGTAGCCTCGTCGCCTTCGAGCTCAAAAAGATCCTCTCGCGGCGCGTGACGCAGGTGACCGTGGCAAGCCTGTTCGTCGTGCTGGCGCTCGTCATGGCGCTCAACGTGCTGCAGCAGAGCGGCACCGACGACGCCGGCAACGACGTTTCGGGCCTTGCGGCCATCGCGCAGAAGAAGGCCAACGCCGAGGCGGACGCAGGCCTGGTCACCGAAGAGCGGGCGACCGAAGCCATCAGGGCCTACCAGACGTTCTTCGACAGTGACGGCCAGATCGACGAGGCGTTCCTTGCCGGCGGCCTGTCCGACCCCGACTCGTTCTACCGCTACGAGAACCGGCACGTGGCGTTCCTGGGCCTGCTCATGCGTCCCTGGATGGTTGGCTACGAGTCGGTCAGCGACGTGGCGCCCCGCATCGACGCCAGCACCACCGTGCCCCTGTACGACAAGGTGGCGGCGTCCGTCCAGGCCACGCTGGACAACGCTTCGGACACGTGGGGCTACACGCCCGCCGAGCGGGACTTCTGGATGCAGAAGTACGAAAGCACGGCGAAGCCCGTCGCATACGGCTATGCGGGCGGCTGGAGCGACATCCTGTCCTGCATCGACTTTCTGATCTTCGCCATCGTGGCCGCCTGCGTGGCGGCGGCCCCCGTGTTCGCAGGCGAGTACCAGGACAGGACCGACGCCCTGGTCCTTTCCACCCGCCATGGCAAAGGCAGGCTCGTCGCGGCCAAGCTCGTCGCGGCGTTTCTGCTCTCGACGGCCATATACGCGCTCTACGCGGCCGTGGTGGTGGGCGTGCCGCTGGCGTTCTTCGGCGCCGACGGCGCAGGGCTGCCGCTGCAAAGCATCCGGCTGTCCATCCCCTATGACGTGACCATGGCCCAAGCGGTGGGCATCTGCGTGGGCATCGGCTGGCTCCTGACGCTCGGCATGACCGGCTTCACGCTGTTCCTTTCCGCGAAGCTGCGCTCGCAGCTGGCCATCTTCGCCCTCTGCGTGGCCGTCCTGCTGCTGCCGCTGTTTTTGCCCACCCTGCCCTCGAGCCTGGCTAACCATGCGCTGACCCTGCTCCCTCTGAACGGGATCTCCTTTGCAAACCTGTTCACCGCGTTCGCCTCGTATGCGGCAGGCCCCGTCGTGTTCGACCTGCAGACGGCGTTGGTGGCGGCGTACGTGCTGGTCCTGGCCCTGACGGTGCCGCTTTCCGCCCGCGCCTTCAGACGGCACCAGGTCGTGTGACGCCCGACCACATGGACGCGTACGGCAGGGACGAGGGTGCGTGGGCGCGGCCTTTTTTTGCCAGCCCGACGCGGAGCCTCTAACCCGCAGCAGAGGGCATGCCCGCACATCGCCTCCGCCGCCCCATAAACGAGGACGCCCCGCACGGAGCGGGGCGTCCTCGTAGCGTTCGATCCTGCGCCGGGGCATGCAAGCCGACCGTGCGCGTCCGAGCAGTCGTGCGGCCTAGTACCCGACCAGCGCGACCAGCGGAGCAAGGGCGAACGAATGCAGAAGGATCATGGCGATCGTCGGGATGATGCCAGCGATGAAGAAGTCCTTCATGGTCCACTGGCCGTACTTGAACGTCATCATGTTGTTGCTGTCGACGCCCAGCAGGAACGAGGCGTTGGCGTTGTAGGCGATGATGATGGCGAACACGGCGGCGGACACGCCCATGGCAGGCGCCATGCCGGCCAGCGGGAAGATGCTGATGGCGATGAGCGCCGGGCCCACAGGGATGATGAGGTGCAGAAGCGGCATGACGACGGCCGTCGCGGCGATCAACGCGCCGGCAGAAGCGCCCAGCTTGCCAACGGTGGAGCTGAACAGCCAGGAAGCGGCGCCCTGCTGCTTGATGCCGCCGGCGATGGACTGCACGCAGCCGATGAGCAGCACGATGTTCCACGACACGCTGGCGACGTATTCCTTCCAGGTGAGCACGTCGATGCCGGGGATGAAGAACAGCGCCATGCCGATGACGGCGATGGCCGTGGCGTCCCACCCGGTCCAGTTGCTGGCGATCCAGGCGACGATCATGCCCAGGATGATGATGAGGGCCTTCCAGTCGAAGGCGTCCAGCTTGCCGATGGACTCGCCGTTCTTCTCGATGGAATCGACGGTCTCCTGCGAGATGCGGTCGGTCTTGAACACCAGCACGACGGAAATCCACGACACGAACACCAGGATGATGGCGATGGGCGCGCACATGAGCACCCAGTCGAGGAACGCGATGTTCACGGCGCCCTCGGTCGCGCCACGCAGCATGTTGAGCGTCATGACGTTCAGCGCGGAGCCGGCGGGCGTGATCATGCCGCCCATGATGGAGGCGTACGCGATGCCGATCATGAGGGCCTTGCCAAGGTTCTTGGCATGCTTCTCGCTGCCGGTCTTCTGCTCGAGCTCGATGATGCTGCTCATGGCAATGCCGGCGAAGAGCGCGGTCGTGGGCAGGTTGGACACGAACGCCGAGACGACGGCCGTGGCCAGCATGAACATGAGAACCGTGGCCTTCGCGTTGCCCTTCGTGAGGTGCATGAGCGAGAACACGATCTTCGCCGGTACCTTCGTCTTCAGCAAGGCCGACGTGATGCCGAACGATGCCAAGATGAAGAAGATCACGTTGCTGATGAAGTTGCCCCACACGCCGATGGTGGTGGCGCCGGTGGCGGCGTCGGTGACGTTGAGGTACGGCAGGATGCCGAATGCCGGCAGCGACACCATGATGACCAAGCCCGAAATGGCCATGGGAACCGGCTCGGTCACCCACAGCACGATGCCGGCCACCATGAGGCCGATGGCCATCTTGCCAGCGTAGTTCAACCCCTCAGGGCACGGAAGGAAATGCGCGATGGCGACGATGACCAGCGCGACGGCCACCAGGGCAATGCGCTTGCCGAGCGATTTCCCCTGTCCTTGATTCTTGTTGTCAGCCATTGATGGTTCTACCCCCTTTGCAAGGTAAAAGGAACGATGCACGGATACTGAATGCGGATGCGGCCCTTGTGCGCCTCTTCCCCCTTCCTCAAAAGAGCCCCTCTCTTTCCGATTGGCTCCACTCTGCCGCCCACGTGCCCGTTTGGAATCGTAAGCTTTTCACTAAAAACGGCCCTTTCCATCGAAAAATGCGTATGAAGCCCTCTCATCGGGGCCTTACTACTCTCCGTAGGATGGCTTGTTCAGGGCTTCGGGCAAAAAGCCCCGGGCGAGAACCTACTACTTACGGTAGTATCGGTGCGCGCTAAATCCGTACCACTCATTTTTCGATGCCCGCAGGCACGCTTCGTTCCGCGTGAGCGATTCGGGTTCTCCTTCCATTCAGTAACCTTTTCCCAAGGATGGCAAGGCTTGAGGAGTCGGAAGCTGGCAAGCGCCCCAAGCGTTTCATCGCAAGACGAGGAGAAGGGGATCGATCTGCAATGGAAAACACCTGTCCAGCCCCGCAAGGGCCATCGCTCGCCAAACGCCTGACCTGCCTGGGCATCGCCCTGATCATTATCCTGGCCGGCTGGCTTCTTCCCGCGCCCGACGGCCTGTCGTTCGAAGGGAAGATGGCGCTCTCCCTCATGGTCGCCGGCATCTTCCTGTGGGTGACCGAACCGGTTCCCGTCGCGGTTTCGGGCCTGGTCATCATGGTGAGCCTGCCCGCGTTCGGCATCCTGCCCTTTCTGAACGCCACGGACCCCGCCACCGGCGCCACCACCATCGGCGTGTGGGGCGGGTTCATCAGCAACGTGATCTTCTTCATCCTTGCATCGTTCGGCATCACCGCCGCCCTGCTGAAGACGAAGATCCCCGCGAAGATCGTGTTCGCCCTGCTGCAGCTGACCCGCGGCAACTCCCGCGCCACCATCGGCGCGTTCATGGTGGCGGCGGCCATCCTGTCGTTCCTCATCTCTGACCTGCCGTGCACGGCCCTGTTCACCGGCATCGCCGTGAGCAGCATCCTCAAGGTGCAGGGCTGCGCCTGCGGGTCGTCCAACCTGGGCAAGGCCCTCATGATCGGCATCACGTACGCCTCGGTGGTAGGCGGCCAGGCCATCCCTTCCGGCAGCGCCATGAACGTGATGGCCATGAACGTGCTCACGGCGCACACCGGCATCTCCATCTCGTTTCTGGGCTGGACGTCCATCTGCTTGCCCATCGCGTTGGTGCTGATCGTGTTCTGCTGGATATCGGTCGTGCTGGTGTTCAAGCCCGAGCCCATCGCCGAGGAAACGCGGGCGTGCATCGAGCGGCAAGGCCGCGAGGCGGGCCGGCTGGAGGCGCTGGACTGGAAGGTCATCGCCATCATCGCGTTCACGTTCGTCCTGTGGGTGGCCAGCAACTGGACCGGCTGGGACATCACCGCCATCGCCATCCTGTGCCTGGCGCTGTTCTTCGTCCCCGGCATCGACGTGCTCACGTGGAAGGAATACGTGTCCAGCGTGTCGTGGAACATCGTGCTGCTCATCGGCTGCGTGCAGTCCATCGCCGGCGGCGTCAAGGAACAGGGGGCCGCGTCCTGGCTGTTCGGGTCCACCGTGGGAACCATGGCCGTGTCCGGCAACGTGGTGGTGGCGGCTACCTCCGGGCTCCTGCCGCTCCTGCGCCTCGTATGCCCCGTGGGTCCCGCGTTCATCGCCATCTGCCTCATCCCGTTGGCGGGCATGGCCGTGGCCCTGGGCGTGAGCCCCGTGGTGTTTGCCGTGATCGTGGGCGTGAACGCGTCGACCACCTTCCTCATGGGAGTCGACGGCAACAACATGCTCTCCTACCGGCATGGGTACTGGAACATGGTGGACTTCTTCAAAGCAGGCATCGTCCCCACCCTCGCCATGGTTGCCCTGCACGCCACGGTGCTCGTGCCGCTGGTGACGCTGGCCGGGTACTAAAGGGCCGGCCGTCATCCTGCCGCCCGGACACGCCCGGCCGTCAGTGGTATTCCACCTCGGTGGCGTCCACGATGGTGATGAGCTCCTGCTGGGAGTTCACACCCATCTTCTGGTAGATGTGATAGACGTGCGTCTTGACGGTGTAGGCCGAGATGTTCAGCTGTTCGCTGATGAACTGGGCGTTGCGGCCCTTCGCCAGGAAGCGCAGGACCTCCCCTTCGCGCTCCGACAGCTTGTAGTCGGCGGCCACCTTCTGGCAACGTTGCGTGAAGAAGCCGCCTTCGGCCACCTCTCCGTCGGCGTTCTTGTCGGCGAAGGCGTTGTCCTGGAACGGCTTGAGCACGGCGATCATGGCCAGCACCAGCACCACGCCCAAGCCGAACAGCGGCACCACGGAGAACAGGTCGGGAAACCACGTGTCGATGACGAGACAGGCGGCCCAGCTGATGCCGACGCCCAACACGAGCACGAACTGCCCGCGCGAGATGCGCCAGAATGGGGAGGCATGACCGCTCGCGAAGCCCATGAGCGCCGACATGTTGGCGAAGTCCAGATATATCCACACCGCCACGAGGAACAGCCCGCAGACCACCTTCCATTCCGCGCTCAGAAACTCCATGGCCAGAAAGCCCGCCGCGCAGCACAGAAGCGAAAACTTCTCGGCCGTTCCGAACGAGATGTAGTGCTTCACAAAGAGGGCGAGCGCGATGTGCACGCCGGCCCCCAACGCCACCGCCACCGTGACGAAGACCGGGTTCACGTCCGCCATGTGGGACGACACCGTGTAAAGGCCGATGCCGAACAGCAGGCCGAACAGCAGCACGGTGAATCCCGTCAGCAGAAACAGCTTGGTCTGCTCGCCCTGCTTCTCCGACGAACGGGCGCCCACGACGATGTGCGACACCACATAGCGGAACACCAGCACCGACGCCAGGGGAAGCAGCACGAGCGCGATGTCGGCGTAAGGCGGCGCCAGGTTGACGGCGAACAGGTACACGACGGCGCCGAGCGCCGCCCCTGCCGCCAAGAACATGCCCACGTCCTTGCGCCAAGCAACCATGAACACCTTGGGCCACTCCAAAAGGATGAGCGAGAACCCGCAGCCCGCGAGCGCCCACACGATGGCCTCCACGACGAACGGCACCTCGACACCCGCCCGGAACAGCAGGTTCGTCACTCCCATGAACAGGCATAGCACCACCGCGAACGCCGGCACGGGGTCGGGCCCCTCCGCCGCTATGAGGTCGCGCTTCACGTACACGACGATCATCATCACGAACGCGCCCACGATGAACCCCAGCCGCAAAAGCAACAGCTCTTCGCCGCTCTGCGGTGCCGACGGGCTCAGAAGCACCACGAGCAGCATGCCCCAAAGACACGAAAAGCCAGCGGAAGCCACTGGCAACATCGTTCGGACACTGGCCTTCTTCAGATTCAGATCAACTTTGAGCATGGCACCCTCTCACCACGAGACAGACATACCGCCATTGGCCACTCATGGGTGCACGGAGCCGCGAACCACCCTGCTGCTCCGCGCCTCAGACTCCCTCCGGGCATGCGTTCCGCATCCTGTTCGAGCGCGAATTAGTGCATTATACCCTCTTAATCGAGCACGCCCCGCCTCATTCGCTCCATTTCGAAATTCGGTTGGTTGCAGATGGTGCAGAATGCCGGCCTGCGGCCGAAGTACACGGCGCCGCACGTGGGGCACAGCGACACTTCGTGCTCGCGGTCGACCTGGCCCTGCGCCGCCCCGCGCGCCAGGTCGGCATGGCCGCCCTCTACCTCGCCGATGATGCGCAGCTGCTTCGCGACGTCGCGGTAGCCTTCCTTGCGCGCCCGCTGGACCATGCCGGGCACCGTGTCGTAGGCCCAGGCCGCGGCCTCGGCCGCATACGACTCAAGCGCGTCGGCCAAGGTGGGGAAATCGTATTCCTTCTTCTGGAACTCGACGGCCTTCGCGTCCAGCTTCTGCCGCAGCTCCTCCAGCCCCTCGAGCTGTGCGCGCTCTCCCGCCAGAAGGCTGTCCACCAGGCACGCCACGGCCTCGTCGCCTTCTTCCTTCGCCTGCTTCGAACACTGCTTCAGAAATTCCTTGGCACGCAGAAGGTAGGCCCTCGTGGCTTCCATGTCCCCAAACACTTCGCCCAGGCTCTCTTTCGTGAACCGCGCTTCCTTGCGCGCCCGGTAGCGCTTGTATGCGCGGTAGGCGATGACCTCGATCACCACGACCACGACGACGCCGATGACGAGCATCAGCCAATTGTCCATCGAGGGCCTCCTTCCCGTGCCGGTTCAGCCGCACGTGCCGCGTCCCGTTCGGGGCACGGCACGGATGCGGCTATCGATGTGGGGAGCGGTTCGTCACTCGCCCAACACGTACAGGCACTGCTTGGTCTTGTCGTCCAGCTTCTTCGCCAGATCCTCCACCGCGCCGTATTCCAGCACGACGGCCTGGCAGTGCGAGACGCACGTGGGCTTCTTGCCCATGGCCACGCGGTCGGCGCACAGGTCGCACTGGTCGGTGGGCACCGGCATGTACGCGTACTGCCAGTGGTCGCCCTCGATCCTGTACGGACCCACTTCCTTCACCATCACGCCGGTCTGCCCCACCGGGAATCCGTGCTCCATCTGGCACGCGAACTCGCAGGAATGGCAGCCGGTGCACCATTCGTAGTCTACCAGGATACCGTGTTTCGCCATGGTCTATTCACCGTCCTCAAGC
>CAJFVW010000196.1 GCA_904420575.1 uncultured Gordonibacter sp.
CCCCATCGACGAGAGCCTGCTCGCCGAGATCGCCAACATACACGGCATGCCGAAAGGCGCGTTCAACATCCGCAAGGACGGGCAGCTGGTCGAGCGCCACTCGTCCGCGAACATCGAGATAGCCACGAAATCCGACAACCCCGGCATCGACATCACCATAGCCCCCGGCACCAAGGGCGAGACGGTGTTCATCCCCGTCATCGTGACGCAGTCCGGGCTCAAGGACGTGGTGTACAACACGTTCTACATCGGCGACGACTGCGACGTGACCATCGTGGCCGGCTGCGGCATCCACAACGAGAGCCACCAGGCGTCCGAGCACGACGGCATCCACACGTTCTACTGCGGCAAGAACAGCCACGTGAAGTACGTGGAGAAGCATTACGGCGAAGGAACCGGCACGGGCGAGCGCATACTCAACCCCGTGACGAACGTCGTCATGCAAGAGAACGCGACCTGCGAGATGGAGCTCACGCAGCTGCGCGGCGTGTCCTCCACCGTGCGCGACACGAACGCCGAACTGGGAGCGGGCGCGAAGCTGGTCCTGACCGAGAAGCTGCTCACGCACGACGACCAGACCGCCACGTCCAACATGAAGATCGAGCTCAAGGGCGAAGATTCCAGCGTGCAGGTCATCTCGCGCAGCGTTGCGCAGGATTCCAGCGTGCAGGTGTTCAACCCGCTGGTCATCGGCGAGACCGCCTGCCGGGGGCACGTGCAGTGCGACGCCATCATCATGGGCAAGGCCACGGTCAAGGCCATCCCCGGCATCGAGGCCGCCAGCGAGGACGCGCTGCTGGTTCACGAAGCCGCCATCGGCAAGATCGCGGGAGACCAGATCACCAAGCTCATGACGCTGGGCCTCACCGAAGAAGAGGCCGAAGAGGAGATCCTGGAGGACTTCCTGAACTAGCGGCACGACCCTACCGGACAAGGAAAGGCCTGCCGTCCCTCGAGGGACGGCAGGCCTTTTACGTGACAGGGACGGCCACCGGGCATGGGCAAACCTTGCATGCTGCGCAGCCGAACGCCCGCCGGGCAGCTGGGGTGGCTTGGGCGGCAAGGCGGCTTCCCGGCCTACGCGTCCCCTTCGCCTTCGGAGCCGGCGCCGCCATCCCCGGCATTTTGCTGCCGGCATCGCCGCCCGCGGTCCCTTCGGCAGCCGGGCCCGTGTCTTGCGTCATGCCGCCGCAGCCACAGCGCCTTCCGTCAGCGGCAGGCCCGAAAGGTCGAGCGTCGTGCCGAGCCACTTCGTCTCGATCACGGAAACCACGCCGTTGCCCGTGAGGGTGGCGACGGCGTCGGCCACAGCCGTCTTCAGCTCGCTGTTCTCGTCCGCCACACCGACGCAGTAGCCGCCCGGCTGCTGCATGAGGGCGATCATATGGACGTCGACGTGGGGCTGCTTCGCCGCGGAGATGCCCCGCACGGCGTCGGTGGCCACGTACTGCACCGTCCCGGTCGAAAGCGCGTTCAGAGCCTCCACCAGGTTGTTGGTCGAAGTGAGCGATTCCTCGCCGAACTCGTTCATGACCGACCAGGCGCTCCTCGACGACACCTGCGCAGCGAACGTCGCGCCCGAGGACGCCGTGGGCACAGGCGCGTCGGCAGACAGCGAAAGCAGCACCACGCCCGTCGGCAGGTACGGGTCCGAGCACCAGAATGCCACGTCGGACGTGGACCGGTCGATGCCCATGACGATGTCCACCTTGCCTTCGGCGAGCGCCCCCTCGGGATCGTTGCCCACGTCGACGATGGACAGCTTCAGTCCCAGCTCGTCGGCCAACGCCGCCGCGACGTCCACGTCAAGCCCGGCGATCTTGCTCGTGTTGTCGCTTTCGACCATGCCCGACAGCGGCGGGTTTTCCGCATCCACGCCGACGCGCAGCGTGCCGTCCTGCCCGATGGCGGGGCTCGCAACCACCGGGCTTTTGGTTTCTGGTGTGTAGGTCGTCTTGTTGTTCGAGCAACCAGTCAGTGCCGGCACCATGCATGCCGCAAGCACGCAGCACAGGGCGGCCGCCTTCAAACGCTTTCCCACTTGGTTTCCTCCGTCACTCGTGTCTGGCTCGCCTCTTTCGACTGACCTAGTCTTTGCCCCCACACTCGCGCACCGGGGCTTGAGCTTGCACCCGTGGCCCTCTCGCCCGTCGCGGACGCTTGCCGCGAATCTCGGTGTTTGCGGACGGTGCGACTTACCTCTAGGATGCGCCATGCTCGTCGCGGCGAACCGCGGCTTACGTGGGTCCTTTCGACCGCATCTGCCATGGACTAGGGACGATGCCGCCCCGCAACTACAGACTCGAAAGAAGCAGTGACCAGTGTAGCAGATAGCGAAAACGTTTGACAGTGCGCGTTGTGCGGCTTCAAGCCCCGGCTTGAAGCCGCCCTCGACCGGGCACGGGCCCTCCACCTTGGGACGCGGCGGGCCGGGCGGAGGGACGGCGAGGGGATTCGCAAGAGGCTGGCGGTGGAATGCTGTCGGGACGGTGCTGGGACGGCGAGGGGTTTTCGCTGGGCCAACGCTTGGCCAACACCGGGTTGGCGATGGGTTCGCGCCTGATACAAGCGGGTCCTTGCTCGGCCCGTGCCTGGTTCGCACTCGAAGCGCGCTTGGCATCTGCTGGATTCGTGCAAGGCCGGAGGCGGATTCGCAGCAGGAAGGCGCTGGACGTTTGCGGGGTTCGTGCCGAAACCATGCCGGCATGCGTGCCGGGCTTTTGCCCGAAGCCTGCCGAATGCGCGGCGGCGAACCGCTTGATGCGCGCCATCGAACTGCTGGACGGCGTCGTTATGATGCGGGTATGGAGAACGCGACTAGACAGACGGACACGACGCCTCGCCGGGCCTCGCTGGCCACCAAGGTGGCGCGCCTCGCAAGCGAGGCGTTGCTGGAAACGCTGTGGCCCACGCGCTGCGCCGTGTGCGACGAGCCGGGGGAGCTGCTCTGCGGACCCTGCCGCCTGGGTCTTCCCTACATCGACTGGTGGCGCGCCTGCCCCCGCTGCGGAGCGCCGTTCGGCCGGGTGCAGTGCAGCGAATGCAATCCCGTGATGCTGGGCGCGACGGGACGCACGGCGCCGCCCTTCGCTTCGGCGGCGAGCGCCGTTTCCTACGAGAGCGCCGCCCGGCGCCTAGTCACCACGTACAAGGACCGCGGCGAGCGCAGGCTCGCCGGCACGATGGCAGCCCTCATGGCGCCCTACGTGGCACCCGGTTGGCGCGACGGCTTGCAGGCGGTCACGTTCGTTCCGGCCACGCCTGCGGCGCGCAGGAGAAGGGGGTTCGACCATGCGGAGCTGCTCGCGCAGGCGGTGGCCGAAGAACTGGGGATTGCCTGCATCGACGTGCTTCGACGCCCGCATAGCTTCGACCAGCGCAGGCTTTCGCGCGCCGCGCGCCTGGCGAACATGGAAGGGAGCATGCAGGCGCTGCCCGGCGCGACGCTGCCTCGCAGCGTGCTGCTCGTGGACGACGTGTGCACCACCGGGGCCACGCTGTTCGCCGCAAGCGAGGCGCTGCGGGAGGCGGGTGCCGCCTGCGTCCGATGCCTCACCTTCGCCCGTGCATGGTGAGCGGTCCGAAAAAGGCATGCGCCGCCACGAAAGCCGTTCCTCCTTCGCCCGCACGTGGCAAAAGGGGAAGGAGTCCAAGGCCCGCGACGTTTGCAACGGTTCCTTCGCCCGCACGTGGCGGAGGGGGAACGCAGATGGCAGGACGAGAAATGCAGGCAGCAAGAGAGCGCGGATGCAAGGGGACGCGCCCATCGAGAGCGCGCCCGAAACGCGCGCCCTGCAGAAGGCTTCCGCTAGATGCGCTCGCGCTTCGCGGAGGCGCGGGACGCCTCGGAAAGCTCGGCCACGTCCACCGAGATGCTGTGGCGGATGGGCTTCCACTGGCACTTCTTGACGAGAGCCACCAGGGCGATCGGCACGTAGGTCAGCATGAACAGGGGGAACGTGAACATGTAGCGCACCTTCTTGCGCGTGGTGGAACGGATGGAGTCCCACTCCACGAACGTGGTCAGCACGCCGAACATGAACATGAACATGAGGTAGTTGAACAGGCAGAAGAAGATGGACGACACCGAAGAGGCGATCATGACGCCCGTGGACATGGCGCCCGTGGCCGCCAACACGATGATGATGGCGTTGAACAGCACCGACACGATGGTGAGCAGCATGCCCGGAGCGATGGTCATGAGCATGTCGTAGCAAGCGAAGCGCGAGCCCTTGGGGTTCGTGACGATGCCCTTCGCCAAGCGCGCGCCGTACTTGCCGAACACCTGGTAGAACCCCTTCGCCCAGCGGAAGCGCTGGTTCCACGAGTCGCGGAACGTGATGGGCTGCTCGTCGTAGAGGACGGCCGTGGGCGTGTAGCTGATGCGCACGCCTTCCAGGATGCTGTTGGCGGAGAACTCGATGTCCTCGGTGAGCAGGTGCCACTTCCAGCCGCCATGCTTCTCGATGAGGTCGGCGGCGATGAAGAAGCCGGTGCCGGAAACGGCGCAGCTGGTGTTCAGCGTGAGGCGCGCCTGGTTCAGGAACTTGGCCTCGCGCAGGAACCACACGGCGTAGCCGGCGGAAATCCAGTTGGAGTCGTAGTTCTTGGAGTTGCGGTAGCTGGTGGACGCCTTCGCGCCGCTGTCGAACGTGGCGTTCATCTCGCGGAAGTAGTTCACGTCCAGCACGTTGTCGGCGTCGAACACGAAATAGGCCTCGTAGCCCCGGTCGGCATACTGCGAGCGGATGACGGAGAACCCGTAGTCGAGCGCATAGCCCTTCCCCACCTGCTCGGTGTTGAAGCGGGGAAACACCGTGGCGCCCGCCTCGCGGGCGACGTCGGCCGTGTTGTCGGTGCAGTTGTCGGCCACGACGAACACGTCGATGAGCTCCTGCGGGTAGTTCTGCACCTTGATGGAGTGGATGAGGTCGGCGATGACGGCGCTCTCGTTGCGCGCGGACACGACGACGGCGAACCGGTGGTTCTTGCGCGCGACGCGCTCCGGAGGCCGGCGGGTCAGAACCACGAACACGTAATACAGCTGGTACGTGTAGCAAATGCTGAACGTGATGAAGACGCAGAAGTTGAAGATGTCAACGAACGATATCTGCGAGAAAAATTGGTCTAGCACCTCTCCTGCTCCTTTTACAGGCCGCCCACCGTCTCGGCGGCCGAATGATGCGCAACTGCACACGCTTTCAAGCCTGACCGATTATAGCGACTCGGCGCCCGCACGCGCCAATGCAGAGTGCGTTCGTTACCGTTTCTTCTGATTTCTCTCAGGGAATTACCCGGTTTTCACAAAGGTTCTGCATACGAAACACACAACCGCCGCGGTCAGGGCGGCTGCACGCGTCCGGCGCGAGAACCGCCGGCGACGTTTCGGGGCCCCATCACCCGAAACCCAGGGCTTCCTGCGGACGCAGGGAGCCGCCATCCCGCAAGGCGAGCGCTGCGGCCGCGCCCGTTTCGCGCCGACGCGGAAAGCCCCCTTGCCCGCGCGGCGAACGCTGCGCTCATCCGTGATCTTTATGAAGCGCCGCAGGAGCCTGCGGCGGGCAAATGGCGCGTGTGGTACGCTGGAAGCAGAAGAGACGCCACACCATCACGAGGGAGACACCATGCCCGAGAACCACGACATCAAGGACCTCAGCTTGGCCGACGAAGGACTTGCCCGCATCCTGTGGGCCGACCGCGACATGCCCGTGCTCGCGTCCATCCGCGAGCGCTTCGGGCGCGAACGCCCGCTCGAAGGCGTGCGCATCGGCGCCTGCATGCACGTGACCACCGAGACCGCGAACCTCATGCGCGCGCTCGTGGC
>CAJFVW010000197.1 GCA_904420575.1 uncultured Gordonibacter sp.
CAGCCACGCGTTCAACCTGCTCGACGCGCGCGGCGTGATATCGGCCACCGAGCGCATGGGCTACATCCTGCGCGTGCGCGCCATCGCGAAGGCGTGCTGCGCGAGCTATCTGGAACACGTGGTGGGACAGGCTCCCGCCGGCGCCGCCGACGGGGACGCCGCGGCGGATGCCGCCGCGCCTGCCGCCGAGGAAGGGAAGGAGGCCTGACATGGCGACGAAGACCCTTGCCTTCGAGATCGGCACCGAAGAGCTGCCCGCGTTCGACCTGCACGCCGCGACGGAGCGCCTGGCCGGCATCATGGGCGGCGCCCTGGACGCCGCGGGCGTGCCGCACGGCGACGTGGAGACGTACTCCACGCCCCGACGCCTGATCATGGTCGTGCGCGACGTGCCCGAGCAGACGGAGGCCACCGAGGAGTCGTTCCGCGGGCCTTCCGCCAAGATCGCGTTCGACGCGGACGGCAACCCCACCAAGGCGGCCGCCGGCTTCGCGCGCGGCAAGGGCGTGGGCGTGGACGCCCTGGAGCGGCGCGACGAGGGCGGCACGGGATACGTGTACGCCGTGGTGCGCACGGCCTCGCGCGACGTTGCGGGGCTTCTGCCGGGGCTGCTGGCCGACGTGGTGCGCGCCGTGCCCTGGCCCAAGACGCAGCGCTGGGGCAGCCGCAGCGAGCAGTTCAGCCGCCCGGTTCGTTGGCTTCTGGCACTGTTCGGCGACCAGGTGGTCCCCGTTGAGTTCGCAGGGCTCGTCGCGGGCGACCTCACGTGGGGGCACCGCTTCCTGGCGCCCGGCCCGCACAAGGTGGCCGACGCCGACGCGCTGGTGGACGTGCTGCGCGGGGCGTTCGTGGTGCCGAGCGAGGCCGAGCGCGAGGCGTCCATCCGCGAGCAGGCGGCGCGCGCCGAGGAGGCCACGGGGCTCGTGGCCGAGCTGCATGCGAAGACCCTGCAGGAAGTGGTGAACCTGGCCGAGTTCCCCACGGTCATGGTGGGCTCCTTCGACGAGCTGTTCCTGGCCGTGCCCAAGGAGATCACGGTGGACGCCATGCTGGTGCACCAGCGCTACTTCCCGCTGTTCAACCAGGACGGCACGCTGGCCAACAAGTTCCTCATCACGTCGAACGGCGACCCGGCCTTCCGGGAGAACATCGTGGACGGCAACGAGCGCGTGGTGGCCGCCCGCCTGTACGACGCCAAGTTCTTCTACGACGAGGACCTGAAGAAGCCGCTCGAAGCCTACGTGGAAGGCCTGAGCGAGGTGGTGTTCCAGGAAGCGCTGGGCACCACGCTGGAAAAGACGAAACGCGTCGTGAAGGTGGCCCGCCACCTTGCGGCGCAGGCCGCGCTCGACGCCGCCGACGCGGCCGACGCCGAGCGCGCGGCCTACCTGTGCAAGGCCGACCTGGTCACGGGCGCCGTGGTGGAGTTCACCAGCGTCCAGGGCGTCATGGGCAGCTACTATGCGGCGGCCTCGGGCGAGACGCCCCAGGTGGCCCAGGCCATCGCCGACCACTACCGCCCCCGCTTCTCGGGCGACGGCCTGCCCGCCTCCGCCGTGGGCAAGGTGGTGGCCATGGCCGACAAGCTGGACACCATTTGCGGGCTCTTCGCCATCGGGCAGGGGCCCACGGGCTCGTCAGACCCGTTCGCGCTGCGCCGCGCGGCCATCGGCATCGTGTCCATCCTGTTCGAGCTCCCGGGCGTGTCGCTGCTTTCCGCCATCGACGTGGCGCTGGAGCGCTATGCCGAAGCGGGCATCGCGTTCGACCAGGCGGCCGTGCGCGCCGCAGTGGTGGACTTCTTCGTGACGCGCACGAAGGTCATGCTGCGCGACGAGGGCCGTTCCCCCGACGCCATCGACGCCGTGCTGGCCGTGGGCGTGGAGGAGCCCATGGAGCTGGTCCGGCGCGTGCGCGCGCTGGAGGCCGCGCGCACCGACGCGCGCGACACGTTCGACGACCTGGCGACCGCCTACGCGCGTGCGAACAACCTGGCCGACCCGGCGCTGGGCACGCAGGTGGACAAGGCGCTGCTGGGGGAGGCCGAACGCGACCTGGCCCGTGCTGTGGAAGTGGCCGACGCGGCGTGCCGCGCGGCGCTTGCGGCCGACGACTACGCGGGCGCCCTGGCGGCCCTGGCGGCCCTGCGCGGCCCCATCGACCGCTTCTTCGAGGACGTGCTGGTCATGGACGAGGACGCGGCCCTGCGCGAGAACCGGCTGCGCCTGCTGAACTCGTTCGTGGCCGCGTTCGCGCAGGTGGCCGACTTCGGTGCCATGGCGAAGGCCAAGTAGCACCATGCAGGAGTTCGTCGCGCGCGAGAACACGACGCAGCTGCCGACCATCCACGTCATCAGCGACTCGGTGGGCGTGACGGGCCAGGCGGTGGCCCGCGCGGCCGCCGCCCAGTTCGGCGTCACGAACCCCAGCATCGAGGTGCTGCCCAAGGCGGACGACTTCGAAGAGATACGCACCTTCCTGGAGACGCACAGCGCCCTGCACCGCGACCGGCTGGGCGACGGGCGGGTGCTGGTGTTCTACACGCTGGTGAACGAGCATCTGCGCCGCCAGCTGGCCGACTATGCCGCCATGCACGACGAGGTGGTGGCCGTGGACCTCATGACGGGCGCCGTCGAGGCCATCGCCCAGATGAGCGGTCGCGCGCCGCTTGCCCAGCCGGGTGGCCTGCACGTGGCCGACCAGCACTACTTCCGCCGCATCGAGGCGCTCGAGTTCACCATCGCCCACGACGACGGCCGCAACCCGCAGGACCTCGAGCGCGCCGACATGGTGCTTCTGGGCGTGTCCCGCTCGTCGAAGACCCCGCTTTCCATCTACCTGTCCCAGCAGGGCTACAAGGTGGCCAACGTGCCGCTCGACTTGCACACCGACCCGCCTCGCCAGGTGCACGACGTGGACCGCACGCGCCTGTTCGGCCTCATGACCACGCCCGAAGTGCTCGTGGGCATCCGCCAGCGGCGGCTGGGCAACGCGAGCGTGGTGGCGGCCAGCTATGCGGACCCGGAATACGTGTACCAGGACTTGGAGCAGGCGCGTGCCCTCATGCGCAAACTCGGCTGCATCGTCGTTCACACCGAAAATCGCGCCGTTGAGGAAACGGCTCAGGAAATTTTGCGCTACTATGAGCGAGCCCACCCCCCGTCTGCTGATATGATGGGCTGAAGCCCGTTTGGCGTTCGGACATTTCAGGCATGTAGGTAACCGCAGCGTTTTAAGGAGAAAAAGGTGACCGGAGAAGTGAAGCGCGTCTATGCGTTCGGCAAGGACGCACACGGCAACAACGTGACCGAGGGCAACACGAACATGAAGGCGATCCTGGGCGGCAAGGGCGCCAACCTCGCCGAAATGGCCAACATCGGCCTGCCCGTCCCTCCCGGCTTCACGATCTCGTGCCAGACCTGCATGGAGTACGCCACCGCCGACAACACCTGGCCGGAAGGGGCGCTCGACACCATCCACGAGTACCGTGTGGACCTGGAAGAGCGCATGGGCAAGAAGATCGGCGACGCGCAGGACCCGCTGCTCGTGTCCGTGCGTTCCGGCGCGCCCATGTCCATGCCGGGCATGATGGACACGGTGCTGAACCTGGGCCTCAACGACCAGTCCATCAACGGCCTCATCGCCCAGACCGAGAACCCGCGCTTCGCCTGGGACTCCTACCGCCGCTTCATCCAGATGTTCTCCAACG
>CAJFVW010000198.1 GCA_904420575.1 uncultured Gordonibacter sp.
GCCGTTGGCAAGGCCGCGCTTCTTGGGCTCGTACCACATGGCGATGACGCCCGGGCCCGCCGTCATCGTGGCGCCGTAGCCGCAGCCTTCAAGGGCACGCGTGACCAGGATCCCCATGTCGCTTGTCCAGAACATGCCGATGATGTTGCCCACCACGGACAGGCCGAGCGCGATGCCGACGACCTTCCTGGCGCCGAAGCGGTCCATGAGCGCGCCGCCGAAAAGCGCCATCACGACGGCCGCCAGAGAGAACATGGTCATCATGAGGCCCTGCGTGGTGTACGAGATGCCCAGCACTTCCATCATGTTCGGTGCGGCAGGAGGCACCTTGCCGTATTCGAATGCAATGAACACGCTCGCAATGATGATCGCCCATACGGGGATCCACGCCTTGATCTTCTTTTTGGACATTTCCCCTCTCCTTCCTCGCCTTTATTCGGACTGGTTCCCGGAGAACAGCATCTGCTTGGGCTTGCGGGCAAGCTCTTTCGACAGCTCCTCCAGGTCGCCGTACTGCAGGCACTTGGCCTGGCAGTGCTTCACGCACGTGGGAACGTGCCCCTTCTCCACGCGCGACGCGCACAGGTCGCATTGGTCCGTGGGGACCGGAAGGTACGCGTACTGCCATTTCTTCTCGCCGTACTTCCACGGCCCCACTTCGCAGACCTTGATGCCCCATTGGTCCGTCGGGTAGCCGTGCTCTATCTGGCAGGCGACCTCGCAGGTGTGGCAGCCCGAGCACCATTCATAATCGACGAGCAGTCCCTTCGCAGCCATCGCTACTCTCCTTCCGCCACGCGGTAGATCTTGCAAATCGTGTTCTTGTAGTTCGCGCCGAACCCGGTCTTGCCGCAGTCGTAGGGCAAAAGGTTCTCCACCGTGAGGTCCCACAGGTCGTACAGGCCCGCTTCGAGCTCGCCCGGAGCCTCGGGGTGCCACCACGCATGGTCGGTGCTCGCCGTCCGCTCGTTCACGATGGGCGTTTCCTTCACCACGCGCTTGCACCGTCCCCGGTGGTTCTCCACCCACACCCAGTCGCCGTCCTTCACGCCGAAGTCCGCCGCCGTCTTCGGGTTCACGTACACGAGCGGCTCAGGATGCAGCGCGCGCATGCGCGGGATCTGACGGTGCTCGGAATGGAACATGCCCCACAGACGCGCGCCCGTCGTGAGCACCAGCGGGTACTCCTCACACAGCTCAGGCGTGGAAAGCGGGCTGGGAACAGGCTCCTCGTACGACGGCAGCGGGTCGAGCCCCAGGTTGTTGTACATCGAGCACCACAGCTCGATGCGGCCGGTCGCCGTGTCGAATCCCACGTTGCCGTCGGCGCGCAGAAGGCCCTTTTCGTGCATGTGGTACTCGAAGGGCGGGTACCCCGGCGCAAGCTCCTGCATTTCCTCGAAGGTGTGGCCCGTTTCCGCCAGAATGTTGGAGTACATGTCCTCGACGGTGTCCCACGGCCAGGCTTCCGGAGAGATGCGCTTGCCGATGTCGAGGCAGATCTGCATGTCCGACCGGGACTCGCCCAAAGGTTCGATGGCCTTGTTGATGGTTTCGGCGCGCTGCGCGCCGTCGCCCACGCGCAGGCCGTTGCGCTCCGCATACGTGCAGGCAGGCAGGAAGTAGTCGGCCAAGGCCATGGACGTCGGCGTCATGAACAGGTCGACGTACACGATAGTTTCGATGTTCATGTGCGCGTCGAGCGTGCGCTTAGCGTCGACGCCCGTGCAGGCCAGCGGGTTGGTCGTCTGCATCCACGCGACCTTGATCGGGTAGGGCTTGCCGGTTTCGAGGCACCTGATGTAGTCGTCGGTCACGCATTCCTGGAAGCCCATCTTGATGAGCGGATGTTCGTCCTGGCCGATGCGCTTGGCCTCCTGCTCGGGCACCAGGAACTCGGACCCCCAGCCGGCCGCGTAGTTCAGGATGCTCGCCGGCTGCTGCATGGTTCCCGGCTTGCCGATGTTCCCCGTGATCTCGAAGATGGCGAGGACCGCCTGCGCCGTGGGTATGGTTTCCTTGATCTGGTCGATGGCCACGCCCCACTGGAGCGTCACGGCGTCGGAGTCGGCTATGGCGCGCGCCACGGCAACGATGTCCTCCGCAGGGAGGTCGGTGATCTTCGCGACCTCGTCAAGGGGGTATTCCTTCGCGCGCTCGGCCAGCTCTTCGAAGCCGTAGCACCACAGGCTGACGAACTCGTGGTCGTAGAGGTCGTTCTCGATCAGGTAGTTGACGATGCCCAAGGCCAAGGCCCCGTCGGTGCCGGGACGGATCTGCAGGTAGTGTTCGGCCTTCGACGCCAGCCAGATCATGCGCGGGTCAACGACGATGGCCCTCGACCCCATCTTCAGGCAATCGACCACCCAGTGCCCGTACAGGCCGTCGGAATTCGACACGATGGGGTTGTTGCCCCATATCACGATGAGGTCCGGGCGCTTCCAGTCGGGATTGTCGTAGCGGTCGGGGAACTGCTGGGAATAGTCGCCCACCCAGAACGATCCGGACGTGGAGAAGCAGCCGGCGACGCGCGGGGAATAGCACGACTGGCCCGACATCAGGAACACGAAGTTGGGGCTGTTGAAGCCCCAGCACAGGCGCGTGATGTACTGGCCGATGTCGCGGCCGGTGCCGGAATAGAACGCCACGGACTCCGGCCCGAACTCCTCCTTGGCCGCCAGGATCTTGCCGGCGATCTCGTCAAGCGCCTCGTCCCAGCCGATGGGCTCCCACTTGTCCTTGCCGCGGTCCTCCCGCGCACGCTTCAGCGGATGCAGGATGCGGTCGGGCGAATAGACGACTTCCGGCAAGTCGAGGCAGCGGACGCACAGACGGCCCTGGTTGAAAGGGTTCTCCGGATCGCCCTCGACCTTGACGAGCCTCCCCTCGTCGTCGGTGTACATGAGAATGCCGCATCCGAGGTGGCACCCCGGTGCCGACCATGCGCACCCCCGCGTCACATGCAAGCCGTCTTCGTCGAACTGGTACGGCTTCTCATGATCGACGAGCGTGTATTCCCTTTTCTCCGTCATGAATGCTCCTTCCTTGCTCTCGGACATCTTCCGGCTCTCGGCGTGGCCTTCGGCGCGACTGCGATTTCGACTGCGCGACTTCCCCAGCCGCTTCACCGCCCCGCGACGCCAGGCTCAAGCCCCTTGGGCGCAGCTTTGCACATGGGAGGCTGCGCGCACGTCGGCCATCGCACGTATTTGAGCGGGCGCATCGGGTGAGTTTTATACGAAAGGGAATCTACTACCTTTGGTATGAGAATTTGTTTTCGCAGGTAGAGGAGAATTATGGAACGAAGTTTAAGAAGAAGTTTGGAGAAGGTTCCAGCGCGAGGACAAAGGCGAGCAGGTTGGCGCGGCAAGTCAGCGAGAAGCCGCCGGGAGCCTCGGATTGCCCCGACGCGCGGCCGAGCGTGCTTTGCACGCGAGGGAAAGCGCACAAGGGGCAAAACGGGGTAACCGGCGGCTTGGCAGCGTCGGGCCGTTCCGACGGCCGGCAGGGCCGTCGGAACGTAGGAGCAGCGTCGGGCCGATCCGACGGCAGGAAAGGCCGTCGGAACGTAAGGGCAGCGTCGGGCCGATCCGCCATTCGGCAGAACGGCGGAACGGCGGAACTTACACGATTTTCTTTCCGAACACGGCGGCAATCTCGCGCAGCTGCGCCACCAGCGTTTCGAACTGGACGGGCGTGAGCTGCTGCGGGCCGTCCGAAAGGGCCTTCGGAGGGTTGGGATGCACCTCGATCATGATTGAGTCGCACCCGGCCGCCACGGCGGCATAGGCAAGCGAGGGCACCAGGTCGCGCTGGCCGGCGGGATGCGACACGTCGATGCACACCGGATAGAGCGACTGCTTGTGGATGACGGGCACGGCCGCTATGTCCAGCGTGAAGCGCGTGGCCGTCTCGAACGTGCGGATGCCGCGTTCGCACAGCACCACGTTCTCGTTGCCTTCGGCGGTGAGGTAGTCGGTGGCGGCCAGCCATTCGGCGATGGTGCCGGCGAAGCCGCGCTTGTAGAGCACCATCTTGTGCGACTCGGCGGTCACCTGGCCGATCTTCTTCAGCAGGCTGAAGTTCTGGAAGTTGCGCGCGCCCACCTGCAGGCCGTCCACGTAGGAATGCACCAGCTCGCAGTGCGCGGAGTCCATCACCTCGGTGAGCGTCTTCAGGCCGTGCTTGTCGCCCGCGTCCTTCATGATGCGGAGCGCCTCTTCGCCGAGGCCCTGGAACGAATGGGGGTTCGTACGGGGCTTGAAGGCGCCGCCGCGAATCCAATGCAGCCCCAGGCCGGCCACGCAAGCGGCCACTTCATCGAGCTGCTCGACCGACTCGATGGAACACGGGCCGGCGTAGATGGTGATCTCGTCGGTGCGGGTGCCCAAGTCGGGAATGGGAGAAAGGTTGGTCTGGCTCATACGGACGGCGTCTCCTTCATGACCTTCAGGATGCTTGCATAGATCTCGCGCAGGTTCTCGTTGTACAAAGGGCCGTCGTTGTAGCTGTCCACTTTGGCGAAAATCTCCTCTTCGCGTTTGGCGTCGTACAGACCCATGTGGGCACCGGGCTTGAGACCGCGGATGACCAGGGAATGGCCCGCGCGCTTGTTCAGCAGCGCGACGAGCTCCCGGTCGATCTCGTCGATCTTGGCACGATGCTCTTGGATTTGCGCGACAACGCTGTTTTCTTCCGACATCGGCTTTCCTTCCATGATTCAAGCGATAACGAGTTTGGCCCTGGCGGCTGCAGGCAACCGCCTTGCGGCGCGGCCCACCCGCGCACAAAGGCGGCCGGCGTGCCGGCGGACACCACCGCCTGCCCGCAAGCCCCGCCCATGCACGCAGGCGGCGGCCGCAGAACCGCTCGTGTGCCTGACATGATAGCAAATGCGGCGCACCCGATAAGCGCGCCGCCGGAATTCAGTGGAAGTTCATCAAGGGAGAGCCGTGCGACGCGGGGCGCGTGCGGGATTCAGGGACGCAGGCAACGCGCGCTCGGCGCGGTGTGCGACTGGACGCGGGGTGCGAGTCCACGCGATTCGACGGAAGTCCGCGCGCTGCGGCGGGAAATGGCGGGCAGCCTGCCGCTTCCGCAGCACGCTCCTCCCCCTCCCCGCACAAAAACGTCCGCCCCGTCGAGGCGGGGCGGACGCGGAGAACACGACGTGCGAGAGCGCCTAGATCTCGGCCATCCACAGACCGTGCTTGTTGCAGTATTCGTACACGGCGATCGGACGGTCGTCCACCAGCACGAAATCGGCTGCGGGCACCTCGCCCGGCTTGAAGCACTTGGACTGGACGCCCTTCTCGGTGACGAGGTAGACCCATTCGATGTAGTGGTCTTCCTCCATGGGATGCTGCGTGCTGCCCACTTCGACATGCACCTCGTTGCCCGTCACGGTGACCACGGGGACGTGTTTCTCGGTGGCGGCGTCGGTGCTGTTCGCCTCCAGCACGGCCATCTCTTCGCCGCAGCACACGAGCGGCACGCCCGAGTCGACCGGCTTCATGGCGATGTTCCCACAATGCTTGCAGATGTAGAAAGTTGACCTGCGCATGGTGCTTCCTCTCTCGTCTGAGACTTCTTTGTCTGGGACTTCTTTGGTTGCATCGTCATCATAGCATGCGCGAGGCGGTCATGGCGTCGTCTTAATTGCCATTATATAAGTTACATATAAATGCGGCGGAGGGTCTGCGGGAAGCCGAGCGCAGCGATCAGGATCCGCACTCGTCGCTGGCCGCAGCCGCCGCCCCGTCGACTATCTTACGGCAGCATCCCCATGCTTTCGAAGGCGAAGTAGCCCAGCACCAGCACGCCGACGACGATGCGGTACCAGCCGAACGCCGTGAAGTCGTTCTTCTTGATGTAGCCCATGAGGAACTTGATGGACACGACCGACATGACGAAC
>CAJFVW010000199.1 GCA_904420575.1 uncultured Gordonibacter sp.
AGCGCCTCGTCCCAGCTCACCTGTTCCCACTCGTTCGAGCCGCGCTCGCCCACGCGGCGCAGCGGGTGGTTCACGCGCGCCGGGTCGTCCAGCGCCTGCAGGTTCATGCGCCACCGACGGCACCCCGCCAGGATGCGCTCGTCGTACGGGTAGCGCGTGGTGTCGGGCACCAGGTCGGTCACGCGCCCGTCCTCCACCGTGGCCAGAAACGCGCAGCAGTAGCCACAATAGTGGCAGTTCGTCCGCCTAACCTCGGCCATCGGCCTCGTCCTTCCCCGGCCGCGCCGGCGCGCCGCCGTCCTTGCCGCACCCGTCGTCCGCGTCCACCGGCGCGCCGGCCGCAGCAGCGGCACTCCCCTGACTGCGGGCGGCGGCCGGCACGCCCTTGCACCCGTCGTCCGCGCCTTCCAGGCCGACGAATGCGCGGCCGCTCGCCTCCGCGTCCGGCACGTCGTCGAACAGGAAGCGCAGCTTCATGTACTGGCTCGCATGTGCCCAGTCCACCCGCCAGTCGAACAGCAGCTCCAGGTAGTGGAACACCGGCACGGCATCCTGCTTCGTCGCAAGCTGGAAGGCGCAGCTCACACAAGCCGTCACGATAGCCGCGGCATGCACCTCTTCGGCCTCTTCGCCATGGCGGCGCGCCTGCTTGTCCCCTGCCTCGAACTTGCCCGCCGCGCGCAGGAGCGACCCGCAGCAGAACGAGCGGTTGCGGACATGCGCCGCTTCCACCACCATGCCTTCGGGCAAAAGCGCCCGCACGCCGTCGGCGAATTCCCCAGTGGAGCGGTCGGGGCACGAATCGTGCACGCACACGGCAACGTCCGCCCCGTCCACGGACGCTTCGGCCGCCACCAGGCGCCGCACTACCTTTGCATCCACGCGGTAACCCATGGCGGCCAGCTCCTGCGGCAGCACGACCACCTGCACGTCCGCCGTGCGCTCGTCGCGCGAAAGCGCCGCGCGCAGCGCCGCCACGCAGTTGGGGCAGGCGGCTACGATGCGCTTCACGCCCGCGTCCGCCACGTGGGCACACAGCTGCCGCTCGAACGCCGCACGCACGGCCGGCCCATCGGGCTCGAAGCCGAGGATCTTCCCACAGCACAGAAGCGACATGCCGTCCACGCGCCCGGCATCCTTCAGCAAATCGTAGGTAGCCTTCACCAGCGGCAGGCCGTAATTGACGAACGAACAGCCAGGGAAGAACAACGACGGACAGGCCGCGGGGGCGGATGCGCCCTTGGCCGCCGACGCGTCAAGGCCCGGATAGGCGCACGTGACCGTGCTGCCGGTCAGGACGTCGTCGAAAACATACGGCTCCATAGGGAACTCCCATCGTGAGCAAAGGGGACGGCCGAAACGGTTGCGACTCTCGGAAAAGGCCCGACGATCGCGCCCGGTCGCCGGAGCGCGGCGAACCCGGCCTGGAAGCAGGCCGGGTTCGCGTCGGTTACCGCAGGCGAAAGCGACATGCAGCGGCCGCTTTCACCGCTTTCTTCATCCTGCGATCAGTATTGGTTGTCGCCGTACGTCCACTTGGAGATGAACTCGGCATCGTTCTTCGCCAAGCGGTTGTAATAGCGGTTCTCACCCGGGATCTCGGCGCGGTCGTCGGTGTTGACCACCATGAAGCGCAGCAGGCAGCCGCCGCACAGCACCAGGATGGGGGCGACGACGGTGGCTGCAGCGGAATGCCCGCCGCCGATGTACATGAGCAGCGGCACGACCAGGCCCAGGCCCACCATGCCGACCCAGAACAGAAGCGCGTAGGATCCGCGCACCCAACGACGGGCCGCCGCCATGGCGGTCTCGTTGCCGGCGCCCAGGAAGGACAGCACCATGGTCAGAAGCACGATGAGCTCGGCCACCACCAGGACGATGTCCACAACGTGCAGGATCTCCAGGACGACCGCGGACACGGCCAGGTTCTCGAGCGTCATCGTGACCGGCCAGCCGTTGATGGACAGCACGATGGCCGCGCAGCCCGTCGAGATGGCCGAAATGGTGAACAGCACCGGCAGCGCCGGCGTGGCCCAGAACGCATGCGCCTTCAAGGTGGACAGCATGATGCCGGTGTACATCATGATGCACAGACCGAAGAAGCCAGCGACGATCAGGAAGAAGTCGGCGGCGGGCTTCAGGAAGGCCGACATGCCGGCGAACACCGGCCACGCGTCGCCGATAAAGGCCAGGAAGAACAGCAGGGCGAACACGGCGGCGATGACCAAGAACGTCGCGCCCCATTTTATGATGGACTTAGCGGTGGTCCACACGCGCCAGAACACGCCGGGCTGGCCCAGGTCGACGATCAGGAACACGCAGCCCAGCGCCACGCAGGCAAGCGACACGAGCACGGGGAGCGCGAAGATCTCGGCATGCCCCGGAATCACGAAGCTGTTGAAGATGGCGGCCAGGAACAGAATGCCGCCCGCCAAACCGCCCAGGAACAGGTAGAGGGCGATGGGCGGCTCCCAGTAATGATGCTTCATTATGCCTTACCTCCCAAGTCAGGTATGTAGTAGATCTGGGGCTCGGTGCCGAATTCCTCGAACAGGCGCTCGGTCTTCACGGAGCCGATGAGCTTGGACACCTCGGAGTTCGGGTCGTCCAAGTCGCCGAAGATGCGGGCCTTCTGATGGCAGGTCAGCACGCAATAGGGCTGCGCTGAGGGATCCAGCTTGCGCTTGTCGCGGCAGAACGTGCACTTGCGCACGAAGCGGTGCATGCGGTCTTCCAGCTTGGAGGCGTCGCGCATGCCGTAGGGGCAGGCGTTCACGCACACCTTGCAGGACAGGCATTTCTTGGGATCCACCCACACGGTGCCGTCGTCGTCCTGCTGGCTTGCGCCTGACGGGCAGCACGGCACGCAGGGAGGGTTCTCGCAGTGCATGCACAGCGTCGGGGTCCACGTCTTGTGGACGTTCGGCCACGTCCCCTGCGCTCCCTCGGTGACCACGGGATTGTAGACGATGTCAAGTGGAAGCTTGTTCCACGTACGACAAGCAACCGTGCAGGAGTGACAGCCGATGCAACGACGCTGGTCGATGACCATAACGTAACGAGTCATTTATCTATCCTTTCTTCCCACTCGGCGTTTATTCTTCGATGGGGGCGTATGACATGTCGTAGCGCTTGCCCGTTGCCTCGTCGAGCAGGTTGCCCTGCGCAGCGTCGTAGAGATAGCCGTAGTTGGCATCGTGGTACGCGAGCGTTTCCGGATCCATCAGCCAGCCGCTGTTCGGGTCGTACACGTAAGGCAGTTCGCCGAGCGTCGCATAGCCTGCTTCGGCGTTCCACGTGAGGTTCGCGGGAACCTCGTAGGGAGCGGCCTGGCCGGGATAGCAGCGCACGCCGGCCACGAACGGGATCTCTTCGCGGTCCATCGTGTACTGCTTGCCCGTCTCGTCGTCCACCAGGCATTCGTTGGCAGCGTCGTAGCGCCAGCCGGTGTAGGCGTCGTGATAACCCTTCGTGCGCGGGTTGATGAGCCAGCCCGACTCGTCCAGGCGGAAGTGCGTGTCCTTCTGATACAGCGCGTTGTTCTGCCACACCCACTCGTAGCCTTCTGGCACCTCTGTCGTGGGCTGCGGCTTCTCGAACGGGACGGGCTCGCGGTCGAGCTTCATCTCGCTCGGCATCATGTGGATGCCCGGTTCCTTGGCGGAACCCGGAATGGAGAACTGCTTGTCCTCGGGCTTGAACTCCTTGTCGAAGTCGCCGCACTTGTACACCTTGCACATGAGGCCGCGATTGGCCCAGGAGCCGCCCATGGGGTCGCAGTCCCAGTCGTCCACCGAGGTGAGCACGTTGACGTTGGACTCCAGGCAGCCGAACGGGTTGTCCAGGTCGGCCGAGCCGTCGCGCTCGGGGAACCACCAGCCGCGCGGCGCGAACACCACGTTGGGATGC
>CAJFVW010000200.1 GCA_904420575.1 uncultured Gordonibacter sp.
GCACAACGGGTTGTGGCGCAGTTTGGTAGCGCACTTGACTGGGGGTCAAGGGGTCGCAGGTTCAAATCCTGTCAACCCGACCAGCAACTTCGAGCAGGCCATCGGGCAATCGTCCGGTGGCCTGCTCTGTTTTGCCGGCATCCCGCCGCTCCCCCGCTCGCCCGCACACGCGACCGGCCGGCCGGTCGTTTTGCATTCCGCACGGTCTTTAATGATTCCAGCCGCATCTGGGCGCATGGGTCGCGCGTCACCGGGAGTCGAGACGCATGCAAGGCGACAAATGACAGGAGGGCGCCGGCGAAGGGCGCAGTGAGGTGGCAAGGACGACCGCTATGGCACAAAAATGCCGAGGTTGACCGTTATGGCACCAAAAAGGCGTGCTTTATGGCGTGGTTTTTCACATGAACAGGGAAAATGCCAGATTCTTCCGTCGAATCGGGGCTCTAGAAGCCGGAATCCGTGCCATAACGGTCAGCCTTGCCAAAAAGATGCCACAGCGGTCAGCCTTGCCATCCGCATGCCTCGAAACGAAGAATCCGCCTCGTTGGATCGCCCGGTACGAAGGCGGCGCCGTCCGCAGGCTCCGCGAGGCCCTGAGCACAGCCTCGCCACCAAAGTCCGGGCCGCGGTCAGCACGTGGCCTCCGGGCTCAGCCCCTCGCTTTCAAGGCAGCGTCCAGCACCTCGTCGGCCAGACGGTCCTTGGACAGGCGGGGCACGGCGCGGACGTCGTCTGCGGTCACGAACCACACCTCGTTGTCGTCGGAGCCGAAGGCGCGGCCGTCGCTCACGTCGTTGGCCACCACGAGGTCGGCATGCTTGGACGCCAGCTTCGCGCGGGCGCTCTCCACCACGTCGTCGGTTTCCGCGGCGAACCCGACGACCACCTGGCCGGAACGCTTGCGCGCCGCGCACGTGGCCAGCACGTCGGGATTGGGCACCAGCCTGACGCTCGCCAGGGCGTCGTCGTCGCGGCCCTTCTTCAGCTTGCGGGGCGCCACGCGCTCCGGGCGCATGTCGGCCACGGCCGCGCAGAACACGGCAATGTCGGCCTGGGGGAACGCCTCTTCGGCGGCGGCCAGCATGTCGCAGGCCGTGCGCACGCGCACCACCTGCACGCCCTCGGGCGCCTCCAGCGCCACGGGGCCCGAGACCAGCGTCGCCCGTGCGCCACGCCGGACGGCCGCGCGTGCGATGGCATAGCCCGTCTTGCCGGAAGATCGGTTCGTCAGGCAGCGCACCGGGTCGAGCGGCTCCTCGGTGGGCCCGGCCGTCACCAGGACATGCCGCCCCTCCAGGTCGCGCCGCACGCCGGCGGCGCGAAGCGCGGCGGCCACGATGGCGTCCACGTCGGCGAGCCGCCCTTTCCCCACGTCGCCACAGGCGAGATAGCCTTCCTCCACTTCCACCAGCGTCACGCCGCGCGCAGCCAGCACGCGCAGGTTCTCCTGCGTGGCGGCATTCTCGTGCATGTGCACGTTCATGGCCGGCGCCACCACCAAAGGAGCCGTGGTGGCCAGGGCCGTCGTCGTCAGCAGGTCGTCGGCCAGGCCGCATGCCAGCTTCGCCACCACGTTGGCCGTGCAGGGGGCTATGACGAAGGCGTCGCACTCCTGCGCGAGCGACACGTGGTGGATGGGGTCGCCCGGTTCGTCGAACAGGCCCACGGCCACGGGCTCGTGGGTGAGCGCGCGGAAGGTCGTCGGCCTCACGAACTCCGTCGCATGCTCGGTCATGACCACCTTCGCGCGCACGCCCGCCTTCTGCAGGCCACGCACCACCTCGCACGCCTTGTAGGCGGCGATGCAGCCTGTCACTCCCACCAGCACGCAAGGGCGCTTCGTCCCTGCCGGCTCGCCGGCCGCGGACGCCGCCTTCTCGCCCTGCCCGCCGCCCTGGGCCAATCCGCAGGACGCTTCCGCCGCCCCGTCCAAGCGCGCCCTCTCGTCCATGCTACGCCCTTTCCAAGTAGGGACGCACCACGTCGGCGAGCACCTTCACGTGGGCGCGGCTGCGGTCCAGGCACGGCACGTACACGAAGTCCCCGTCGCGGGGCGCGCGGCCCGCCTCGCGCAGCCGGTCGAAGTAGAACGGCTTGAGCTCGTGGTCCACGTCGTAGAGCGTCTCCAGGCAGTCGACCGCGAAGTTGGGGCACACCAGGAACACGCGCCCGCCGCCCGCCTCGGCCCAGCGGGACAGCACGTCGGTCGTGTAGGGCGAAAGCCATTCGCGGCCCTTGTCGAAGCGGCACTGATAGCCGATGGTCCAGCGGTTGCGGTCAAGGCCCAGCTCGCTGGCTATCTGCAGGCTGGAAGCGCCGGCCTGCAGCTCGTAGGTGTCCCCCGCCTCGATGTCGACGAGGGGGATGGAATGGTAGGAGAACAGCAGCCGGTCGTCCGATTCCGGGTCGAAGCCCGCATGGCGGATGGACGCGGCGATGGCGCGCACGTAGGTGGGGTCGTCGTGGTAGTTGTCGATGAAGTCGACCGGCACGTCCCAGCGCATCTTCTTGAGGGCGCGGGCGACGGAGTCGGAAACCGATCCGGTGGTGGAGCGGGCGCTTTGCGGATACAGTGGAAGCACGACCAGCTGCGTGCATCCCTCGTCCCTGAGCGCGCGCAGCGTGTCCTCGACGGCAGGGCTGCTGTAGCTCATGGCATGCCGCACGGTCACCGGCAGGCCTTCGCCCGCAAGCGCCGCCTGAAGCCCCTGCTCCAGCTTTTGATGCGCGATCGTGAACGGCGAGCCCTCGTCCGTCCAGATGCACGCGTACTTCGCCGCCGACGCCTTGCCGCGCTTCGGCAGGATGAACAGATGCAGGACAAACCACCAGCCCAGACGGTTCATGGGCGCAATGCGCCTGTCCATGAGGAACTTCGCCAGGTACGTGCGCACCGCACGGGGACGCGGCTCCTCGGGAGTCCCGGTGTTCACCATGAGAATGCCGAACGAATCCCCTCTTTGCATGTCTTGTTCACCTTCTCTAAGCGGCAGCACAACGAAACGAACGAGCGCGTTGCCTCCCAACGAAATCTGATATAGTTTAGCCCATTGGCCCGACCAGAGGTGGTGAATGGAGAAAGATACAGAAAACCAAGCACGCCCGACCCTGGCTGGCGAGGTCAAGCAGGAGGTCAAGGCGCACCTGTTCCACAATGCCGGCTTCCTCAGGATCGACTACTTCACGCTGTTCTGGATATTCGTTGCCGGCTGCGTTTTCGGGCTGGTGGTGGAGACGGTGTTCCACGCCATCGTGTACGGCGGCTACGAGAGCCGCGCAGGGCTGGTGTGGGGGCCCTTCTCCCCCATCTACGGCACGGGAGCCGTGGTGCTCACGGTGTCGCTCAACCGATTCTACCATTCGCACAACCTGGTCATTTTCCTGATAGCCATGGTGGTGGGGTCGGCCATCGAGTATGCGACCAGCTGGGTCATGGAGTATTTCTGGGGCGCGGTGGCGTGGAACTACGACGGCACGTTCGGCTCCATCGACGGACGCACGAACTTCGCGTTCGGCGTCATGTGGGGCATGCTGGGGCTGGTGTGGGTGCGCATCGTCATCCCGTCCCTCAAGCGCGTCTTCTCGCACGTCGATGCGAAGCAGGCGCTCGCCCGCGTGGTGACGGCCGGCATGAGCGTGTTTCTGGTGGTGGACATATCCGTGACGGTGCTCGCGCTCGACCGCGAGGGGCAGCGCGCCGCCGGCGTGCCTGCGACCACCGCCGAGCAGAAGTTCTTCGACGAGTACTTTCCCGACAGTTTCATGCAGGCGCGCTTCCAGAACATGAGCGTCTACGGCAAGGGGTAAGGAACCGAAGCCCTTCGCGCCTTCGGCCCGCGCCTCGGGTGCTGCGCCCATGGTGGCGACGTCGCGCGCCTCTTGCCTCCCAAGCGTCAGAACGGGGCGAAGGGCCCCGCTACAGACGCGGGAGCGGCGCGTCTTGCAGCAGGGCGAACACCTCGTCGCCGGCGGCGGTGCGGCCGCGGCTGCGCGTCGCCAGGCCGTCCAGCGCCTCGCGCAGGTCGCGGGGCAGCCCGTCCAGGAAGGACAGCTCCTCCCCCGTCGCCGGATGCGCGAACTCCAGCCGGAAGGAGTGCAGGAACTGGCGCTCCAGCCCCAGCTGCGCCTCCGGGTCGCGCGGGGCGTGGGCGTCGTAGACGGGATCGCCCACCACGGGGTGCTTGGTGTACTGCATGTGCACGCGGATCTGGTGGGTGCGCCCGGTGAACAGCTTGCAGTCCACCAGCGTGTAGCCGTCGTCGTGCGCGCCGTGCTCGAAGCGTTCCAGCACGCGGAACGTCGTCACGGCCTCGCGCGCCGAGGGCACGTCGCGCACCGCCATGCGCGTGCGCTCGTTGGCCGAACGTGCGATGGGGGCGTCGACCATGCCGGTGTCGTGCGCGATCACCCCATGGACCAACGCCAGGTAGCGTCGGTCGACCGCGCGGGCGCGGATGGCCTCCATGAGCGCCAGGCCGCATTCGTCGTCCTTGGCCGCCAGCATGAGGCCGCTGGTGTCGCGGTCCAGGCGGTGCACGATGCCCAGGCGGTCGTCCTCGCCCTGCACGCTGCACAGGTTCTGCGCGCCGCAATGGTGGATGAGCGCGTTCACCAGCGTGCCGTCGTCGTGGTCCACCGACGGATGGCACACCAGCCCCGCCTGCTTGGAAAGCACCAGCAGGTGATCGTCCTCGAAGCGTATGTCCAGGTCGATGGGCTGGCCGCCCAGAGGGGTGCGCGCAGGCGCGTCCTCCACCTCGTACACCACGGTGTCGCCGGCGGCCACCACGTGCTTCTTCGCCACCGTCTGGCCGTTCACGAACACCTTGCCCGCCTCCACGGCACGGGCGGCGGCGCTTCGGCTGCCGTACAGGCCGCGGTCGGCCAGAAGCGCGTCGATGCGCCGGCCTTCGTCGCCGGCAGAGACGATATGGCAAAGCGAACGCGCCATCAGCCGCGCGGCCCCTGCCCGTCGGGCCCGACGCTGCCGTCGTTTCCGCAGGTCGCCCCGTCCGCGTCGGACGCCGCCGCCTGCCCGCACTCCGTTCCCGACGTGGCGCCGGGCGTCGTCCCGCCCGCATCGGGCGTAACGGCCTGCCCGGCCTCCATCGTGCCTTCGCCAGGCTCCTGCACGGGCACGCACGCCTCCCGGCAGCCTTCGGCCCCTCCTGAGCCCTCCTTCGCCCGCAGGGCGTCCTCGTGGCGCCATTCCACCACGAGCGCCACCAGGAACAGGACGAAGCCGCACGTCACTCCGATGTCGGCCACGTTGAACACCGGAAAGTCCATGAACGCCAGGTCGATGAAGTCCACGACGTAGCCCTGAGAGAAGCGGTCGATCGCGTTGCCGATGCCGCCCGCCACCACCAGCGCCACGCCCAGGGCCTGGGCGAGCGAGGCGCGCGGAGAGAGCACGAGCAGGTAGAGGGCCAGGACCACGCACACCAGAAGCGACATGACGCCCAGCGCGAGCGTGGAGTCGCTGAACATGCCCCAGGCCATGCCCGTGTTGTGCACCAGCTTGAAGCGGAAGAGCCCCAAAAACGGCCCTGCCACCACCTCGCCGGGAGCGAACCCGTCGAAGTACGCCTTCGTCAGAAGGTCGACGGCCAGCCACGCGGCCGCCACGGCGACGAACACCGCCGCGTTGCGCTTGCGGCACGATGCGGCCTTCAGGGCCTCGCCTCTCGCGGCTTCGGACTCCACGGGCGGCCTCACGCCTGGCCGTCCGGCTCGACGTAGCCGATCTCGTCGAGCACGTCGCCGCAGCGCGCGCAGACGTGCGGGTGGTTCGGGTTGCCGCCCAGCTCGCGGTAGTTCCAGCAGCGCGGGCACTTCTCGCCCTCGGCCGGAACGACCTCGACCGCCAGCCCGTCGGCTTCCTCGAAGGTCACGCCCGCCACGATGAACAGCTCCTCGAACACGGACGCGTCGAAACGCTCGCACACGTCGAGCACCGAGCGCGCCGCGCGCACGGTCACGGCGGCCTCCTGGCTCTTGTTGACCGCCTTTTGCGCGCGGGCGTCCTCGAGCGCCTTCGTCACCGCCTCGCGCACGCCCAGCACCACGCCGAAGTCTTCGGCGATCCTCTCGCCCTCGGCCGCGTCGGGCAGCGCCGGCGCGAAATCGGTTTTCTCGGGCCAGCCGGCCAGCTGCACGTTCGACACGTCCCCGTAGCTCGCGCGGATGGCTTTGGGGTAGTGTTCCCATACTTCGTCGGTCGTGAACGACAACACCGGTGCCAGAACGCGCACGAGCACCTCGAGGATGTTCATGAGCACGGTCTGCACGGCGCGACGGCGCGGCGAGTCCGGCGCCTCGGAGTACAGGCGGTCCTTCGTCGCGTCCATGTACACGGCCGAGAGGTCGTTCACGATGTAGTCGTACACCGCGCGGTACACCAGATGGAACTTGTACTCGTCGTACGCACGCTCCACGTCGCGCAGCAGATGCCATAGGCGCACCATGGCCCACTGGTCGACGGGCTCGAGCCCGTCCCAGTCCATGACGGCGCGCTCGTTGGCGAAGTCGTCGAGGCTTCCCAGAAGGTAGCGGAACGTGTTGCGTATGCGGCGGTACGCCTCGCTCGTGCGGTCGAGGATCTCGTCGCCGATGTTCACGTCCTGGGAGTAGTCGACGCTGGCCACCCACAGGCGCAGCACGTCGGCACCGCTCTTCGCCATGACGTCTGCCGGATCGACGCCGTTTCCGGCCGACTTCGACATCTTCTTGCCCTCGGCGTCCATCGTGAAGCCGCAGTGCATGACGGACCTGTACGGCGGCACGCCATAGGCGCCCATGCTGGTGAGCAGGGACGACTGGAACCAACCGCGGTGCTGGTCGGAGCCTTCCAGGTAAAGGTCGGCCGGGAAGCGCAGGCCCTCGTCCTCGCGGTGCTTGAGCACGGAGGTGTGCGACACGCCGCTCTCCCACCACACGTCGAGGATGTCCTTCTCGGGCACGAGCTCCGTGCAGCCGCAGACCCCGCACTTCGCCGTGCGCGGCAGGTACTCGGACGGCTCGCGCACGAACCATGCGTCGGCGCCCTCGCGGTAGAACAGGTCGATCACCGCGTCGAACGTCTCCTCCGTCGCGACGGTCGAGCCGCACTTCGCGCACTTGAACACGGGGATGGGCACGCCCCACGAGCGCTGGCGCGAGATGCACCAGTCGGGACGGTCGGCCACCATGGAGCCGATGCGGTTCTTGGCCCAGGCGGGGATCCATTCCACGCCATGCTCGATGGCCTCGAGCGCGTCCTCGCGCAGGCCGTTCTTGTCCATGGACACGAACCACTGGTCGGTGGCGCGGAAGATGACCGGCTCGTGGCAGCGCCAGCAGTGCGGGTAGCTGTGCGTGATCTTCTTTTCCGCCACCAGCGTGCCCTGCTCGCGCAGCCAGTCGATGATGAGCGGGTTGGCCTCGTCGGTGTCCAGGCCTGCGAACCGTCCCGCCTCGTCGGTGAAGCGCCCGTTGTCGTCCACCGGCATGAGCAGCGGGATGTCGAACTCGAGCCCCACCAGATAGTCGTCCTGGCCGTGCCCGGGAGCGGTGTGCACGCAGCCGGTGCCCGTGTCCAACGTGACGTGGTCGCCGTAGATGAGCGTGCCCTTCAGGTCCTGGCGGACGGGACACGTGTACGTGAGCCCCGTGAACTCGCGGCCCTTGAGCGCGACGGGCTCGCCGTCGGAGCCGCGCACGAGGCCGTAGTCCTCCCAGCCCGCGATCTCGGCCACCTGCTCCACCAAGTCGCGCGCCATGACCATGTTCGAGCCGTCCGCCACCACCATCACGTAGTCGGCATCGGGCGCGAGCGACACGGCCGTGTTCGCCGGCAGCGTCCAGGGCGTCGTGGTCCAGATGAGCACGTAGGCGTCGCCGGCGGCGCCCGCGGCCTCGAACAGGCCGGGCATGACGTCCAGCCTGAACTTCACGAAGATGGAGGGCGACGTCTCGTCGCCGTACTCGATCTCGGCCTCGGCCAGCGCCGTGTGGCAGCGCTTGCACCAGTGGATGGGCTTGCGGCCGCGGTACACCGAGCCGTCCAGGTACATTTTCTTGAATACCTCGACGTTGCCGGCCTCGTAGTTCGGCGTGAACGTGAGGTACGGATGCTCCCAATCGCCGTTCACGCCGAGGCGCTTGAAGCCCTCGCGCTGCACGCCGACGTACTTCTCGGCCCACTCGCGGCAGAGGCGCCGCAGCGTGGGCTGGTCGATCCGCGCCATCTTTTCGGGACCGAGCGTCTTCTCCACCATGTGCTCGATCGGCTGGCCGTGGCAGTCCCAGCCGGGCACGTACGGCGTGAAGTAGCCGCGCTGCGCATGGGACTTGTTGACGAAGTCCTTGAGGATCTTGTTGAAGGCGTGGCCGATGTGGATGGGTCCGTTGGCGTAGGGCGGGCCGTCGTGCAGGATGAAGGGCTTCCCGTCCCTGTTCTTCTCGAGCACGCGCTCGTAGATGCGCTCCGCCTCCCATTTCGCCAGCCGCTTCGGCTCGTTTTCGGGCAGGTTGGCCCGCATCGCGAAGTCGGTATGGGGGAGGTTCATGGTGTCTTTGTAGCTGTTCGCCACGGGAATGGCCCCACCTTTCCTTGTCTTGCAGGGTGTCGACGCGGCCGCAGGCGGCCGGTCTTCATCAAACCGGTATAGTATAGCGAATGCCCTTGCGTTTTCCACACGGGCCGGGCGACTTTTCAAAATTGTGACAAGCGTGGCCTGTGGAAAACAGTATACTTTCAAAATGCGACATGAGAGGTCCTCGAAGAGGGCCGGGGATGAATGAGGCCGCCTGCCCGCCATGGACCGAGGCGCGCGGAGGCCGGAAGAGAGCGCACGGGAGGCCCACATGCAATTCGAGATCGTCACCGATTCCAGCAGCAACCTCGTCGAAGAGATGATAGACGACTTCGGCCTGCACGTCCTGCCGTTGACGTTCATGGTCGACGGCCAGCAGTACCAAAGCTACCTCAAAGGCGAGCACACCGACCTCAAGCAGTTCTACACCATGATGCGCGAAGGCAAGGTCATCACCACCTCGCTGCCGAACCTGGCCGAGTCCGAGGCGCTCATGCGCGGGCTTCTGGAGCAGGGACGCGACGTGCTCTACATCGGCTTCTCGAGTGGGCTTTCCGGCACGTTCGAGGCCACCGAGCTTCTGATGCGCGACCTGGCGCGCGAGTTCCCCGAGCGCCAGGTGCTCGCGGTGGACACGCTGGCCGCGTCGGGCGGGCAGGGCCTGCTTGTCTGGCACGCCGTGCAACGCGCCCGCGCCGGCGCCTCCATCGTGGAGGTGCGCGACTGGCTGGAGGAAAACAAGCTGCACCTGGCCCACTGGTTCACGGTCGACGACCTCATGTTCCTGTTCCGCGGCGGGCGCGTGTCCAAGACGGCCGCCTGGGCGGGCACGATGCTCAACATCAAGCCGGTCATGCACGTGGACGACGAAGGGCACCTCATCCCCCTGGAGAAGGTGCGCGGCCGCAAGAAATCGCTGAACGCGCTGGTGGACCACATGGCGAAGTCGGCGATCGCGCCCATCGACCAGCAGATGGTGTTCATCACCCACGGCGACTGCCTGGAAGAGGCCGAGTACGTGGCCGACCAGGTGAAGCAGCGCTTCGGCGTGCCCGAGGTGGTCATCAACTACGTCGACCCGGTGATCGGCGCGCATTCCGGTCCCGGCACCATGGCCCTGTTCTTCCTGGCCGACAAACGGTAATCGGTTCCGACGGCCTGACGGCCGTCGGAACGGCTCGACGCTGCGAAGGACGGAGAAGCCCCGCCTTGCCGCTCCAGGTTTTCCTCACGTACGTCCGGTACGCTTCGGAAACCCTTCACGGCAATTCAGGGCTTCTCCGTCCTTCTCGCTGACCGACTGCGCCAACCTGTGACGCTTATTTGTAGTCGGCGGGGTTCTTGCTGGCGGAGCCGGTGGTGTTCCCCTCGCCGCGCAGCTCGCGGCCGAAACGCAGGGCCGCCTCGCCGAAGCGGTCCTTCACGGCGTCGGTGGCCTCGATGAGGCCGCGGCGCTTTCCCTCGTCGGCGACGACCGGTTCCACGTCCGCCTCTGCCGGCGCCGCCTCGGTCACGTCGAAGAGGCTCTCCTGCACCACGGCGGGTTCGTCGAAGCCGCCCATGCCCACCCCCAAAAGCCTCACCGGCGTGCCAGGACGCCACACTTCCTCCACCATGCGGAACAGAAGCGGCGTGAAGGCCAGCTCGTCGTCGCTGGGACGGGCCAGCTGGCGTTGCACGGACCGCACGCTGCGGTCGCTGAACCGCACCCGCAGGCTCAGGGTGCGCCCGGCCAGCCCCTTGCGCCGCAAACGGCGGCCCACCTTCGCCGCGATGGTGGCCAGCGCCGCCTCGACGTCCTCGCGCGTCTCGAGGTCGCGGGCGAACGTCATCTCGTTGGACACCGACTTCACCGCGTCGTCGGCCTCCACGGGCGCATCGTCGCCGCCGTTCGCGCGCACGTGCATGACGCGACCGTTCTTGCCGAACAGGCGCACGATCTCGTCCTCGCCGGCACAGGCCAGCTGGCCGAGCGTGCGGATGCCCCTCGCACGCAGCTTCTCTTCGGCCGCCGCGCCGATGCCGCTCATGGTGCGCACCGGCAAGGGCGCCAGGAAGTCGCGCTCGCTGCCAGGGAACACCACGGTGAGCCCGCGGGGCTTGTCCATGTCGGAAGCGATCTTGGCCACGGTCTTGGACGTGCCCACGCCGATGGAGCACGTCACGCCCAGCTCCTCGACGCGCCTCTGGATGCGGCGCGCCACGTCCACCGGATGCTCGCGGTTCACCGCCGTGGGAGTCACGTCCAGAAACGCCTCGTCGATGCTCACCTGCTGCACGTGCGGCGTCTCGTCGCGCAGGATGCCCATGATGGCGTTCGACACTTCGCGGTAGCGGTCGAAGTGGCCGTGCGTCCAGATGGCGTCGGGACACAGCCGCTTGGCCGTGGACGACGGCATGGCGCTGCGCACCCCGAAGACGCGCGCCTCGTAGGAGGCCGTGGACACCACGCCGTGCTTGTCGGCGTCTCCGCCGACGATGACGGGCTTGCCCCGCCAGCCGGGGTGGTCCAGCTGCTCCACCGAGGCGAAGAACGCGTCCAGGTCCACCAGCAGGATGGCCGGCGCCTCCCAGGGCGCAAGCGTGAACCCGGGCTCTTCGTATGACGTGAGATCTTGTTGCATGGCAGGAATTAGTCTACCATGCAACGTGGCTTCCGCGAGAACTTGTGCTAGGATTGTTCTTTCCTGACCCAAGACACGACAAGACCACGACCCGCACCGCCGATGATACGCGAACCCGGGGCGCACGCCGCCCGCCCTTCCGCGTACGTGCTGTGCCCCGCAGCTGACGACACGGAAAGGAGCATCGATGACGGCTTTGTTTGGAACCAAGGCGCGCCCCGGCGTGCGCGACGCGGTCACCGTGCTTCCCGAGCAGCTGCTGTCCCCGCCCTACGAACTGCGTACGGAAATGAACTGGATCGACTTTTCCGGCACCGCGAACCCGCTGGGAACCCCGCCGTCGTTCTTGTCCTCCATCCAGGAGGCCTTCTCCGCCGGCGAGCTCAGCTACCCGCCCGACCGCGAGGCCCACACCCTGCGCTCGGTGCTCGCGCGGCGCTACGGCATGCCCGTCGAGTCGTTCCTGTGCGGGTCCACCGTCGGCGACATGATACGGGCGGTCGCCCAGACCTACCAGCCCAGCACCGTGGGCGTGGCCACGCCTGGCCCGGTGGAGTACGCGCTCGCAGCGGGCAATGCCGGCCACCAGGTGGTCGAGATACTGAGCCCGTCGGGCTTCGTGGTGCCCGACCCCCAGGCCGCCGCGCGCCACGGCATCTCGTTCGACGCGGCCGTGCTGGCCAATCCCGGTTACCCCACCAGCCGCCTGCTGCCCCAGCCGACGCTTCTGCATTACCTGGAGACGTGCGCCTGGGTGGTGGTGGACGAACGCTCCATCGAACTCACGCTGGGGGGCGAAAGCATGGTGCCGCTCACGCGCGACCATCGCAACCTGGTGGTGGTGCGCTCGCTCAGCGAGTCGTTCGCCATGCCCGGCATGCCGGTGAGCTACTGCGTGGCGCATCCCGACACCATCGCGCAGATCGGCCAGTTCTACGATTCGTCGGGCGTCTCCATGCTCGCCGAGGTCATCGGCGAGCTCGTCCTGACCGAGCAGGGGCATCTGGAGCGCACGCGCGAGTTTTTGGACACCGAGATCCCTTGGCTGCAGTGCATGCTCAACCTCATTCCCGGCATCAACATCTATCCTGCCGAGGCGAACTACGTCATGTGCTCGTTCGAGAACGACGCGGGCATGGACCTGGGCGTGGAAAACGCCGACGAGCTGGCGAGCCGCCTGCAGCTGGCCGGCTTCCTCATCCGCAAGCTCGAGGGCATCCCCGGGCTTGCCGACGCGAAGTACTTCTGCGTGGCCGTGCGCCCGCGCGAGGACAACGAGAAGCTCGTGGCCGCCCTGCGCGAGATCATCTGCCAGGGCTAGCGGCAGGGCGCTGCCCACCCGGCGTGCCGGGCCCGTGTCGTCCTCTGCACCCTTCCCATGCCGCGCCCGTCCTCGGGCTGCGCCCGAAAGAGGCCGTCCCTCGCGCCTTCAGCGCGCGGCGGGGCGCTTCCCGTTCATGCGGTGCAGCAGGCAGAGGCCTTGCAAGGCGAGGTCCTCCTCCACGTGCACGGCGTGCCTCATGAGCGCCGCCATGCCGGCGGCGTCGCTCCCCGAGGCCACCACCGGCGTCTCGTAGCCCAGTTCCGCCCATACCAGGTCGATCATGCCGTCCACGCGCGCCGCCTCGCCCAGGACCGCGCCCGACTGCACGGCCTCGCGCGTGTTCTTGCCGATCACCGAAGGCGGCGCCTTCACCTCCACCACGGAAAGGCGCGCTGCGGCCTGCGAGAGCGAGGCAACGGAAAGCCGCAGGCCAGGGGCAATGGCCCCGCCCAGAAACGCGCCGTCGCGGTCGATCACCTCGAAGTTGGTCGTCGTGCCCCAGTCCACCACCACGCACGGCGCCCCATAGAGGGCGCGGGCGGCCACCAGATCGGCGATGCGATCGGCCCCTATTTCGGCGGGGTCGTTGTAACGCATCTTCAGGCCCGTCTTCAAGCCTGGGCCGACCACCAACGCGCGGCGGCCGCAAGCGCGCTGCAGCGCCCGGCCCCACGGCTCGGTGAGGTCGGGCACGACCGAGGCCATGATGGCGCCGCACGGCTGCGGGCGGCCGCCGCTCTCGGCGGCGTGCAGGTCGAGCAGCCCGCGCAGAACCAGGTACGCCTCGTCGGCCGTGAGGTGTTCTGGCGTGGTGGTCGCCCACGTTGCGGCCAGCTCCCCGTCGCGGGCAAGCCCCAACCTGGTCTCCGTGTTGCCCACATCGGCCACCAACACCTCGCCCTGACCCGCCTCGGCTGCGTCCATGCCAAACCTCCTTGCCGTCCTTGCCCGCCACAGCGGTCGCGCGCATGCGCGCGACCCGTTCGCATTTCGCCGCATGCCCTGCGGCTCCGACGCGTCGCGCCGCCCTCCGCGCAGGCCGCCTTGTTCCCGGCGTGCGCGGCGCTCGTGCGCCCTGCGCGCCCTCTTCCCCCATGGTAAACGAAAAGGCGGCGGGAATGGATGGCGCGCGCCGGGAATTCGACGTATACTGCTTTCCTGTTCTGGTAACCCGACTTTCCGACTCGAGGGAAAGCGGATATACGAAAAGGAGCATCCGCATGCAATCCATCAAAGGACAGCTGACGGTCCGCGGCATCCTGATCGGGAGCGCGGGCTGCGTGGTCATCACGGCCGCATCGGCGTACACGGCGCTCAAGATGGGCGCGCTGCCCTGGCCGATCGTGTTCGCGGCCATCGTGTCGCTCTTCTTCCTCAAGGCGCTCGGCCGCGGCAAGGCGAGCCTCAACGAGGCGAACGTCACGCACACCGTCATGAGCGCGGGCGCCATGGTGGCGGGCGGCCTGGCGTTCACCATCCCCGGCATCTGGATGCTGGGCCACGCCGACGACGTGGGCGTATTCGAGATGTTGTTCGTAGCGCTTTCCGGCGTGGTGTTGGGCCTGGTGTGCACGGCCGTACTGCGCAGGCACTTCATCGAGGACGCCGGGCTGGAATACCCCATCGGCGAAGCGGCCGCCCAGACGCTCGTCGCCGGCAACGCGGGCGGCAAGACCGGCTGGAAGCTGTTCGGGTCGATGGGCCTTGCCGGTCTCTACACGGCCCTGCGCGACGGCGCGGGCGCGATCCCGGCGATGCTCTTCGGCAACGCGGGCATCCCCGGCGTCGCGTTCGGCATCTACAACTCCCCCATGCTGCTGGCCGTCGGCTTCCTGGTGGGCACGGGCGCGGTGGCCGTGTGGTTCGCAGGCGCGCTGCTGGCGAACTTCGGCATCGTCGTGGGCGGTTCCTCCGCGGGTCTCTGGGACGTCGCGAGCGGCCAAGGCATCGTCTCCAGCCTGGGCATGGGCGTCATGATGGGCGCCGGCGTGGGCGTGATCTGCAAGATCGTGGCGGCGAAGGCGTGGCAACGCGCGAAGGACGTGCGCGGCGCGGTGGCCTTCGGCCCGGGCGCGGCGAATGACGGGAGCGCCTCGGACGACGACGCTTTCCCGATGGGGCCAGGCAAGACGGCCTCGGACGCGACGAGGCGCGCGAGGCGCCTGCGCGCGGGCGGCATCGCCTTCGCCGTGGCCGCCGTGGCGCTCGCCCTGTGCTTCGGCCTGAGGCTCGGCCCCGTCCCCGCCGTCATCGTGGTGCTCCTGGCCTGGGTCGCCACCGCCATGAGTGCGCAAAGCGTCGGGCAGACGGGCATCGACCCCATGGAGATCTTCGGGCTCATCGTGCTTCTGGCCGTGGCGGCGGTGGCCGACGTGCCGCAGGTGCAGCTGTTCTTCGTCGCGGGCGTCGTCGCCGTGGCGTGCGGGCTGGCGGGCGACGTGATGAACGACTTACATGCCGGGCACGTGCTGGGCACGAGCCCGCGCGCGCAGTGGATCGGCCAGGCCATCGGCGGCGTGCTAGGTGCGCTCGTCGCCGTCGCCGTCATGGCCGTGCTCGTGAGCGCGTACGGGCCGCAGGCGTTCGGGCCGCAGGCGCAGTTCGTGTCCGCGCAGGCATCGGTGGTGGCGACCATGGTGTCCGGCATCCCGTCGGTGCCGGCGTTCGCGCTGGGCCTGGCCGCAGGGCTTGCGCTCTGTCTTGCAGGCTTCCCCGCCATGATGCTGGGGCTGGGCGTCTACCTGCCCTTCTACATGTCTTTCACGGCGTTTCTGGGCGCCATGGCGAAGGTCGCCTACGATGCCGTCTGCCGGCGCCGACGCGCGGGCCTCGGCCCCGAGGAGCGGGCCGCGAAGGAGAAGGCGCAGGCCGAGTCCGGCCTCGTCGTGTCGAGCGGCCTTTTGGGCGGCGAGTCCATCGTCGGCGTGCTGGTGGCCTTGGCCGCCGTGGCGACCGGGCTGGGAGCGTAAGAAGGACCACGGGCCGTTCGTAAGGTCAGCGAGAAGCTTGGGGGTGCCCGGGATGGGCGGTTTTCGCTTGCCCTCCCGTGCGGAAGATCGGCTGCGAAACGCACCCATGAAACGCGCCCATCCCGGGCACCCCCGGCTTCGCAGCATCGACAGGTTCCGCCGGCCTGCAGGCCGGCGGAACCCTAGTTGAACTTGAAGATCTTCTGGGCCACCCGATAGCCGGTGATGCCGATCCTGCGACCCAGCTGGGTGGGCAGGTTCGTGCCCATGTTGAGCACGCTGCGGCGGATGCGGCGGTAGACGTCCGGGTTCCTCTCCTTGAGATAGTCCCAGATGGCCTCGCGCTTGTCCTCGGCCTCGTCGGTGTCGATCATGCGCAGGAAGATGGAGCAGATGCACATCATCATGGACAGGTAGTTCTCCATGTAATGTTCCAGACGCTTCTGCGGCACGGCGTCGGGCAGCCGGACGGCGTCGATCATGCAGCGCGTGACGCGCAGCTGCTGGTCGATGCGGCCCATCATGACGCTTTCGTTCACGCTCTGGTCCTCGCGGCCGATGAAGTAGCGGTACATGTCCACGTCGCGGTAGTAGAGCGTCTTCACGTGCGGCAGGGGCACGTACACGAAGATGTTGTCCACGTAGAACGTGTGCTTCGGGAGTTCGAGCCCCATGCCGCGCAAAAGCTCGGTGCGGTAGACGACCGAATGCATGAGCAGGTACTGGCTCTGGCCGAAGTGGCCTACCTCGTCCCAGCCGAACTCGCGGCCTTCGGGGAACACGTTGCGGTAGTGCATGACGGTGCGCGTGCCTTCCGCCACCTTCTCGTACACGTAGTTGCCGATCACCAGGTCCGTCGCCGCCTGCCCCGCCTCGGCCCGGTCGCGTTGCGCGCGCAGGTACGACATGACCTCGCGCATGGCCGCCTCGTCCAGCCAGTCGTCGGAGTCGACCACCTTGAAGTAGAGGCCGGACGCGTTCGCCAGGCCCGTGTTGACGGCCTGGCCGTGCCCGCCGTTCTCCTGGTGCACCACGCGCACGACGTCGGGGCGCTCCGCTGCCCATGCGTCCGCCTTCGCCGGCGTGTCGTCCTTCGTGGACCCGTCGTCGACGATGACGACCTCGATGTCGTCGCCGCATTTCAGGATGGACTCGATGCACGCGTCCATGTAGTCGGCCGAGTTGTAGCACGGCACGGCGAAAGTGATGGTCTTCATGGTTCCTTCCCATTCGTATTGCCGCCGCCAAGGCGGGCGCGGCCTGCCGCCGATGCCGGCGGCAGGCCGCGCGAAAGCACGTTACCTAGTCCTCCACCAGCTGGTCGGCCAAGGCGAGGGCGCGACCGATGATGACGTCCATGTTGTAGTAGCGGTATTCCGCCAGCCGCCCGAGGGGGTGGAAGTTCGGCAGCGACGAGGTGAGCGCGCGGTAGCGCTCGTAGTGGGCGTTGTTCTGCTCGCTCAGGATGGCGTAGTAGGGCGTCTGGCGCTTGGGGTCCTCGTAAGGGTGGCTGTATTCCTTCATGATGGTGGTCTTCGCACTCGTCTGCCCCGTCAGGTGCTTGAACTCGGTGATGCGCGTGTAGTCCTCGGTCACCGTGAAGTTAACCGTGCCGCAGGGCAGCTTGTAATCCACATCGTGCGTCTCGTACACGAAGTCCAGGCTGCGGTACGGCAGGCGCCCGAAGCGCGACAGGAACAGCTCGTCGAGCGGCCCCGTGTAGACGATGGGGCCTTCGAAGGCCGTGTCGTTCAGGCATATCTCGGCCAGGGGCGCGTCTTCGTCGTCGCTTTCGAACTCCAGGTCGAACACGCTTTCCGCCTCGGTGTTCAGGCACACGGAAATGTTCTCGTGGTCGAGCATGCGCTCGAAGAGCGGCGTGTAGCCTTCCGCCGGCATGCCCTGGTAGGCGTCCTGGAAGTAACGGTCGTCGCGCGAGAGGAACACGGGCACGCGCGCCGTGACGCTGGGATCCACCTCTTCGGGCGTGAGGCCCCACTGCTTCTGCGTGTAGTAGAGGAACACGTTTCTGTACACGAAGTCGGCGACCTCGGTGAGTTCGGGGTCTTCCTGGGCGCGCAGCTCGTTGATGGTCACCTTGCGTTCGTCGCCGAACGTCTGGACCAGCTTCTCGGTCAGGCACGCGGCCCTCTCGTCGCCGAACGCGATCTCCATCGACGTCTTGTTGAACGGCACGGGCAGGTAGGTGCCGTACCAGTCGGCCAGCACCTTGTGACTGTAGTCGCGCCACTCGGTGAAGCGCCGCACGTAGTCGAAGGCGCGCTTGTCGTTGGTGTGGAAGATGTGCGGCCCGTAGCGGTGCACCAGGATGCCGGCCTCGTCCGTCTCGTCGTACATGTTGCCGCCGACGTGGGCGCGTTTCTCGATGACGAGCACGCGCTTGTCCGCCCTCTCGGCAAGCTCGCGCGCGACGACGCTGCCCGCGAACCCGCTGCCGACCACCAATGCGTCCACCTGCGCGATCTCGACGTCCTTGAAATCAACGTACCGCACTCCCATGAAGCACCTTTCTCGTCCCGTCTGCCGCCCCCTCGGCGGCGCAGGCCAAGGGCAAAGTCAAGCTCCCCTTCGCCCGAATTGTGCGCTTATTGCACCGGGCAACCATTTTACCGGGAAGCCCTGACCCTGCGTGGATTATCATACAAACTGGACAACTTGCGCACAGGGTCCTCCCCTGCGCGCCCGCCTGCGCGCAAGTCTGCACGCAGGCCTCTGGGAGCACGCGGCCACAGCGCACGAAGTGGCGAGACGACCTGCAAGGAGCATGCCAAGATGAACGCTTTCCTGGAATCGATGCTGGCCCGCGCCAAAGCCGACCGCCAGACCATCGTGCTGCCCGAAGGCGACGACGAGCGGACGCTCGACGCAGCCGAGAAGATCCTGGCCGACGACGTGGCCGACCTCGTCATCCTGGGCGACGCCGACGCCATTCGGGCCAGCGGGCGCGCCTTGGACGGCGCACGCGTCGTGGACCCGCGCACGTCGGATTTGCGTGAGGAGCTGGCAGGCACGCTCTACGAGCTGCGTCAGCGCAAGGGCATGACCCCCGAACAGGCCTTGGCCCTCATGGACGACGTGCTGTACTTCGGCGTCATGATGGTGAAGACGGGCCGCGCGGACGGCATGGTGGCCGGCGCCTGCCACGCCACCGGCGACGTGCTGCGCCCCAGCCTGCAGATACTCAAGACCGCTCCCGGCGTCGCGCTCGTGAGCTCGTTCTTCGTCATGGTCGTGCCCGACTGCGACCTGGGGCAGGACGGCACGTTCCTCTTTTCGGACTGTGGGCTGGAGGTGCAGCCCGACGCCGAAAGGCTCGCCCACATCGCCGTGAACTCCGCGAAGTCGTGGAAGGCGCTCATCGGCACGGAGCCTTCCGTGGCGCTCCTGTCGCATTCGACCTACGGCTCGGCGAAGAACGACGACGCCGCGAAGGTGGTGGAGGCCGCCGAGATCGCCCGCGAGCTCGCACCTGATTTCGCCATCGACGGCGAGCTGCAGCTCGATGCCGCCATCGTCCCCTCGGTGGGCGCGTCGAAGGCCCCGAAATCCCCCGTGGCAGGACGGGCGAACGTGCTGGTGTTCCCGGACCTGGATGCCGGCAACATCGGCTACAAGCTGGTGCAGCGCCTGGCCAAGGCCGAGGCGTACGGCCCCATCACCCAGGGCATCGCCGCCCCGGTGAACGACCTTTCCCGCGGCTGCTCCGCCGACGACATCGTGGGCGTGATCGCCATCACCTGCGTCCAGGCACAGGCGAAGAAGGCGGGATAGGCCTGCCGTTTGCTTGCCGGTCTGGCGGCGCGGGCGAAACCCATCCCCTGCCGCCAGGCTGCCGAGCCGTCCCGCCGGTCGGCAGCGCCGGCGGGACACGCTATGCGACGACGACTTCGTCGGCGAACACGTCGCCTTCCACGCGCATCTTCTCGTGGACGATCTCGTAGGTGTCGCGGGCGATCATGTACTCCTCGTTCGTGGGAATGATGATGATCTTCACCGGCGAGTTGTCGGCCGATATCTCGCGCTCGAAGCCGCGCTGGCGGTTCTTCTCCTCGTCGAGGATGATGCCGAGCGGCTGCAGGCCCGTGAAGATCATGCGGCGCATCTTCTCGCAGTTCTCGCCGACTCCGGCCGTGAGCACGATGGCATCCACGCCGCCCATGACGGCGATGTAGCTGCCGATGTGCTTCTTCACCGAGTTCGAGTACATGTCGTAGGCCAGCATGGCGCGCTCGTCGCCCTTCTCGGAGGCGTCGCGGACGCTGCGCAGGTCGTTGGAGATGCCGGAAATGCCCAGAAGGCCCGACTTCTTGTTCATGAGGTCGTTCATCTCGGCGGCGGTAAGGTTCTCGTGCTCCATGACGAACGGTACGATGGCCGGGTCGATGGCGCCGCAGCGCGTGCCCATCATGAGGCCGTCGAGCGGCGTGAGGCCCATGGAGGTGTCCACGGCGACCCCGTGGTCGATGGCCGACATCGAGCAGCCGTTGCCCAGATGGCAGGTGATGAGCTTGAGGTCTTCCAGCGGCTCGTCCAGCACGACGGCGGCGCGCTCGGAGATGTAGCGGTGCGACGTGCCGTGCGCGCCGTACTTGCGGATGGCGTACTTCTCGTAGAGCTCGTAGGGCAAGGGGTACATGTAGGCCTTAGGCGGCAGCGTCTGGAAGAACGACGTGTCGAACACGGCCACCATGGGCACGTCGGGCATGTGCTTGAGGCAGGCGTTGATGCCCATGAGCGCGGCCTTGTTGTGCAAAGGCGCCAGTTCGGCCAGCTCGTCGATCTTGGCGATCACGTCGTCGTCGATGAGGACGGAACGCTCGAAGTACTTGCCTCCCTGCACGATGCGGTGGCCCACGGCGTCGATCTCGTCAAGGGAGTCGATGGCCTTCGTGGTCCCCTCGGTGAGCGAATCCAGCACCAGTGCCATGGCGTCGTCGTGGTCGGCCATCCTCGCGTCGATGACCACCTCGTTCTCGTCGAGGCCGTGCTTGTGGAACGCCTCGGCGGAACCCACGCGTTCACAGATGCCCTTCGCCAGAAGCTCGTGGCGCTCGACGTTCACCAGCTGGTACTTCAAGGAAGATGATCCCGCATTGATAACGAGTACGTTCAACGGCCTGCCTCCTTTTGACGGTCACTGAACTGTTAATTGTAGGCAAGCCATGTGGTCAGGAAATGATTGCGCGCCCGCCTTTCGGCAAGCGGCGCGCCGCTCACCGAAAAGGAGCCGCCGCAACGCAGAGGGAATCCCCTTTGGCCGTGCGCGACATCGTGTCGGTCGAGTTCGCCCAAGAGGACGAACCCCCGCCCCGCCGTCAATCGGAGAACCGGGGTGGAGTTCTCCGACCGCCCCGACATCGCGCGAAGACCGGCTTCGCGCCCTCCTGCCATGCCGGCGGGCGATACGCTTCGAGGGCTATGCCGCCGGGCACGGGAAGGCCATCACCGGGGCAAACCCTCGCCATCCGCGTAGAACGCGCCTTTGGCCTGCGCGACCATGGCCGTGAACTCGTCGAAGGAATGCACGCCCATCTTGCCGTAGATGTGGTTGATGTGGCTGCGCGCGGTGGCGTACGACACGTACAGGTCCGCGGCTATCTGCTTCGGCCGGTATCCACGCGCCAAGAGCCAGAACACCTCGCGCTCCCGCTTGCTCAGCGCGTAGGTCTCGGAAAGCTCCTCGAGCACGGGATCGAGCCGCGGGGCCTCGCGATGCCCCGAAAGACCGGGCTGGCCCCCCTTGCCTTCCCGCTGCGCCTTCCCCACGAAGAAGAGCAGGACGGCCGAAGCAAGCATGCTGCCCGTCTGCAAGGCGAAGTGGGCAGGTCCAGGGAAATAGGAGAAGAACAGGTCGAGCGCAAGCAAGGCGAACAGCGCCACCAGCACGGCGCCAAGCCCGAACCCTCCCATGAAGCGCGTGGCCAGGCGCAGCCACTCCCCCGCGACAAACGTGCCGAAGAACACCATGGCGAACGTCAGGCTCCAGCTCAGCAGCATCCCTTCCGCATACTGCGACGCGTAGTAGACGTCGCGCGAATAGGGATAGTTGACCACGAAGCAGGCGATCACCACCATGGTCAAAACGGCGGCTGCCCTTCCTCCGCGGTCGGAAAGCGGTGCATGCCTTCTGCCCAGAACGAAGATCACGGCAAGGGCGAGCGGCAGCGCAAGCGGGATGGAAAGCCATCGGAGGTCCCCGCTTGCCCCTGAAATGGAGTACGTGTAGACGAATCCGAGCTGCACGTACTCGCTCAGCCATAGGCCCGCCCCCAGCGCGCAGAGCACCTGCGGCACGGACACCGGCCCCAAGGCCGTCTTCGCTGCATGCATCGTATCGCCTCCCCTCGCGCGCCAGGCTCCCCCGAGCATCCTCCTGCGCCTCTCGCTAGATTCTACTCTTTGCGGCGCGCGCGCCGTCGGGGCCACGAAGTGGCCTTGGTCCAAAATCATCCAATTTGTTGATGGCCTTCCATGCACGAAAACGCAGTTCGATGCTTTTGTTGAAGACCGGGACGTGGCGTGCGCGACATACTGTCCGCACAGCCGTACTCCTGAAACCAAAAGCCTGTGGAAGGAGGTGCCCGCCGAAAACCCGGAACAGAACCGAACGAAGACTCGAAGAAGGGGTGAAACCATGGAGGACAACCATCACGAACCATGCGCTGCACGACCCGCCCGCAGCACCCAGGGTGCCTGCAAGCGGTTGAAGGGGAAACTTCTCGTCGTGGCCGCGCTCGTCGCCTTGACGGCATGCCTTGCCGGCCTGGCGGCATGCGGGCCGTAGGAACAGAAGGCGGAAGGCCCGAAGGAGGCGCCGACGGGCAGCAGCCAGGCCAGCCTGGTGCCTGCCGATTCGAAGGTGCCCGCCGGCATCGGGAACTTCACCGATCCGGACTCCGGCCCGCTTCCCGAATCGTTCTTCACGTCGGACTTCGTCAATGCCGGCAACCGCGGATGCAACGCGTGCCACGCCGACGTGTGGGACGCCATCTGCGACCTCAGCCCCATCCCGCATTTGGCCACGTCCAAGCCGGGCTATGGCAAGGTGGCCAACATCACGGACTGCTATCCCTGCCATGCAGGCGGCGCCGCCCTCGGCGGACCCATCCTGTCCGACCTGATCCACAGCGCGCATTACAGCAAGGCCCAGTTCGTCGAGGAAGAATCCGGCAACTGCTGGAGCTGCCACGCCATCGACAACGCCGGCAACCTCGTGCAGTGGGACGTCTACAAGCACACCGACCAGCTTGGCGGCTTCACGCAGTCGGGTTCCACGGCCGTGCAGTTCTGGCTGCAGATGCGCAAATGGGAGCCCAGCAGCACCGCCGGCGTCAGCATCGCGCCCGACATGCAGGTGGACGTCTCGTTCGACCAAGAGCCCACCACCGAAGAGGACTTCTTCGTGGCAAGCAACTATGCGGTGCCCGAAGTGGACGCCGCGACCTGGGCGTTGCAGGTGACGGGCCTGACGGAAGAGAAGTCGTTCACGCTCGAGGACCTCAAGGCGCTGCCGCAGACGAAGAAGACCATCGCCTTCCCCTGCGCCGCCAACGCCATAGGCAGCTACCAGATAGGCAACGTCCCCGTCACGGGCGTGCTGCTGAGCGACCTTGTCGAGGCATGCGGGGGCGCGAAGGAAGGCGTGGTGGCCGTGGGCCCGAACGCCGCCGACGGCTGGCGCTTCCCGTCGCCCGAGATGAACTACAACCTGGACTACCTGATCAGCCAAGGAGCCATGGTCGCCCTGCAGTACTGGGACCACGACCTGACCGTCGACCAGGGTTCGCCCGCCACACTCGTCGTCCCCGGAACCGGAGCGGGCTGGTGGAGCAAATGGCTCACCGGGCTCGACTTCAACGACTCCCAAATGCAGGTGAGCATCGCCATCATGCAGGCCCCCGTCGAGCAGCAGACGCACGAGATGGGGCTCATGACGCCCGGGCTCGTGTCGCTCAACACGGGCTGGCTCGCCCCGAGCAAGGACGGCGAGACCCTGTCCGGCTCGACCGTCGAGCTTGAAGGCTACGCCTATGCCTGGACCGACGGCACCACGAACAAGCTGGAACGCATCGCGTTCAGCGCCGACTACGGCGAGACCTGGACCATGGTCGACGTGCCCGACGAGCTGGATCCCTTCGGCCTCGTGCACTGGAAGGCCGCCTGGACGCCTCCGGCCCCCGGCACGTACAACCTGCGCACCTGCGCCATCGACACCGTCGGCAACTGGCAGTACTATCCGTCGAACGTCATCCTCACGGTAAGCGAATGAAAGGAGGCCCGGTCATGAAGACCTCGACCCTGAGCAAGGCCGGCACCATCCTGGTATCGGCATCCCTGGTGGCAGGAGCCGGCGTGGCCGTCGCGTCTGCGGCGGAGCAAGGCGACATGCAGGCGCCAGGGCAGATATCCGTCGTGGACGGCGGCGCCCGCGAACACGTGGCGGCGCACGCACCCGTGCAAGGAGCCTTCACGTTCTCCCAGGACGAGCTGACGCCGAACAAAACCATCGCGACCGTGTTCAAAACGGCGGCGAACGCCCTGTGCAGCTCGATGCCGCGATATGCGGAAGGCATGGCCGCGCCCATCCGGATGGGCGGCGACGTGCCCCACGCGTTCACGGCCACCATTGGCGAGATGACCGAAGAAGGGGCCGTCTCCTCCATCATCGGATGCGTCTGCTCCTCCAACCAGCCAGGCGGGGGCGCCATCGCCAACGCCGAGGTGAGCGGCGTCCCGCTCGCCTCGATTGCAGCGAAGGTCGGCATCCGGTAGGTTCGGAAAAGGAGGGGTCCCCATGAAGAAGCCAGGCTCGGGCGTTTCGGCCAAAGCGTGCCCGGCGAGCGCTCTCGCCGCTCTTGCCGCGGCCGTCCTCGTCCTCGCGGCAGCGTTCGCGCTGGCCGGCTGCTCGGCAGGCATGCCTGCCGGACCCGACGTTGCGCCTGCCTTCGGGGACTCCTATCAAGAAGCCGAGGAGGCGGTGCGGGCGCACGCCGACGACGCCGCGCTCCTCGGCGTGCGCACCGACGGCAACGTCGCACTCGAAGAGCAACGCCCTTGGGTCTACCTGTTCGGATCGAAGCGCACCGGGTACTCCTACTCGGTGCAAACGACCGACGGGAACGTCGTCGTGGAAGAGTATGCCCCGCTCTCGCTGACGCAAAGCCAATGGGACGCCATAGAGAAGCCGGACGACGTTTCGGTGGAGGCCCGCCAGGCCGTCGCCGAAGCCGTGGAGGCGTCGGGCAAGGCGCCGACGTCGTACAACGCAAGCCTTGTGACGTTCGAGGACACGTCGGGCGGAGCCGGCCTCAAACCGATGGTCTGGTATGTCGGGCTCGTCGACCTGACGGAAGACGGAGAGGCCAACACGGAACTCTACGAAGTGGCGGCGCGCTAGAGGCCCTGGTGCCGACAATCGCCTCGTTTCGCGGCCGGGCGTGCTTCGCACGCGCGGGCAAGCGAACAAGGGACGAGCGCCGGCGCCAGGGCATCGGCCGTCAGGCCGACGGATTCCCGGAGTTCATGGGGGCGCCGCCCAGGACGTGCACGTGGACGTGGTGCACGGACTGCTGGGCGTCGTCGTTCGTGTTGACGATGACGCGGTAGCCTCTTTCGGCTATGCCCTTGAGCCCGGCCACCTTCTTCACGGTGTTGAACAGATGTCCCATCTCGTCGTCGGGGATGTTGTCGCCGATGTTGTCGTAGTGGTTCTTCGGCACGATGAGCGTGTGCACGGGCATCTGCGGGTCCACGTCCTCGAAGGCGAGCACGCGCTCGTCCTCGTACACCTTCGTGGAGGGAACCTCCCCGGCGACGATCTTGCAGAACAGGCAGTCTTCCTTGCGCATGGCGCTTCCTCTCTCTCGGCTTCGCGCTCGGCGCTACGACAGGCTCGTGTCGCGCGCGGCGTCGTCGGCGTCGGCGACGAGCTCGCCCATGAGCACGTCCACCTTCTGCTGCGCCTGAGACAGGCGTCCCTGCAGCGCGGCGAGCAGCTTGACGCCGCGCTCGTAGCTGGCCAGGCTTTCCTCCAGCTCCAACGTGTTGCTCTCCAACACCCCCACGATGCCGTCCAGCTCGGCCATGGCCTCGCGGAACGTCAGCTCTTCGATGGGTCTCGGCTCTTCTGCCATGAGGTCCTCTCTCCTTCTTCTCGACGGCGCGGCGACGGCTCCCGCCGCGTTACGCGCGTTCTTCCCAGGGTTCCACGGACGTGTGCACGACCCGCGCCTTCTCCACGCGGCAGTCCAGCTCGCCATCGGCCACCGCGACGGTGACCTGCGAGCCTGCGGGCGCCTGCGCGACGCTCTTCACCACGGCTCCCGCCTCCGTGCGGGCCACCGCATAGCCCCGCCCGATCACGGCCAGCGGCGACAGGTCGTGCAGGTGCGCCGCCGCGACGCCCACCTGCCGCTCGAAGCGCGGCACAAGCGACGCGCCCGCACGCGCCGCGCGGACGCGCAGGGCGTCGAGCCGCACGCCCTCGCGGGCGGCCGCCAGCGGCAGCGCGCGCAGAAACCGGTCGGACGCCACGGAAAGCCGGGCCCGCTCGCGCGCGGCGGCCAGCGGCAAGGCGCGCATCAGGCGAGCGCGCACGCCGTCCAGACGTTCGGCGTCCCGGGCGAGGTTCGCCGGCAGCGCGCGCGAAAGGCGGTCGGCGGCGAGATCGAGCGTCTGGGCATCGGCGGCGAACAGCAGCGTGGCGTCGCAGAACACGGGGCGGTCGGCGGCGCGCGCCACGACCGCCCCCTCCCTTTCGATGCGGCGCGCCAGGCAGGCGTGCAGCGCGCGGGCGCGCACGGAGAACAGGTGCGCCAGGCTCTCGCGCGACGGGCTGACGGCTTCGGCGGCGGCCGTGGGCGTGGAGGCGCGCACGTCGGCCACCATGTCGGCGATGGACGTGTCGGGCTCGTGCCCGATGCCCGTGACGACGGGGACCGGGCACGCCGCGATCGCGCGTGCGAGCGCCTCGTCGTTGAAGGGCATGAGGTCCTCGAACGAGCCGCCGCCGCGCACCACCAGCACCACCTCGGCTCCGACCGCGCACACGCTGCGCATGCCCTCCACGATGCCCGCAGGCGCGCCCGCACCTTCCACCGGCACGCCCGCCACCAGCACGCGGGCGAGCGGGAAGCGGCGGCGCAGCGTGCGCAGCACGTCGTGGACGGCGGCGCCGCGCGGCGAGGTGACCAGGCCGATGGAGGCTGGCAGCTGCGGCAGCGCCCGCTTGCGGGCCGCGTCCATGAGCCCTTCGGCCTGCAGCTTACTGGCCAGGTTGGCCACCTGGAGGCGCAGGTTGCCCTCCCCCGCCAGCGCCACGGAGAACACGTCGAAGTTCATGCGCCCCTTCGGCGCGTACAGCGTGAACCGCCCGGTCAGCTCCACCAGCATGCCCACCGAAAGCGACACGCCCGCTGCCTGGTAGCGGTTGTTCCACATCATGCAGGGAAGGGCGGCGCTCTTGTCCTTGACCGTGAAATAGACGGCCTTGTAGCCGGGCTTGTTGGAAACCTCGGACACCTCGCCCACCAGGCGCACGGTCACGCCCTCGAGCGCGCCCTTGGCAAGGGCCATGGCCGCCGACACCGAAAGGGCCTCGGCGCCGCCGGCAGCCGCGTCCGCGCGCGCAGCGGCCTGCCGGCCGCCTGTCTGGCCCGCCCAGCCCGATGCGCCCCCGTCCCCGCCGAGGCGCGCAGAGGGCTGCCCCCGTCGAACCCCCGCCATGGCGCTAGTCGCGCTGTTGGCCGAGCAGCCAAAGCAGCTGCAGGATGGACGTGAGCGCTGCGGCCACGTAGGTGAGGGCGCAGGCGCGCAAAACCGCGTACGCGCCGCCCTGTTCGGCCTGGGGCAGGCCGATGGTGTTCATGTACGTCATGGCCCGCGACGAGGCGTTGAACTCGACCGGCAGCGTGACCAGCTGGAACACCACCACGACCGCGTACATGATGACGGCGAGCGTGGTCAGCTGCGCGATGTTCATGATGATGCCCAGCATGAGCAGGAAGATCCACGCGTTGGAGGCCAGGTTCACGGCCGGCACGATGGCGCCGCGTATCTTCATGGGGGCATACCCTTCGGCGTACTGGTAGGCGTGCCCCACCTCGTGGCACGCCGTGGCCGTGGCCGTGATGGAGCGGCCGTCGTAGGCCTCGGGCGACAGCGTGACCGTGTTCGAGCGCGGGTCGAAGAAGTCCTGCCCGTGCCCGCCGCGGCGCACCTCCACGCCCGAGATGCCGTAGAACGCGAGCATCCTGCGGGCGGCGTCGGCGCCGGTGAGCCCGTTCGAGATGGGCACCTTCGTGTACTTCTTCAGCTGGGAGTTGACGTACCACGTCGCTCCCAGGCCGATGACCAGCGTCACGGCGATAAGCAGCAGATAGCTTCCACTCAACATGGCTGAAACCACTCCTTCGGGGTCGTTTCGGAGGCCGTCCGCGCCAGCACGTGCCCGCCGGTCCTGCCGGACGGCGGCGCCGCGCCCTCAGCGCAGGCGCAAGGCGCGCGCCGCGCGACGTCGTGCACGCCGAAGGCAAGTGCGCCGGCGACGTGTCGCGCGAACAGCCCGTTTCTTCGTTCTTGGATATTATACGGGAGCGCGCGGCGGCGCCGAAAGCGTCATGGAATCATTGGGAAATCACCAGAACCCGACCACAGCGCGCGGCGGCGGGAAGCCCCGGCCGCCGGCACGGCGAGCCTGCCGGCCCCTCCCGGCCGCGGCGCCTAGCCCTCGCGGCGCTCCACCACCAGTTCGCCCGCCGCCAGGCGCAGCGACAGCCGGCCTTCCAGCAGGTCCAGAAGCTCCTCGCCCACGAGCGCGCGCCGCCATCCGCGCAGCAGGTCCACGTCGTCGTTGTGGCCGCGCGCCAGGCGTGCCAGGTCGTCATGGCTGGCAAGCGTCTGGAACGCCACGTCGTTCTCCTTGGCGCGCAGCCGCACGACGGCACACATGAGGTCCAGCTCCGCGTCCACGTTCCGCTCGCTCTTCGAGCCCTTGTCGATGTCGGGCCAAGTGTCTTCCGGCGCGTCCAGCCCTTTCGCCATGAGCGCCACCACGGTGCGCGCGTCCTTCGTGCACAGGCGCTCGCGCATGCCCCGCACCATGAACAGCTCGTCGATGGTGCGCGCCTCGCGCTTGCACGCCTCCACCACCTGCTCGTCGGTGACGATCCACTTGCGCGGCACGTCCCGCCGCTGCGCCTCGGCCTCGCGCCAGGCAGCGAACTCGCGCGCCGCCGAAAGCTGACGGCGGGAAAGCTGCGAGGCCCGCTTGAGGCGCCGGAAGCGCTCGCGCTCGCGCGGCGCGTAGCGGGCCGGGTCGCACAGCTCCTCGAAGTCGCGGTCGAGCCACGAAAGGCGCCCCTTCTCTTCCAGCGCGGCGCGCATGGAGGCGTACAGGCGGGGCAGGTACACCACGTCGTCGGCCGCGTATTCGCGCTGCGAGTCCGAAAGCGGGCGGCGGGACCAGTCGGTGAACGAGTCGATCTTCTTGAGCGACACGCCGCATTCGGCGTGCACGAGCGCGGCGTAGCCGATCTGCTGGGTATAGCCCAAAAGCGCCGCCGCCACCTGCGTGTCGAACACAGGGCGCGGGATCACGCCCACCTCGCGCAGGATGATCTCCAGATCCTGCCCACCGGCGTGGAAGAGCTTCACGATGCCCTCGTCCGCAAGCAGCGGCTCCAGCACGCCCAGGTCGTCCACCTCGAACGGGTCCACGATGACCGCCTCGTCGTCGGTGGCAAGCTGCAGCAGGCACAGCTTCGCGTAGTAGGTCTTCTCGCGCAGGAATTCGGTGTCGATGGCAAGCACCGACGACGACCGGGCACGCTCCACGAACGCTTCGAGGCTCTCTTGGTTTGCTATGTACACTGGGTTGTCCTTCAATTTCGCACGCGCATTGTTGTACTATGCATCATAGCAACAGAAAGGGATTTTGTGAAACTGCTCATCATCAACAATCTGGCCTCCGGTTACGGCGAAGGCGCCGTCTACGACTTCATCCGCTCGTTGGCGCGCGACGGCGACGAGGTGTGCGTGCGCTCCACCGACGGCACCACCGACCTGCGCGGCATGCTGGACGACGCCTCTTCCTTCGACGCCGTGGTCGCAAGCGGCGGCGACGGCACGGTGGCCACGGTGAGCTACCTTCTGGCCGGGACGGGCATTCCCATCCTGCCCTTTCCGGCGGGCACGGCCAACCTGCTGGCCTTGAACCTGGCGTCCCCCAACGAGCCGCACGCGCTGGCAAAGATCCTGCGCGCCGGCGCCACGCTCGACTTCGACCTGGGCGAGATCGAGGTGCAGGGTCAGCGCTTCGGGTTCGGCATCATGGCCGGAGCCGGCTACGACGCCCTCATCATGCACGGCGCGGAGCCGGCCAAACGGCTGCTCGGCCCCATGGCCTACTTCTCGGCTGCGCTTTCCAACCCCTTGCCCCAGACCGCGCGGTTCGCCATCGAGCTGGACGGCGAGACCATCGAGCGCGACGGCCTGGGCATCCTCATCGTCAACTTCTCGAAGATACAGTTCGACATATCGGTCACCCACGAGAACCAGCCGCGCGACGGCGTGCTGGACGTGGTGGTGCTGCGCGCGGGCAACGCCTTCGAGCTGATCCCCGCCGTGCTGGCCGGGCTGCTGGACCGCGGCGGCGACTTCCCCGACCGCACCGACTCGCTGGAGATCCATCAGGCCCGCCAGGTCCGGGTGGACGCCGACCCCCCCATGGAGGTGCAGTACGACGGCGAGGCCACGCGGCTCATGACGCCGTTCTCGGCACGCATCCTGCCGGGAGCCGCCCGCTTCGTCGTGTCCGAGGAATGCCTGGAGCTGTTCGGCGAGGCCTGAACGCCGCCGACGGCGTTCAGGCCGGCGGAAGAAGGAAGGCTCCCGCATGCGCGGAGCCTTCGGGGCGCCTGGCCCAGGATCTTCCTGCCAGACGCCCCGAAGGCGCCCGGCAAGCCCGGCGCTTCCTCGCGCTCCGTGTTTTTCCGCCCTATTCCTTCGCGGCTTCGTCGCGCTGCGTCTCGCCCAGCATCTCCACGCGCATCTTCTCCATCTGCGCCTCCGGATCGGCCTTCCAGCATTCCTTCTGCCAGGCGGCCAGGTTCTTGCTGTAGCGCATCTGGACAAGTTCCAGCACGATGCAGAACACCATGGCGAAGTACACCATCAGCTTCTCCAGCGGCATGTGCAGAAGCTCGATGCCGGTGTGGAAGCCCGCGCTGTCGATGACCAGCAGCGCGCCGATGGCCACGATGAACGTGAGCGCGAGCATCTTCATCTCCGGATGCCCGTTGATGAAGTCCGAGATGGGGTCGATGAACACCATCATGAGGATGACGGCCAGCATGACGGCGATGATCATGATGATCAGGTGGTCGGCCATGCCCACGGCCGTGATGACCGAGTCGATGGAGAACACCAGGTCCATGACCATGATGGTGCCCACGGCCTGCGGCAACGTGATCAGGTGCAGCGCCTTGTGCTCTTCGGAATGGGCCGCCTTCACCTCGGTGAGCTTGAGCATTTCGCGCAGCTCGGAGACGCCCTTGTAGATGAGGTAGGCGCCGCCCACCAGCAGCACCAGGTCGCGGATGGAGAATCCGTGGGAATACGGCCCCAGGTCGATGGTGAACAGAGGCGCGGTCATGTGCACCAGATACGAAGCGAAGCACAAAAAGACGATGCGCATGAGAAGCGCGCCGGCCAGGCCCAGCTTGCGGCCGATGTGCTGCTTCTCCTCGGGCAGGCGGTTGGTGGTGATGGAGATGAACACCAGGTTGTCCACGCCCAGCACGATCTCCAGGAAGATGAGGGTGATCAGGCTGATCCACGCCTCGGGCGTCGCGAATACCGAAAGATCCACAGCTTCTCCTTCTTTGCCTCGAACAGACGGCTTGCCAGGCGCCCTCGCTCGGAGCGCCTCATGCCTACCCGGGCGAGGGCCGGACATAAAAAAAACTCATGGCGCAGACCGGTCTTTCTTTCCGACCGTGCCTGCGCCATGAGTCTCGCCGATTAAGGTACGCCAGACGCTTGCGCGCCACGATGTTGAACGCACCGCACACGTTCGTGTGCCAACTACTCCCCCATGGGCGTCACGTATCCTATCACGAGGTTTGCGGCCAGGCAATGCTATAATGCCCAAAGCACACAATCCTTGTAAGGGTTCCAAGGCGCCAGAGAGAGGGCCGGGACATGTTTTTCAACGAGCGTAAAAAAGAATACGTGTCGGCGGGCGGGCCCGTTCGCTACCTGGACGGAAGCTCGCTTGCCCGGCCGTTCGACCTGCCGAAGCGCACGATTGCCGCCCTGTGCGCGTTCGTGCTGGTGGCCGCCGTCATCGGCGGCGTGTTCCTGTACAACTTCCTGGACACGGTGCTGAACGCCTCCGCACGCGAGCAGGCCAGCGTGGAACAGAACCTCGCGCGCGACGTGTCCTACGACCTGCCGCAGCTTTCCGCCCTCATGGCGGCCGACGACGACGCCATCAGGCAGACGTTCGCCGACGCCGGCCTCACCATCTACGACAAGACGAACCCCGAAGAGAACCCCAATGGCGGCCTGGACCTCGTCAAGCTGCCCTCCGACGTGACCGAGGTGGACGCGGCCCTGCTGTACGCCCAGGGCGTGAGCAACCTTTCGGCGGCCGATGCCGCCAAGCTGCTCAAGGGCTCGTGGACCTTCACCGTCAGCCGCAACGACTACGTGGACATGCGCGTGAAGTACGCCGACTTCTCGTCCGGCAGCGTGGAGGCGGCCATTCAGGCCGCGATGGCCTCCGAAGGTCTGGAAGGATCCACGCTCGGCGAATCCGGCGTGGACGACGCCGGCAACACCTTCCAGACCGGCACCATCGACGTGGACGGCACCACGTACGCGTGGCGCGTGTCGGCCATCGCGCTCTCGTCGGTCTACGACATAACGGGGTTGCCCGACACCGCCGTGTACGTGGGCGTCCGCATGACGCCGTGACGTGCGTCACGACGCGGGCGTCGCACGGTCCGGCAATTGTTATCCTCAACTGCAAATAGAATAAAACCCTAGCGGTCAACAGGGGTTTCCACACGCGCGCCGTCGCGTTTCCCCGATTGGCGCAAAGCCTGCCGAAGCACATCATGGTTCCCGAAGGAAAGGGAGCTGGATGAAGCGTTCGAGCATCATAGCCGGGATTGCCGCCGCCATCGTGGGCGGACAGGCCGTGTACCTGGCCGCCGCCGGCAAGGGCGAGCTTCTGCGTCCCCCCGGGGCGCAGTCCGAATCCGACTTCATGGCCCGCTGCGTCAAGTGCGGCAAATGCCTGGAAGCCTGTCCCTACCGGGCCGTGCACGTCGCGCCCGGCAACGCGGGCGCCGCAGCGGGAACCCCCGTCATCGACGCGCGCGAGCAGGCCTGCCGTCTGTGCGAGGACTTCCCCTGCGTCGCCGCCTGCCCCACCGGCGCGCTGCGCGACGTGGAGGCGCGCGCCGACGTGCATATGGGCACCGCCGTCATCGAGGAGGATCTGTGCATCGCGCTGCAGGGCATGCGGTGCGAGGTGTGCTACCGCGTGTGCCCCCTCATCGACGAGGCCATGACCATCGACTACCGCATGCGCGAGGGCGACGCCATCCATGCGGTGTTCGCGCCTCGGATAGACCGCGAGAAGTGCGTGGGCTGCGGCCTGTGCGTGGAGCGCTGCGTGGTAGGAGAGCCGCGCGTGGCCATCCGCATCGTGGCCGACCCGGACCAGGTGCAGGCGGCGCTCGACCGCAAGGGTGCGCCTGCCTGACAGGGCGACGGCGCGGCGTCCCCAGCGTCCCCAGCAGGCACAGCGGGCCGAAGGATCCCCCGCATCCCATGATCCTCCGGCCCCGCGCTTCGCGCTGCGTTCGGGATGACAGACGGAATGGCGAAACCTCCGTTCCGAGCGTTGGCAGCAGGCGGATCATGAAGGCGTTTCATCCGTTCAAGCAGGAACGGTGGAGCAATAGAGGCAAGGAACCGGGAGGCCTTGCCGGCGGAGAGGCGCCCCGCGCCCCGGCCGGCAAGGCCCACGAAGAGCAAGGCGAAAGGGAGGGCTGCACATGGACATTTCCAGGCGATTGTTCGTCAAGACCACCGCCGTCGCATTGGCCAGCGCCGCCGCGGCAGGCACCATGTCGACGCTCGTGGGCTGCGCCGGCGGCGGGCAGACGGGCGCATCGGCCGACGGCACCGGCGAGACGTATCTGTCGGTGTGCCGTTTCTGCGGCTGCGGATGCGGCGTCATCTGCGAAGTGAAGGACGGCCGGCTGGTTTCGGTGACCGGCGACCCCGACAACGGGTCGAACCGCGGGCTCAACTGCGTCAAGGGCTACTACCTGGCGAAGATCCTGTACGGCGAGGACCGTCTGACCACGCCGCTCGTCCGCGACGACAAGGCCACCAAGGGCACGAAGGAAGGCCTGCGCGAGGCGACGTGGGACGAGGCGCTGGACCTGGTGGCCGGCAAGTTGAAGGAGACCTGGAAGAACGACAAGAGCCGCCTTGCGTTCTGGGGCAGCGGCCAGCAACCCATCGTGGAAGGCTACTGCACGGCCAAGTTCTGGAAGGCGGGGCTGCTGTCCAACAACATCGACCCGAACGCGCGCCTGTGCATGGCCAGCGCCGTGGTGGGCTTCATGAACGTGTTCCAGACCGACGAGCC
>CAJFVW010000201.1 GCA_904420575.1 uncultured Gordonibacter sp.
ACGAACTTGTCCATGTCGTAGGCGAAGATGGTGGCGCCGGCGATCCACTGGCCGTAGATCTTGCCCCAGCCGAACTTCGCCCAGCCGCTGTCGGTCACGGACATGTGCAGCGTGTCCTCCTGCACCTGCTGCCAGTACTTCGCGGTGATGATGTGGCCCAAGGGGTGCGCGAAGTTGTGGCACACGGCCTTGGGGCTGCCCGTGGTTCCGGACGTGAAGTAGACGAGCATGATGTCCTTGCTCGTGACGCCTGCCTCGCCCGTGGGCCGCTCGAACTCGTCGGGCTCGCCGGCGACGAGCGCGTCGAACGGCGTCCAGCCGTCGCGCTCCCCCGCCACGATGACGCGGTGCTCGATGGAGGGCGAGTCGGGCAGCGCCTCCTCGGTCTGGCCGCACACGTAGTCGTCGTTCACGCACACCATCATCTTCACCTGCGCGGAGTTGGCGCGGTACGCGATGTCCTTCTTCGTGAGCTGCAGCGACGCAGGGATGATGGTGGCCCCCAGCTTGCACAGCGCCACGGCGCACACCCAGTACTCCCAGCGGCGGCGCAGGATCATCATGACCACGTCGCCTTTGCCGATGCCCAGCTTGCGGAAGGCGTTGGCCGCCCGGTTCGACAGGCGCGAGAGGTCGGCGAACGTGAACGTGCGCTCCCCGCCGTGGTCGTCGCACCACACGAGTGCGCGCTTTTCGGGCTCGACGCGGGCCCACTCGTCCACCACGTCGAAGCCGAAGTTGAACGCCTCGGGCACGTTGATCTGGAAGTTCTGGTAGAAGTCCTCGTAGGAGTCGAAGTCGATGCGGGGACAGTACTTGTTCAGGATGTGGTTCACTTGTCGCGCTTTCCTTTCTCACGCCTTACCAGTCCAGCAAAGTCAGCGAGAAGCGTTGAAGTGTCCGAGATTGCCGCGCTTCGCGGCCGAGCGTGCTTTGCACGTGAGGGCAAGCGAAAAAGCGGCAAGATCGGACACGTCAACGCTTCGCGGCGTCGGCCGGTTCCGCCGTTCGGAGAACGGCGGAACACATCACTCCGCAATGATGGTCACGAACTTCGCGGGGACGTCTCCCCCGCAGCGCTGACCATGGGGGCATTCGGGGTTGAAGTAGATGCTGTCGCCGGCGTTCAGCTCGAACTCCTTGTCGCCCCACGTCACCACCATGCAGCCCTCCAACACCAGGTTGAACTCCTGCCCTGTGTGCGTGACCAGCTTCGCCGGCTCGTCGGACGGGTCGAGCACCACCAAGAGCGGCTGCATGATCTTGCCGAAGTAGCGCCAGGCCAAATCCTCGAAGTGATATCCCGGGTAGCGGTCCACCTCGCGCCCCTCGCCCGAGCGTACCACCTGGTAGGTCTGCAGCTTGGCGGCCGTTCCCGTGAGTATCTCGGTGAACTCCACGCCGAACCTGCGCGCCATGTGGTAGATGGCGGAAATGGGCACGTCCTCGCCCGTTTCCTCCCAGCGCTCGTACGTTTCCAGCGGCACTTCCAGCTCGGCCGCCATCTCCTCGCGCGTGACGTCGCACGACTCGCGCAGGCCTTTGAGCCGCAGCCCTATCTCGGCCAGTTCCTCAACCATCTGCTTCCTTCCTCGTTGAACGCCCCGCCACCCGAGACCCTTTCCCTAAAGGGACTAGCTTCGCGTCGCGGCTCCGCGCCTGCGGCGCTCCGCTCAGGATGGCAAAAGGCGGTTACGCCTCGATGCCTATCTGCAGCGCCTGCTTGTTCTTCTCCACCATGGCGGCCTTGCGGGCGGGGACGCACTTCCCGATGGCGGCGTCCAGCGTCGCGCGGTCGCAGAAGCCCGTCTCGGCGAACAGCTTGCCCACCAGGATGACGTTCGCCAGGCCCTTGAGGCCGTGCTCTTCGGCCATGGCGGTGGCCGGCAGCGAGACCACGCGCACGCCTTCGATGGCGGGCACGTCCGGCACCATGGTGGCGTCGGCCACCACCACGCCGCCCGGCACGACGGCGTCCCGGAACTTCTCGAGCGAGGGCTGGTTCATGACCACCAGCATGTTCGGCTCCACCACCAGCGGCGACCCGACGGGATCGTCGGACAGCGTCACGGAGCAGTTGGCCGTGCCGCCGCGCATTTCCGGGCCGTACGAGGGAAGCCACGAGACCTCGCGGCCCTCGATGAGGCCGGCATAGGCGATCACCTTGCCGGCGAACAGGATGCCTTGCCCGCCGAAGCCGGCGAGCACGATGCGGGCGTCGGGCCTCATCGTGCACCTCCTTCGGTCGCAGGCGCAGGGTTCGCGATCGGGCAGTCGGCCGCGCGCGCCGCGGCCGCTTCGGCGGCGTTCGCGAAGCCGTCGGCCACCACGTCCTTGTACACGCCCAACGGATAGTAGGGCAGCATGTTCTCGCGCATCCACGCGAACGAGTCCTGCGGAGTGAGGCCCCAGTTGGTCGGGCAGGTGGCCACCACTTCCACCAGCGTGTAGCCGATGCCGTCCACCTGGTACTGGAAGGCCTTCTTGATGGCCTTCTTCGCCTTCCGCACGTTCTTGGGGCTGTCCACCGTGACGCGCTCGAGGTACGCCACGCCGTCGAGCGAGCTCAAAAGCTCGCACACGCGAATGGGGTAGCCCGCCGTGGTCACGTCGCGCCCGTAGGGGCTCGTCTGCGTGACCTGGTTCGGCAGGCTGGTGGGCGCCATCTGGCCGCCCGTCATGCCGTAGATGGCGTTGTTGATGAAGATGACGGTGATGTGCTCGCCGCGCGTGGCCGCATGGATGGTCTCGGCCATGCCGATGGAGGCCAGGTCGCCGTCGCCCTGGTAGGCGAACACCACGCCGTCCGGCAACGCGCGCTTCACGGCGGTGGCGACCGCCGGCGCGCGGCCGTGCGCGGCCTCTATCATGTCGCACCCGAAGAAGTCATAGGCCATGACCGAGCAGCCCACGGGCGCGATGCCCACGGTCTCGCCCTCCACGCCCAGCTCGTCGATGGCTTCCGCCACCAGCCGGTTCACGATGCCGTGCGAGCAGCCGGGGCAGTAGTTCGTCACGACCGGCAGAAGCGCGTGCGGCCGCTCGAACACGACGGTGCTCTCCTTCGCCATGCTACTCACCCGCCTTTCCGTTGATCTCCCGAATCTTCGCCAGCACCTCGGCGGGCGTGGGGATGACGCCGCCCGTGCGGCCGTAGAACTCCACCGGCGCGCGGCCGGCCAGGACCAGGCGCACGTCGTCGACCATCTGGCCCATGTTCATCTCCACCGTGAGATACGCCTTGGCAGTGCCCACCGTGGCCTCGAGGGCGCGCGTGGGGAACGGCCACAGCGTGATGGGGCGGACAAGCCCCGCGCGGATGCCTGCCTCGCGGGCGGACACGACCGCGCTGCGGGCGACGCGCGCAGAGGCGCCGAACGCCACCACCACCACGTCGGCGTCCTCGGTCAAAAACGTCTCGGCGCGCTGCTCGGCGCGCTTGATGTCCTCGTAGCGCGCGAACCGCTCTACGTTGAGGCGCTCCAGGTCGTCGGCCGTCAGGTACAGCGAGTTCACCACGTTGTGCGCGCGCTGGTTCTTGTGCCCGCACGTGGCCCAGGGCTTGTCCGGCAGCGCGTTCTTCGGTTCGGGCAGCACCACCGGCTCCATCATCTGGCCCAGCATGCCGTCGGCCAGGATCATGACGGGCACGCGGTAGCGGTCGGCCGTATCGAAGGCGTCGTAGACGTAGTCGGACATCTCCTGCACGGTGGACGGGGCGTAGACGATGATCTGGAAGTCGCCATGCCCGAGCGCGCGCGTGGCCTGCCAGTAGTCGGCCTGCGAGGGCTGGATGCCGCCGAGGCCCGGGCCGCCGCGCTGGACGTTGATGATGACGCCCGGCAGGTCGGCGCCCGCCATGTAGGAGATGCCCTCGCCCTTGAGCGAGATGCCCGGCGACGACGACGACGTCATGACGCGCGCGCCGGCGGCCGCCGCGCCGTACACCATGTTGATGGCCGCGATCTCGCTTTCGGCCTGCAGGTAC
>CAJFVW010000202.1 GCA_904420575.1 uncultured Gordonibacter sp.
GGCGGCGCTTGCGGCCTACGAGTCGTCGCTTTCGAACCGCTTCGACGTGAACGCGGGGGAGGGGCCCTACGACGTGGCGGAGGAGCGTGACCTGGCAAGTTCGGTCGTGGTGTCCATCGTGCCGCTTCTGCTGCTGATACTGCTGTTCTCCAGCGTCATGTCCATCGCGGCGGAATCGGTGGCCGGCGAGAAGGAGCGCGGCACCATGGCGACGCTTCTGGCCACGCCCATCCGCCGGCGCGACATCGCGCTCGGCAAGCTCCTCGCCATCACGCTCATCGGCCTTTTGATCGCAGCGTCCAGCATGGTGGGCATCTTCGCAGGCCTGCCGAACATGATGGGCGGCGGCGTGAACCTGAACGTCTACGGGCCCGTCGAGTACCTGCTGCTGGCGCTCGTGGTGGTGTCGACGACACTTGTCATGGTCATGCTCATCACCGTGGTGTCTACGCTGGCCTCGTCGGTGAAGGAGGCGGGCATGTACCTGACGCCGCTCATGATCGTGGTCGTGCTCGTGGGCATTCTGGGGATGTTCGGAGGCGTGCAGGAAGATCTCGGCTACTACCTCATCCCCGTCTACAACAGCGTGCAGGCCATGAACGGCATTTTCTCCTTCGACTTCCAGGCGGTCAATATCGTGGCGTGCGTGGCGAGCAACCTCGTGGTCACGGGCGTGGGCGTGCTCGTGCTGCAGCGCATGTTCGACAGCGAGCGCCTCATGTTCTCGCGCTAGGGGAGCGCCCGCTTGGGCAGGCTGCCCCCGCGGGATGGGGGCAGCCTGCGTTTCGTGCCTAAAAGGCTTCCGTCATGCTTCCGTAATCATTCCGCCATCTGGGACGATGACGTGCATGCTAGACTGGTCGGTGTTTTTCTCATCATTCCAGCAAACGGGAGGCCCCGCCGTGGCAAACGCGATCTCGGTCAACGACATATACAAGAGCTTCGGGACGGTCGAAGCGCTCAGAGGCGTGTCTCTCGAGGTCGCCGAGGCGGAGAAAGTGGTCGTCATCGGGCCGTCCGGCTCGGGCAAAAGCGTGCTTATCCGCTGCATCAACGGCCTGGAGGTCCCCGATTCCGGCACCATCGTGGTCGACGGCATGAACCTGTCCGACCGCAAGGTGAACGCCCGCGCCGTCGCCCGGGACGTGGCCATGGTGTTCCAAAGCTACAACCTCTACCCCCACAAGACCGTGCTGGAAAACGTCACGCTCGCACCCATCAAGGTGCTCAAGGTGCCGCGCGAACAGGCCGAGCGCGAAGGGCGCGCGTATTTGGACCGGGTAGGCCTGGCCGACAAGGTGGACAAGTATCCCGACCAGCTCTCCGGCGGGCAGCAGCAGCGCGTCGCCATCGCGCGCGCCCTCAACATGCACCCGAAGATCATGCTTTTGGACGAGCCCACGAGCGCGCTCGACCCGGAGATGGTGCAGGAGGTGCTCGACGTCATCAAGTCGCTCGCGGAAACGAACATGACCATCGTCATGGTGACCCACGAGATGGGCTTGGCGCGCGAGGCGGCCGACAAGGTGGTGTTCATGGAGAACGGCCTGGTGGTAGATGCCGGCACGCCCCACTACATCTTCGACGAGACCGACAATGCCCGCATCAAGAGCTTCCTGTCGAAGATCCTGTAGGAGGCCGGGATGATCGCAAGGCGGACATTCCTGCGCATGGGGGCGCTTGCGGGAGCGGCGCTGGTGCTGGGAGGCGCCGGCGCGCTTGCGGGCTGCACGCCCGACGCAGACGTTTTGCGCGTGGGCACCAAGATCGACGTGCCGGGCTTCGGCTTCCAGAACCCCGAGACGGGCAACATCGAGGGCATGGAGGTGGACATCGCCCGCGAGCTGGCGAAGCGCATCAAGGGCGACCCGAACGCGCTTCAGGTCACGGGCGTGAACGTCACGACGCGCGGCGCCATGCTGGACAACGGCACGCTCGACGCGACGCTGGCCACGTTCACCGTCACCGAGGAGCGGAAGAAGAGCTACAACTTCTCGCGCCCGTACTACACCGACCACATCGGCGTGCTGGTGAAGAAGTCCTCCGGCATCGCCGACCTTGCGGGGCTCGACGGCAAGACCGTGGGCGTGGCGCTTTCGGCCACCACGCGCGACAAGCTGGCGGCGGCCGGCGACGAGCTGGGCATCCACATGAACTTCGCCGAGTACTCGACGTATCCCGAGATCAAGATCGCGCTGGTGGCGGGACGCGTGGATGCGTTCTCCGTGGACAGCTCCATCCTGAAAGGGTATCTGGACGACTCCACCATGCTGCTCGACACGCACTTCGCCCCGCAGGAGTACGGCGTGGCCACCAAGAAGTCGAACGTCGAGCTGGCCGAGCAGGTCGACGCCGCCATCGCGGCCATGCAGGACGACGGCACCTTGGCGGCGCTCCAGGAGCGCTGGGGCCTGACGAGCGACGCGTCGGAAGACGCGGACGAGGGCGGCGACGCCGGGGTGGACGCGAATGGTACGGGCGATGGTGCGGACGGCGCTGGCGGCGACGCGGGCGCGGGTGCCGGGGCGGACGGAGGCGCGCATGCTTGAGATATTCGCGCCCTACAAGTGGGAGGCCCTGTTCCAGCGCTGGCCCGATCTGCTGACGGCGTTCGGCGTCACGGTGGGCATCTCCGTGCTGGCCTTGGTGATCGCGCTGGTCCTGGGCATCCTCTTCGGCGTGTTCTCGGTGTCCCGCCTGTCCGTGCTGCGGGGCATCACGCGCGTGTACGTGGAGGTGGTGCAGAACGTGCCCCTGCTTTTGCAGGTGTTCGTGCTCTACGCCATCTTCCCCCTGGTGGGGCTCACGTTGGCGGCGTTCTGGATAGGAGTTCTGGCCATCGGCATCTACCATGGCGGCTACATGTCCGAAGTGGTGCGCAGCGGCATCGGCTCCATCCACCGCGGCCAGTTCGAGGCGGCGAAAAGCCAGGGTTTCGGCTACTGGCAGACCATGTTCCTCATCATCCTGCCCCAGGCGTTCCGCATCATCCTGCCGCCTTTGGCCGTGCAGGCGGCGAACCTGGTGAAGAACACGAGCGTGCTCGCGCTCATCGCCGGCGGCGAGCTCATGTACTTCTCCAACTCGTTCGCAGGCGCGACCAGCTACTACGGGCCGGCCTATGTGATGGCGGCCGTGCTGTACTTCGCCATCTGCTTCCCGCTTTCGCGCCTGGCGCTGTACCTGGAGCGCAGGACGCGGTCGCACCGGCACCTTTCGACGGGCGACGCGAGCGAAGAGCTGGCGACCGACCAGATGGAAGTCACGCCCGGCACGCACGACATCACGGGCCGCGCTGCGGCCGCGACGCTGGCGGGCGGCGTGGGCACCATGTACGAGACGGTGGACATCGCCCCGGCGCGGCAGGCCCCTTCGCCTCGTCACCCCTTGCATGTGCTGGGAGAAGCGAGCGAAGGCGCCGGAGGCGGCGAAGCGGGCGCCGACGAGCTCGACCCGCTGAACCAGCGCTTCACCGGGCGCGTGGCGGCGGAGATCGCCGACGAGATCGGGCTCGAGATCGCCCAGGAGATCGCCGAGGAATGCGGGGACGACGAGGCGTGCGCGCGCCGCATCATGCACACGAAGGCGGGGCGCCTGAAGGCGCACCGCCGCCTGGAACGACGCGTCGCGGCCCGCCGCGGCGTGGAAGGGTCGGCGAAGGGCGCGGCGCTGCCGGCCACGCCAGACGCCGCCGCCGAAGGCCTGCGCGACGTGCACGCGCCCGCCCGTTCTCCCGAGGCCGACGACGTGCTTGCCTCGCGGGCGGAGACGGCGACGAGCGACCGCATCACGAAGGACGTCCGCCGCAAGGCCGACGCCGCCACGCAGGCGCGCGACGGTGCGGCGGCACGGCCGGCCCGCAAGGACCTGCCACCGGACGGCGAGCAGGCCCGGCCAGCCGGCGGGAACTCGCCGGACGCCGCCGCACGGTCGCGCGCCGTCCGGGAAGCCCTGCTTGACGAGGAGGCGTTCTTGGACAACGACTACGTCCCGGGCGAGCTCGACGCGCCCGCCGCGCGCGAGAGCCACGTGCGCGCCCCGCACGACGAGGCCGACTACGACGCCGAGTCCGAAGACGACGCGAGGAGGGACGACGAATGAGCGACGTAGCCGCCCTGTTCACCTGGGTCAACATGAGGTTCCTGCTGCAAGGGCTGGGCCTCACGCTGTTCATCTCTGCGTTGGCGATCGCCTGTTCGGTGGTGCTCGGCACCGTCATCTCGGTGATGCGCACCTCGCGGGTCCGCGTGCTTTCGGGCATCGCCACCGCCTACATCGAGGTGTTCAAGAACACGCCGCTGCTTCTCTGGATCATGTTCACGTTCTTCGTGGCGCAGCTGCCGCCCATCGGGGCGGCTGTGCTGGCCTTCACGCTGTTCACCAGTGCCAGCGTTGCGGAGATCGTGCGCGGCGGCCTGGCCAGCGTGCCCCACGGGCAGTACGAGGCCGCCCGCTCGCAGGGCTTCTCCACGGTGCAGACCTACATGCTCGTCATCCTGCCCCAGGCCCTGCGCAACATGGTGCCGGCACTGCTTTCGCAGTTCGTGACCACCATCAAGGACACGAGCTACCTGTGGGGCGCCATGGCGCTGCAGGAGCTTATGGGGCGTGGCATGATCCTCATGAACAGCTACAACTCGACGGCGCAGATCTTCGCCATCTTCGGGATCATGGCGCTTCTGTACTTCGTCGTGTGCTTCACGCTGTCGCAGATCGTGCGCGCCTACCAGCGTCGTCTGAAGGAGGCGCGTGCGGGCTAGCGGCCCTGCAGGCGTGCCAGGTATTCCTGCGCGCTTGCGGGTACCTCGAGGGTGACGGTCTGCCCGTAGGCCTTCACCGTGACGTAGCCCGGATCCTCGTACGTGGTGATGGAGCCGTCCACGCCGGCGTACGACCCGCTGAAGGTCCCGGTTTCGCGTGCTTCGGCAGGCAGGGGGGTGGCCTGCCAGCTGTCGATGTCCAGCTGGTCCAAGGCGTCGTCCACCTCTTCGGCCGTCATGCCGGTCGCCGACGCGATGGAGTCCTTGTTCTGGTCGATGGCGCTTTTCACCTTGCCTTTGACGTCGGCCACGTCCAGGGCGGCATTCGTCACGGCGGCCTTCGCGTTGCCTGCCAGCTCGCCGGCGGGTCCGCCGATGCCGGCTGGCAGCATGAACACGGCCACGACGCCGATGACGCACAGGATCGTAAGGCCGAACAACGCGCCGATCACTTTCTTCATGGTCGCTCCTTTCAGGTTCGGGCCGTTTCCCAGGGTGCCGCCGGTGGTGCGTCGATGCAGCGTGACGGGTGCGGAGGTGGGCGGTTCGGCGGCGTTCCCCTTGAAACAGCCTACTCGAGAATGCCCTGCTCCATAAAACGACCCCAGCATCTTCAACAGGCGGTTACGAAACCCACATCCGATCTGCGAAACTCGCGCGTCGGCCCAGGCGTGCTGGGAAACCGCCGGACAGGCGTTCGAAACGCGCCAGAAAACCGTTGGAAACCCGCCGGATGCCTGCTGGGCACTTGCCGGGCCTTCGCTGGAAACGCGGTGGGATTCTGCTGGGAACGGGCAAGGTTCCCGTTGGATCTGAGCAGGGCCAGCGCAGGCGTTTTGCTGGATGCCTGCATGATCGGGGCGGTTTCCTTGTCGGACATGCGCCATCTTTTTGCAAGGTCCGCTTGCTATGATGGAAAGCACGGGGCAACGGGAAGAAAGGGCGAAAGATGGCGGATCGCATAAGTGGTATACTGGTTGCAAAGCAAGGCTCGATGAGGAAGGGAGGTGCAAACATGGACGATGGGTGCAGGCTTTCGAGCGATTCCGAAAACGTGCAATCCGGCAGCCTCGAGAGCATTGCCGTTCTCGACGAATTGAAGCGGCGGCGCGAGCTTGTCGAGAGCGGTGCCTCGCGACTTCTTTCCGAGGACGAGTCGTGGGCCCTGCTGCGGAAAGCGGGCGTTCATGTTTGAATACTTCGTCGACCCAGAGGCCGTAGGCGATCTCATGGCAGCCGAACGGGCTTATCTCGAATATTTCTCGCGCTTCGGCGAATACGAGAAGGGCGTTCGCTGGGCCGAGCGTTTCTTCGAAGACTATCGGCAGGAGATCGAAAACCTCAAACGCGATCCGTGCAAGCATCCGGTTTGCTGCGTGTTTCCTTTCGATTGCTGCGATACGGCTTATCGCAGCTTCGTCGTAGGATGGTTCACCGTTTTCTACACGGTCGAGGAAGCCTCGTTCGTCGTGTGGGCGGTGAAAGGCTCGAAGTCGGATTTCTCGCGCATCCGCTTTCGTGACGGCTGATCGTTTGCGGGTCGAATAGATTTCTCTCCCTCTTGCGGCAAAATCGTGTATGCTAACGTCTGCTGCGCCCGCGCGGCGCGGTGCTTGCGCGCACGAGGCGCGCCATCCCCGCACACGTTAATAAACCAGTTGGGGCAACCGTGTGAACGAACGTGCGGCCGCGGAGGCGGCCCGAAGAACAGGAGGGAACCGCGTGAAGCTGGTTGTGACCGAGAAGAACGACGCGGCTCAGAAGATCGCCGACTTGCTCGGCGTGAAGAAACCTAAGGCGGACAAGGTGTATTCCACGCCGGTGTACCGCTTCGACGTGGACGGCGAGGAATGGGTGACCATCGGCCTGCGCGGCCATATCCTGGAACCCGACTTCACGCCGCAGATCGTGTACAAGAAGCGCGGTGGCTGGCGCGGCGTCACCGACGAAGGGGAGACGGTGCCGGCTCAGCTGCCCGACACGCTGCCGAAGCCGCCCTTCAAAAAGAAGAAGCCCTTCACGGAAGACGGCGTGGAGCTGAAGTCGTGGAAGATGGACGCGCTGCCGTACCTGGTGTACGCGCCCATCGAGAAGCTTCCCAAGGAAAAGGAGATCATCCGCTCGCTCAAGA
>CAJFVW010000203.1 GCA_904420575.1 uncultured Gordonibacter sp.
GGGAGCGTCAACGGCGTTTGACGGCAGAGTGTGAGGCGCCTGGCAAAAATTTCCGCGATTGCGAGGAGTTGCATGCGGTTTACTTCTGGCGACCAGGGATTATGCTGTCAACGTTTCGCCAAGGGCTGAAAATGAACCCGAAAAACCGTTTCCGGCACCGCAATTCTGGAAAATCTTGCCATCTTTCGGCGCGGGGCTTGCGAGAGGGAAAGGGAAAGGGAAAGGGAAAGGGGCTAGCGCTCACTTTTGAGGGGCCGGAGGCTGCCCGGTCGGGGGCTGCCCGGTCGGAGGCTACCCGGTCGGGAGCTGCCCGGTCGGGGGCTGCCCGGTCGGCGCGAGCTTGGTTGGCGCAATCGCTTTCGGCAACGGGACCAGAAGGCCGACGGCTATTGCGACGGCGAGGACGGGGATGCTCGTTGGCGGGAACACCAGCAGGCTGATGATGACGGCGGCGCCCGGCTGGCGGGAGAACGCGGCCATGAGAGCGGCGGTGATGGCGGTGACGCACAGCACCGGGTCGAGGCCTGTCGCCGCGGACACGCCGTAGCCGAAGCTGATGCCGCAGAAGATGAGTGGGAAGTACGGGCCGCCGCTCCATCCCAGGTTCAGGCAGAGCGCGATGAAAACTGTCTTGACCAGGCCCGTGAGCAGAAGCGCCACGGCCGACATGCCCGTCCATGCGCCCATGAGCTCGCTCGCCTGCTGGGAGCCGGGGAAGAGCACGTAGGGCAGAAACACGGCTGCCGTGCCCAGCGCCAGCCCCACAAGCGTCGGCATGAGCACGACGTGACGGTCGAAGCGTTCGTGCAGCGCCTGGGCCCCACGCACCACGGCCAGGTAGAGCAGCCCGAGCGCGTAGCCTCCCAGCGCGAGCGGCACGGCCAAGAGAAGCGGCTCGATGCCGAACGCCACGGCTTCGAAGCGTGGAATGCTCATGCCGCTGCCGACGAGGGCGATCACGGCGACGACGCCGGCGACGCCACCTGCCGTGCCCACCACGTACAGCGTGCGCTTCGCCGCCTTCGAGAAGTCCTCGCCCTCGTGCATCACGCCCAAGCGCACGCCCATGGCGCGCATCCGCTCGCCCACCCAGGTGCAGCCGGCGGCGATGAGTCCCATGAGGCCGGCCTCGGGCCCCACCGAACCGCCGAAGGCGATGGGCAGCAAAAACGCCACGGCCGAGGGGGCGACGCGCCCCAGATGGTAGCCGCCCGTGCGCTTGACGTCGCTTATGACCTCGTTGAACGGCTTCGGCGCGCAATGGAAGCGCTTGTTCCAGAGGCCAATGCACACGCCGCCGACCGCGCACACGACCACAGGCAGCCAGGCTATCCCGAGCGCGTCCACGCCGTTTTTCCACACCAGGTCGAGCAGCCAGTACGCCACGTCCAGCAGAAGCCAGATGCCGAAGCCCACGACCGCCCCCGCGCCCGCGGTGAACGCTCCCAGCCCGATCCATGCTCCTGCGCGCCGCATCGTCTTCCGTGCCATGTTCCCACTTCCGCTTCTTCGTGCCGCCCACTTTTTCCTTATGCTACCATTGCGGCTTTCCGCCGGCAGGACACTCGACAAAAACGCCCGTTATCGGGCAGGGGTTTGGGCCGCCAGGCAGAATCTGGCGTTCGCGGCGGGCCGAGGATGGTTGTTCCGGGCATTGGGAGGGCGCGAGGCCTGAAGCTTTCGACGGAGGCGCGCGGTCGGCGGCTGCCGGTTGCGGCGCTTTCGTTAAGGCGCGGTTAACAAGCATGTGATCCGGCGGGCGCTGAGGTATCATGATGGCGAGACGCGCAGTACGAGGCCCGGCGATACGGAGGTACCCCATGACGAAGATCCAAATGACCACGCCTTTGGTGGAGATGGACGGCGACGAGATGACGCGCATCATCTGGCAGATGATCAAAGACGAGCTGATCTGCCCGCACGTCGACCTCAAGACCGAGTACTACGACCTGGGCCTCGAGCACCGCAACGCCACCGACGACCAGGTGACGGTCGATTCCGCCGAAGCCACCAAGCGCCTGGGCGTGGCCGTGAAGTGCGCCACCATCACGCCGAACGCCGCGCGCATGGACGAATACGACCTCAAAGCCATGTGGAAGAGCCCGAACGGCACCATCCGCGCACTGCTCGACGGCACCGTGTTCCGCACGCCCATCACGGTGGCGGGCATCGAGCCGTGCGTGCGCAACTGGGTGAAGCCCATCACCATTGCGCGCCACGCGTACGGCGACGTGTACAAGAACGCCGAGCTGCGCGTGCCCGGCCCCGGCAAGGTGGAGCTCGTGTACACCGCGGCCGACGGCACCGAGACGCGCGAGCTCGTGCACGAATTCGACGGCCCCGGCATCGCGCAGGGCATGCACAACCTGGACGCGTCCATCGAGAGCTTCGCGCGCAGCTGCTTCGAGTACGCGCTGGACGTGAGGCAGGACATCTGGTTCGCCACGAAGGACACCATCTCCAAGAAGTAC
>CAJFVW010000204.1 GCA_904420575.1 uncultured Gordonibacter sp.
AGCTCGCGCAGGCTCATGCCGATGCCCCCCTTGAGCACCACGCCGCGTTCCTGCAGGTCGTGCAGGCGCCTCTTCAACTCGTCGTACGATATCTGCAGGTACACGATCCGGCCGATGCCGGAAAGGTGCTTCATGGCCTCGTCGGAGTACACGGCCGACCCGCCCGTGGCGATGATGGAGCGCTCGGCCGTCAAATCGCTCAAGATCTGGTTCTCAACCTGGATGAAGCCCTCGGGGCCGCACGCGTCGATGAGCTTCTGCAACGTCTTGTCGCACTGGTTCTGGATGACCAGGTCGGCATCGATGAAATTGTAGTTCAGGATCTTCGCCAGCACGATGCCGAGCGTCGACTTTCCTGCTCCGGGCATACCGATGAGCACGATGTTGCTGCGTTCGCTCTCCTGAGCCATGAGGTGCCTCCTTTGCCTACGACGTCGCCTGTGAAGGGGCGTCTTCGCCCTGCGGTTCCCTGCGTTTCAGCGGGAACGTTTCGCTGACCACTATAGCAACAAATATAAGCGCAAAGCCTATGACCAGGCGAAGCCCTATCTGTTCGCCATACAACATCACCGAGAACAGCACGCCGAACACCGACTCCAGGCTCAGGAACAGCGAAGCCTGCGAAGGCGGCACGTAGGCCAGCGACACGTTCTGGATGCCGAACGCCACCACCGACGCGAACACCGCCAGAAACGCCATGCTCGCCACCAGCTCGGGCGTGAAGGCGGAAAGAAGCGGCGGCGTTTCAAAGCTCGCGCCCATCACGCAGCCCAGCGCGCCTTCGGTCAGAAACTGGAACACGGTCAGCACCAGCACGTCGTGCTCCCGCGCGAACTTCGACACGAACACGATGTGCACGGCGAACAGCAGCGCCCCCAGAAGCGTCATACCTTCGCCGAAGCCTATGGTCAACGCTTCGCCAGTCCCTGTGACCGACACCAGCCAGATGCCCGCCACGGCGAGCACGGCGGCTCCCAGGTTGAACACCGTCGGACGTTTGCGGGCGATGACCCACCAGAGGAACGGCACGATGACGCAGTAGGTGGCCGTCAAGAACGCATTGACGCCTGGCGTGGTGTGATCGAGCCCGATCGTCTGCGCCCAGAAGGCCGCGAAGTCGAACACGCCCAGAAGAGCGCCTGCCGCCAGGGCTTTCCGCGAGAACAGCCGGCGCACGCGGCGCCAGAGGACCGCCAACAGAATGAGCCCGGCCACGACGAAACGGATGCCCAGCAGCCAGGCAGGAGACAGCACGCCCACGACGTCCTTCATGACGACGAAGCTGAAACCCCAGATGATGGTTGCAACGACAAGCAGCGTTTTGTACACGCCGGTCGGTATGTTCTTCAGGGCAGTCATAGCGGCCTATTATACGACACGCATGCTTTCGCGTGCCGGCGTTTTCCGAGCCGTCACGTTTTACACGGGTGCCGGCCGAGAGCCAAGGCCGCCCCGTCGGTGCAGGACGACCAAACTGGGGAGCACTCCACCGACGCAGGACGACCTCGCTGCGGGCGCACCGCCGCCCCGCACGCGCGGCAGCCTACCGCGCGCCGCCGCCTCCCCCGAAGCCGCCGCCTCCGCCGCCCGAGAAGCCGCCGCCGAAGCCGCCTCCGCTGCTGAAGTTTCCGCTGGCGCCCGAAAGCGCGGCCTGCGCCGTGGACACCGTGTTCGCCACCGACGTCTGCATCAGGTCGGACACGGAAGGCATGACGCCGCCGGACGCGCCGTAGCCCGGCGCATACCAGAACCACCAGGGCACATAGGACATGCCGTAGGAGGCCCCCTCGTCCTGGAAGAGTTCGGGCACGCGCACGCGCAGCTCTTTGATGACCTGCTCGGCGATGCCGAACAGATAGGCGTACACCATAAATTCTCCCCACACCTTCACGTCGGTGGGAGGCCGCTCGTCCAGCGACGAGAAGTCGCGCAGCCAGTTGCGCAGCGCCTTGCACTTGGCGACCAGGTTGTTGCCACGCACGGTGCGGCGCGGCATGTAGTTCGCGATGACGCCCAGCGCGATGGCCGTCGGCACCATGAACAGCAGCGGGATGAAGTTCTGCGTGACGAAGAACGTGCCGATCCCCACCACGACCACTATCGCGGCAGCCGCCATCATGCGGGTCTGCAGACGCTTGCTCCTGAGCTCGAAGAAGTCCTGCCGGTTGGTTTCCGCCGACACGACCCCCTGCCAATCGCTCATCTTGTCGACGAACTCCTGGGGATGCTCCTTGCCGTATTCCTGGATGGTGCCGAACCACAGAGCGTCGAGGCCTCCGGCAATGTCGCGGAACAGCAGGTCGAGCGCGGCGCGGTCGATGGGGTCGGCCACCGTGTCGGCCACGGCGGGGACGCGCGTCAGGTAGTAGTCGTCCACGAGCCTGCCTTTAGGGTCGGCGTAGCTGCCCTTGTCGATGCGCACGGCGCCGTTGTGCGCCAAGTGCATGAGCGTGGCCGTGAAGTCGTCGGGGCTTTCGTGGTCCCACCGCCACAAACGGCCGATAACCGCCGGCGGCACCGTCGGGTCGGGCACGTCGCGCCAGTATTCGCCGGTGAAATCGGGCACATGTTCCTTCCCGTACTTGAAGTACGAGCGCAAGGCCCACGCCAGCAACAGCACGCACGCCACGCCGCACGCGATGACGAAAGCCAGCGAAAGGACGCGCTGGCGGTTCGCCTCGTCGGCAGAGTTCTGCTCCTCGACAAGCACGGTGTCCAGATGGGGTTCGTCGCGATGGGTCTGTCCGGCGGAGGCTCCCAAGCTGGTCAGCCACGAGACCGGGAACACGACCCGTGCCTCGGCGAACTGCCCGGCGTTCGCCTTCGGCACGTAGTAGCTGACCGTGCCGTCGTCGTTCACCGTCACCGTCCCGTCGAGCGGCCCATGTCCCCAGGCGCGCACGTTCTCGCCCGGCACCACCTTTTCGCCGGCAGGAACGGGAAGGGTCAGCGTCATGGAGACGTCGGACGACGCCTCGGCCCATTGGGCGCCCACGTACTGCCAATACACTTCGGCGACGTCCTGAAAGGCCTGCACGCCGTCGATGATCGTGTAGTCGATGGTGGCGACCATGGTCTCGTCGGAAGCGCTGAAGAACACGTACAGGGTGTTCTTCGCCTCGTCGAACGAATAGGAAGCCGTGCCGGGGCCGCCTTCGTCGCGCCACGACGACTGGAACGGCACGCTCTGCAGGTCGACGGTGGAGTCGTCCGAGCCCGCGCCGCCGTCTGCGTTCGAACCGCCGCCCGAGCCCGCATGCTGCGGAAGGGCCAGCTTCACGCCGTTTACCTGCACCTTCGCCCCATCGGGAAGATCATTGAACGTCCACCACACCGCCGTGTAGTCGCCGCTGAACTCGAACGTGCGCGATTCCACCACATGGAGCGACCCGTCCGTCTGGGCCTCGGCGGCAATGTCCACCTTCGGCATGTCGTAGGACCGAGCGAACGCCTGCTGCGGCGCGCACACGACCAGCAACAACGCGCAAGCCGCCAGCGCCAATGCCAAGGCGGGGCCTGCGGGCAGGAGTCTGCGTTTCACTGCTTCCACCATGCGTGTCCGTCCTTCGTCCGAAAAGCCTACGGCGCCATCATAGCAAATCGCCCGCGACACAGACGAAACGCTCAGAAAGCAGCAGGGAATCGTTGCATAGCGCACAGCGCGGTGGCTTCGAGTTCTTTTGGCAAGAACGAGCGTTAGGGAACCGCGCGAAGGCCATCTTCGCCATTAGGGAACCGCGAAGGCCGCCGTCGTCGTTGAGGGAACCGCGCGAGGGCCGCCGTCGTCGTTGAGGGACCGCGTGGGAACCGTCCCTGTCACGCCGCATCGGCGGCCTTGTCGGAAAACGCAATACGAGCGATTGACACGGTGAATGATTCTCGGGTATGATTCATTCTTGCCCGATGGAGAAGTGACCGAGAGGCCGAAGGTGCTCGCCTGCTAAGTGAGTATGCCCCACAAGGGCATCCAGGGTTCGAATCCCTGCTTCTCC
>CAJFVW010000205.1 GCA_904420575.1 uncultured Gordonibacter sp.
CCACCTGGGCGTCCAGGTCGCGCAGCTGTCCCACCGTCACGCCCTTGACCGACGCGCTCGTGCCCACGGGCATGAACATGGGCGTGCCGAACGTGCCGTGCACCGTCTCGTAGGAAAGCGCGCGGGCATGTCCGCTTTGCGCCTCGCAGGTGCAGTCGAACAGCGCCATGGTCAGGCTTCCTTCGAGAACGCGCCATGCGCCGACGCCGCAGCGCCGGCATTGAACGCCCCGGCCACCTCCATGGCGCGCGCCACCTCGTGGTCCGCCACGCGCGAGTTCGCGGCAAGCGCCGCCTCGCGCGCCGCCGAGGAGACCACGCCAGGATCGATGCCGACGGCCGGGTTGGCGCATGCGGGAAGTGCCTCCGCCCAGGCGGCGAAGTCTTCCATCGTCCCGTGGCGCACCCCTTCCACACCCGTGCCCGCCGGATCCAGCAGATGGTCGGTGACCAGGTACATGTCGGTGCCCAGACCGGCGAACGCCTGGTCTTCCACCGTGTTGTTGCCCACCATGAGCACGTCGGCCCCGGCCAGCCCGCACGCCGCCAGGTTCTCGGCGCAGTAGGCCGGCTTGGGCTTGACCGAGGTGGAGTTCTCGTACGTCGTGATGCGCGCGAACAGGCGCGGGTCCACGCCCGCCCATGTCAGCCGCCATTCCACGGCGCGGCGCGGGAACATGGGCATGGTGGCCAGCACCAGCGGGTAGCCCTTCTGCGCCAGCGCTTCCACGGCGCGAGCGGTGGCCGGGTTCGGCTGCACGCCTTCGCCGATCTTCCCGAAGTCCACGTCGTAGAACTCGCCGAGCAGGGCGTCCCAGTCGGCGGCCGTGCGATCGACCTTCTGGAAGAACGCCTCCCAATAGGCTTCGTGGTTGGTGCGCCCGTCGTCGTGCGCGGCCATGGCGCCGATGCCGGCCTTCAGGCCTGCCGAGAACGCCTGCGGATCGACCTCGTGCGCGGCCACGAACGAGGCGATGCTCTTGAAGTAGGTGGAAAGGAACTCTTCCAGCTCCATCGGCAGCAGCGTGCCGTCCAGGTCGAAGAAGATCGCACGGTACGCGCGCGGGGCGTCCGCCCCGGCGGTCGGGATAGGTTCGGTCATTGCGGAATCCTTTGGTATTCAGAAGCCTTCTCTTGTCAGCATGGTAGTATAAGCCACATGCCGAACCTCTCAGAAAAACCGATGAAATCGCTACGCCCCCCTGCTTGGCACGCATCCGTCCGCCGACAGGCGCCGCAGCGGCCGGCCGCTTGCTGCGCCGTGAGCGTTTGGGCAGGCGGAAGGAGCGCAGGGCAGGCCTCTGGAGGCCGGGCTGACCGGGACGCCGCGGGCCGCAAGCCCCGGTGCTTGGCAAAAGGACGGAGTGCAAGCCGGGCCTTCTTCCCCTTGGAAGGAGGACGTGGCGCTGGCCATGCTCCCCGCTTCCTGGCAGGAAGATGGGGCGCAAACCACGTTCCCCGCTTCCTGGCAGAAAGATGGGGCGGAAACCGTGCTCCTCTTCCCCCAGCAAGAGAACGCTGCAACAGAGTAGAGGGGGCGCTTGCATGAGGCTGCTTCTACATGCGTGTTGCGGGCCCTGCTCGCTGGAACCGACCCGGCTGCTGCGGGCGGCCGGACACGACTTGACCATCCTGTATGCGAACTCCAACATAGCCCCCGCCGAAGAGTACGCCCATCGGCTGGCCACCCTGCGCGCCTGGGCGGAGGACGAGCGCCTGCCCGTCGTGGAAGGCGCCTACGACCCCGAACGCTGGGAAGCGGGGCCTGGCCGCATCGGGGAAACGCAGGGCGATCCCATCCGCCGCGAGGCACGGTGCCGCGCCTGCTACCGCCTGCGCTTGGAAGAGGCGGCCACGTATGCCTCGCAGGCCGGCTTCGACGGCGTGGGCACCACGCTTTCCGTGAGCCCCTACCAGTACACCGACGTCATCCGCGACGAGCTGGAGCGCGCCGCCGCGCAGGCAGGCGTGGCGGCCGTGTTCGAGGACTTCCGTCCCTTCTACGACCAGGCCACGCGGCGCAGCCGGGCGCTGGGCATGTACCGCCAGAACTACTGCGGCTGCCGCTTTTCCGACGCCGAAGCCGCAGCGGAGCGTGCCGAGCGAAAGGCCGCCCGCGCCGCCGCCCGCGCAGCAGACACAGCCGCACGTGCCGAAGAACGCACAGCCTCCGAAGCCGCGCAGGCGGCCAGGCGCGCCGAACGCCAAGCCTACGCCGAAAAGCAAGCCAAGAAGCGCGCCGTGTTGAAGGCCCTCCGCGAACAAGAGCGTTCGAACACCGGCGAATAAGCCGCCAAGCGCCGCCACCCCTGGCACGGGCGCGGCCGCAACGCCATAGAGCAGCAGCGCCGACCTTGTGCGCACCTGTCCATCTTGCGCACACCCGGTTTTCGGTCGAATTGTCTCAAATCGCGTTTTATGTATAGGTTTTGGCGTCCACAACCGGCGCAAGCCATGACACGCGCGACAAAACACCAGGTCGCAAAATACGTGAAGAGACTACGACGCTCCGAATCTGTACACAAAACGCGATTTGGGACAATTCGGCCGAACCGAGCTGCACCACTCGTCTCCCAGCCTGTCCGCCAAGGGAACTGCACCACTCGTTTTCCAGCCTGCCAGCCAAGCAAACTGCGCCACCCGTTTTCCGCCTGCCGGCAAGACGAGTTGTACCGCTCGTCTTCGAGCCTGCCGGCATGGCGAACTATACCGTTCGTCTTCCGCCCTGTCAGTAAGGAGGGCTGCACCATTCGTTTCCCCCTACGGGCAAGACGAGTTGCACCGCTCGTATTCTGTCTTGCCGGCAAGGCATTCCTCGGCGCCCGTTTTGGCAAAAATTTCCCGAATTGCGAGCCGCGGCCGTGCATCCGAAAAGCACGACCTGGGATTATGCAGCGCCCGCATTGCGAATTAAGCGAAAAGGGACGTTTCTGGCTCGCAATTCGCGAAATTTTTGCCATTGCGACGACATATGTGTGCACCCTTCCTTCGGCGTACGGGGGCATCTACCTTGACGGGCGGCACGTGGCGTCTCCTTCCCCAGCGTGCGGCATGTGGGCGACGTCTCCTTCCCCAGCGTGCGGCATGTGGGCGACGTCTCCTTCACTCGGCGTACGGGGGCATCCTCTTTTGGTGGGGCACTTTGGCTTTCCCCTCCCTCGGCATACGGTACGTTGGCATCCTGTTGCTGGAATGCCTATAATGGATGGCTCGAAAACGGTTCCGCACTCACCCGGCAAAGGACGCCCATGAAGACCAGCGACTTCGACTACGAACTGCCGCCCGAGCTCATCGCTCAGGAGCCTGCAGCCGAGCGGGATGGATGCCGCCTGCTCGTCATGGACCGGGCGACCGGGGCCCTGGAGGACCGCGTCTTCCGCGACATCGCGGAGTACCTGCGCCCCGGCGACCTGTTGGTGGCGAACGAGACGCGCGTCATGCCGGCGCGCCTTCTGGGCGCGAAGCGGGGCACGGGCGGTGCGGCCGAAGTGTTCCTCCTGCGGCCCCACGGCACCCCCACCGACAACCATAGTGCCTGTTGGGAAGTGCTCGTGCGACCAGGCAAGCGCTTGAAGCCGGGCACGGGCGCGGTGGTGGACTTCGCCGACGCGGACGGCAACGTGGCGCTGTCGGCCGAGATCGTGGACTGGGCACGTCCCGCGCACGACGAAGACCCACACGACGGCGCGCAGCGCGGCGAGCGCGTAGCGCGCCTCACCACGCAGCTGCCTTCACTCGACGAGGCGCTGCACGCCGTGGGGCACACGCCTCTCCCCCCCTACATCAAGGGTTACGCCGGCGACGAAGAACTGTACCAGACGGTGTATTCCCGCCGCGAAAGCTCGGCGGCGGCACCCACGGCCGGCCTACACTTCACGCCCCAGCTCATCGACCGTCTGAAGGACAACGGCGTGCGTTGGGAGACCGTCGAGCTGGAAGTGGGGCTGGACACGTTCCGCATCGTGGACGAGGACGATCCCGAGCAGCACGCCATCCACACCGAGTTCTACACGGTGCCGCAGCGCACGGTGGACGCCGTGGCCGAGACGCGCAGGCGCGGCGGCCGCGTGGTGGCCGTGGGCACCACCAGCGTGCGCAGCTTGGAAAGCGCCTGGGACGTGCAGGCGGACGGCGGCGCGGGAGCACTGCGGGCGCGCGATCGCGAGGCCACGTCGCTCTACATCCTGCCCGGCTACCGGTTCCACGTGGTGGACGCTCTGGTCACGAACTTCCACGTGCCGAAGTCGACGCTCATGATGCTGGTGAGCGCGTTTTCAAGCCGCGAGAACGTCATGGCCGCCTATCGGCACGCCATCGACGAGCGCTACCGCCTGCTCTCGTTCGGCGATGCCATGTTCCTCCGCTGAGCGCTCGCCGGACAGTTCTTCATGCAAACAGCAGCGGTCGCAGCGACTCGGCTGTTTCCGCAAGCGTGCGGCCACGGCCGCGTTCGGACGGCGCCGGGGTGTGCGGGGATTCTTCGGCGAGGGCGACCGTTATGGTCTCGGGATGGCAAGGATGACCGTTATGGTCGCTTTTTGGCGGGGGCGACCGTTATGGCAAGGATTTAGGAGGATACGAGCCGCTTTTCACAGAACCTTTCGCCCTAACGCCTGGTCGCAAGAACCGCAGTGCCGCGCGAGGCCTTTTTCTGGCGCCATAGCCGTCAACCTTGCCATCGAGAGGCCATGACGGTCATCCTTGCCATTCCGGCGTCAATCGGGGCGCACGTTTTGGTCTTATCCCAGAAGACTTGACGTTCAGTCCGCCCGGGCATAAAAAATGGCCCCGCGCCGCGGAGCCATTTCGGCATGTATGAAAGTTGATCGGGTTAGATCTTCGTCACATTGCTTGCCTGGAGCTTGCCATTCTGGCCGGTGGTCACATCGAAGGCAACGGCAGCGCCTTCGTCGAGGGTCTTGAACCCGTCCATCTTGATCTCAGAGAAGTGGACGAAGAGGTCTTCGCCATCGTTCTGGGAGATGAACCCGTAGCCTTTTTCAGGGTTGAACCACTTAACAGTACCTTCCGCCATTTTAAATCCTCTTTCCTCTCCCCGTCCCCGGGGAGGTAACACTACGTGTTGCATGGCGGCAACACTCGCCCTCACCTCGAGGGCACACGTTTACTATACGCTATGCCGAAGCAAAATAGTTCGAGGAATGAAGAAAAGCGGGTTTTTTTACCGATCCGTAAGTTCCGGTTGAGGGCGGTTCCTGCAAATCGTCAGCGGCCTGCCATGGCGCCGACCGTCAGCGGCCTGGCGCGGCATCGTCCGACGGCGGCGCCAGCACCTCGATGGCTGCACGATCGGCCCCCAGCATTTCCGCCTCGAGCCCGGGCATCTCGAACAGCGCGTCGTCCGCTTCCGGAACCTCGCCATGAAGGTCGTCGAGCAGTTCTTCCAGGTCCTCGGGACGTTCGGGCAAAGGAAAGCCGTACGCCTCCGCAATGGCATGTGCCTGCTGCGCGCGCAGGTCGGCCAAGGCTTGTTCGTTCGCTTCGCGCAGATATCCTGAAGCCAGAAGCAGGCTGCGCGCGACGTATTCGGTGACGCGGGGGTCGGTGCCCGAGACCTGCATGACGCTTGCGATGGACTCCGGAGAAAGCGAGAGCAGCACGCCGCCGTCGATTTCGGTGGCCTCGCCCACCGCGTCTTCCAGCATGTCGGCTGCCGCCCGAGGGTCTTTCTCCTTGCGCGCCTTCGTCCAGCTGCGCCGGATGATCTCGGCGAACTGCAGGAAGATGCGCATGAGGTAGTCTTGTTCCAGCATGATCCGTCCTTCCGAATCGCAGATTTCCCGCCGAGGGCGATGCATGATCCTTGCATGCCGCGGATCTTTCGCCCATAGCGAGGGTGGTCCTCCGAAATCACCAGTCGTTCGCCCACAGCGGCGCCCTCGCGCCCTGCGGACGCACGGCGCTTTACGACAGGGGCGCCGTCGGCCTCGAGCGCCTCCTTCACCTGCAGGGGCGCCGTCGGCTTCGAGTGCCCCTACGCCAGCAGGGACGCCGTTGGCCGCCGCGCCCGTCAGTCCGAGGGTGCCGGCATGCCCAGATGCTCGTAGGCGCGGCTGGTGGCCTGGCGGCCTTTCGGGGTGCGCACCATGAGCCCCTGCTGCATGAGGAACGGCTCGTAGACGTCTTCCAGCGTGTCGGGATCCTCCGACAGCGCCGACGCGAGCGTCGTCAGCCCCACGGGGCGTCCCGAGAACTGCACCGTCAGCAGCTCCAAAATACGGTTGTCCACCGCGTCCAGGCCCAGCGCGTCCACCTCGAAGAAGCTCAGGGCCTGCGCGGCCACGTCCTCGTCGATCACGCCGTCGCCCCGCACCTGTGCCCAGTCGCGCACGCGTTTGAGCAGGCGGTTCGCGAGGCGCGGCGTGCCGCGGCTACGCCGGGCGATCTCGAGCGCGCCGTCTTCGGCGATGTCCACGTCCAGAAGCGCCGCCGAGCGTCGCACGATGGAAGCCAGCTCCTCTGCGCTGTAGTACGACAGGCGAAACGCGATGCCGAAGCGGTCGCGCAAAGGCCCCGTCAACAGGCCGGTGCGGGTGGTGGCGCCGATCAGCGTGAACCGCGGCAGGTCCAGCCTGATGGAGCGCGCCGCCGGCCCCTTGCCCACCACGATGTCGAGCGCGTAGTCCTCCAGCGCGGGATACAGCACCTCCTCCACCATGCGGTTCAGGCGGTGGATCTCGTCGATGAACAGCACGTCGCCCTCTTCGAGGTTCGTGAGGATGGCGGCCAGGTCTCCCGTGCGCTCGATGGCCGGGCCGCTGGTCGTGCGGATGTTCGCGCCCAGTTCGTTGGCGACCACGGTCGCAAGCGTCGTCTTGCCCAGGCCCGGCGGCCCCGAGAACAGGATGTGGTCCACCACGTCGTTCCGCTGCGCGGCGGCCTGGATGAGGATGGCGAGCGATTCCTTCACCTTCGTCTGTCCCAGGTAGTCGCACAAACGTTTCGGCCGCAGGCTGCGGTCCAGCGCGAGGTCGTCCTCGGTCAGCGTGGGCGCCACGGCGCGCTCGGCCAAGCCGCCGCCGCCCGTCGACAGGCCGCCCGCCTCGAACGCCAGTCCTTCTATTTCAACGCCGCCCATGACCACCCGTCTTCAGTCGATCCGTCAAACGTCCCGTTCCGCACGCGGCCGCGCGCCGCTCAGGCCGGCAGGCCGGCGGAGCCCAGACGCTTCAACGCGTATTGTAGCAGGGCGCCTTCGCCCGCGCCCTCCGGCGCGCCCTTGAGCGCAATATCTGCTTCCGCGGACGTGAAGCCCATGGAAAGCAGCGCCTCCGTGGCGCCTTTCAGCCCCTCGTCCGTAGGCGGAGCGGCCGCCGTTTCGCCGAACAGGCCTTCGATGCCCTGGTCGAGCGAACCTTTCAGCTCCAGGATGATGCGCGACGCCGTCTTCTTGCCCACGCCCGGTATCCGCGACACCAAGGCCACGTCCTGCGCCGCAATGGCATCGGCCAGCGTGCGCGGCGAAAAGGACGACAACGCCGCCAGCGCCACCTTCGGCCCCACGCCGCTCACGCTGATGAGGCGTTCGAACAGCGCCTTCTCTTCGGCGGAAAGGAAGCCGTACAGCGCCAGGGCGTCTTCGCGCACCTGCAGGTAGGTGAGCACGTGCACCTCGGCGCCCGCCTCCGGCAGCTTCGCCAAGGACGCCTGCGACATGGACACGGCGTATCCCACGCCGCCCACGTCGATGAAGGCGGCCGTCGTGGACCTGCCCGCCAGCTTTCCTGTCAGAAACGCGATCATGCCGCTCCTTCGTTCGTCGCTAGGCCAGCGCCGCGCGCGCAAGCCCTTCGTGGGTGGTGTAGCAGATGGCGGCGGCCAGCGCGTCGGCCGCATGGTCGGGATGCGGCTCGCGCTCGAGCGCCAGCAGATGGCGCACCATGTACTGCACCTGCTCCTTTTCGGCGCCGCCAACGCCTGCCACCGCGAGCTTGATCTGGCTGGGAGAGAACTCCCCCACGTCCAGGTCGTGTTCCGCGCACGCCACCAAGGCCGCGCCACGGGCCTGGCCCGTGGCAAAGGCGCTTTGGGTGTTCACGCCGAACCACACGGTCTCTATGCCCACGCACGTGGGGGCGTACCGCGCGATGACCGCCGCCGTCTGCTCATGTATCTTGCGCAGGCGCTGCGCCAGCGGCACGTCCTTCGACGTCGTGATACAGCCGTACGCCACGCAGGCAAGCCGAGGGCCCTGCTGTGCCACGATGCCCCAGCCTGTGTTCGCCAGCCCCGGATCGATGCCCAGTATGATGCGCGTCCTGCCCACGTTCTTCGCCTATTCTACTCACAAACGGATGTTCGCACTCATCCTACCATAAAACGGTCACGAACCCAACACGATCCTGATTACTTCCAGACAGCACGAAGCCCCGCCCGCGCAGTGCGCGGGCGGGGCCGGGGAGGGAGGGCCGCTCAGTAGGGCCCGTTCGGTTTGGCCATTCGGCAGGTCCGTTCGGCAAAGCCATTCGGCAGGACCACTCGACCGGACCACTCGCTAGGGCCGTTCGGTTCGGCCGCTCGGCAGGGCCGCTCAATAGGGCCGTTCGGTTCGGCCGCTCGATAGGGCCGCTCGATAGGTCCACTCGGCAGGGCCGCTCGGCAGGGCCGTTCGACGCCTTACGCGCCGAGGATCTGGTTGGCCACGTACACGCCGGAACCCAGGGCAAGGCCCACCGAGGCGCCAGGGTTCTTGTAGTAGGGCACGCAGTAGGCGCTGCCCTGGTCCACGCCTGCCACGTACAGGCCGCGGATGGGGTTGTTGCTGGTGTCCATGGCGCGCAGGTGGCTGTCCACCTTCACGCCGCCGTTCGTGCCCCAGGCGCTGGGCACGTATTCGAAGGCGTAGAACGGCGCGGTCCTGACCGGCTTGAGGAAAGCGGCGTCCTTGCCGAAGTCGCTGTCGACGCCCTGGTCGCAGAAGCCGTTATAGCGCTCCACCGTGGCCTCCAGCCCGTCGAGCGAGAACTTCTCCGCCAGTTCGGCCACGCTGTCGGCCTTGAGCGCCCAGCCTTCCTCGATGGCCTGCTGCAGATGCGCCTCGGCGTTCTCGGGCGTGGTCTTGTAGTAGTCGGCCTCGGCGCCGGCCACCCAGCTTTCGGGCTCGCCCAGATACGCGTAGATGCCGTCGTTCTTCACGGCCTCGTAGTAGTCGGAGTCCATGATGACGTACGCCTTGCCGGCACGCAGCAGCGCCTCGCCGCCGATGGCCAACGGAAATTCGGCTATCTCGCCTTCGTTGATGAAGCGCTCGCCGGCGGTGTCGGTGTACAGGCCGCCGAACAGCCAGTAGCCGTAATGCTCGTTGACGTTATGCCAGTCCTCGGTGAAGGGGCTGCCCGTGGTGGCCGCCGACACCGCGCCGCATTCGTTGCCCAGCACGGCGAAGTTGCGGTCGAGCGCGCCGCCCGCGTCCAGGACCATGTTGATGCCGGCGCCGTCGGACAGCGAGTTGCCCAGCGAGTAGACCGGCGTGTTGAACACCTGCATCTGCATGTCCTCGCCGCCCAAAAAGCCGCCCGTGCACACCACCACGTTCGGCGCCATGACGTCCACGCCCTTGTCGGTCTGCAGGCCCTTCACCACGCCATCCTCGACGATGACCTTTTCGCCGGCCGTGCTGTACAAAAACTCGCCGCCCGCGGCCTCGATGGCCTCCACCAACGGCGCGACCCGTTCTTCGCCCTCGCTCTCGAGGTAATGGCGGGCGCGGAACCCGTTGCCGTACACGTCGGGCCACAGCGACATGGGCATGCCCAGGTCGATCATCGTGTTGAGGGCGTCGCTGGTGCCTGCCACGCAGTTGCGCAGCAGCGCGCCGTTCACGCTGGAGCGCGAGAAGTCGTACATGTAGGAGAACAGCGTGTCCAGCGTGACCGTCTCGCCTTCCTGCTCCTGCAGCTTCGTCTCGCACGCCGCAGGACCGCCGCACATCGAGAAGTTCGACATGGCCGCCGTGGGCGCCTTCTCCACGACGACGACCTTCTTGCCTGCCTCGGACAGCTTGAGGGCAGCCATGAGACCCGCCGCGCCCGCGCCGACGACGACCGCGTCGCATTCCTTCGTGCTGCTGCCTTCCTTGCGCGGGATGCCCTCCTGCGCCTTAGGCTCGTCCGCGGTTGCAGCGCCGCCTTCGCTTGCGGCCGCGGCCCCGTTCTGCTTCGGCGCGCAGCCGGCAAGCCCGGCACCGGCAGCCAACGCGCCCATGGCGCTCAGGCCGAGAAACGCGCGGCGGTCCATCGATGTGTCCATGATAGTGCTCCTCCCTGTTGTAAACGGCACGGCCCGCAGGGCATTTCCCTGGGGCCTTCGTCGGCAGGACCGTTCGGCCGCAGCCGACATGACCACTCGAAGACGCATTCTAGGCAGGCGCAAGCAGGCGCACATCCCCGCAGACGGAGGTGACGCCCTTCTGCAGGCGAAAGAGAGGTAAAATCACCGCAACGAGGTGATGGCGCGCGCTCGTGCGATGTCCGGCGCGCCGCCGGCGAAAGGACCAGGATGGCCGCACAAAGAGCACAGCTGACCGGGATCGACCGCCTAGCGGCGATGCTGGAACCCGCGTTCCCTTTGCGCATGTTGGGATTCGGCTTGATCTATGCCTGGAGCACGTGCCTGTGGGACCTCGTCCTGCCGGGAACGTTCGCGAACGGCCAGCCGCTGCAGAGCAGCGTGGCATGGGCGCTCTCGGCCGCCATCACGCCGCTGGCCTGTCTTGCCGGATGCCTGGCGGGACGCACGCGGGAACTTGCGGACTTCCGTTCCCTCTACGTTGCCGGCCCCGCGCTCACGGCCGTAGGCACCGTGTTCGCGCTTGCGGCCCCCCTTCTGGCCGGCCCGCTGAGCTCCGCGGCGGTGGCGCTTGCCGGCATAGGCACCGGCATAGGGCCGGTCGTGCTCATTCTGCTGTGGGCGTGCCTGTTCGCCCGCACGGAGACCGGCATCGTCGAAACGGTGGTTCCCGCCTCGTTCGTGGCGACGCTCGCGTGCGCGCTGGTCGTCCCCGTCTTGCCCGCCACGGCCTCTGCCGTAGCCGTATCCGCCTTGCCGCTGGCATCGGGCGCGCTTCTGCTGTTGTCGAAGCGCGCGCTTGACACCGGCAAGGTGCCGCCGGCGGACAAGCACGAAAGGCCGTCCCGCGAAACGAAGCGGACGAACATCGCGCGCATGTTCCTGGTCATTTTCGCGGTGTACGGCATCGGATGCCTGCAGCCCGCCGCATCGCATGCCCCGGTCCCGGCCACGGCCGAAACCACGGCGACCATCGTGGGCGTGCTGCTCGCCGTGGCGCTGTCCGCCTCCTTCGTGCTGTTCTCGCGCCGCATCAACCTGGAAGCGCTGTTCCGCTGGATCACCGTGCCGTTCGTGTTCGCCATCGTCTGCACGGCGCTCGACACGACGCCTTCCGCCGTGCTGTCGCGCGTGCTTGCGAACGTGGTGTTCACTGGCATTGAGATCATCATGGTGCTGTACTTCGTGCGCCTTGCGCAGAAGACGGACCGCACCGCCACGTTCCTGGTGAGCCTCGGCGAATGCGCCGCCTACGCGGGCGTGTTTCTGGGCTATGTGGCCCAACCTCCCATCCAGGCGGCCATCGCAGGCGGCGCGCTGGACCCCAAAACGCTCTGCCTGCTTCTCGTAGGCGCGTTCGCCGTCGTCACGCTGTTGGTGCCGCACCGGGACGCCGCGCTGGACGCGCAGGCGGCCGTCGGCGCCGCGCCAGCCTGGGAGGCCGCCGGCGCGCCCGCGCCTGCGTGCAGCACGCCTTCCCTTGCTGAGACGCCTGCGGAGCGCCGCGCCAAGATCGCGCGCGAACATGGGCTTTCGAAGCGCGAAGCCGAGATATTCGCGCTCCTGGCACAAGGGCGCAGCCGCCCTTACATCCGCGACGCGCTCGTGTTGTCCAAGAACACCGTGGCCACGCATATCCGCCACATTTACGAGAAGCTGGGCATACATTCCCAGCAAGAACTCATCGACCTGGTGGAAGACGAGGAGGCGTAGAAAGCGGGACGCGGACATGCGGGCCTGCCGGGCGCGCAGGGGCGCAGGCCGGCCCGGGCCGGGCGCGCAGGAGCGCGCGACGAGCCGGGGGCGCGTGAACGCCGGGCGGGGGGCGCAGCCGGGGCAGGGGCGCAAGGCCGCCTTATGAGCCCAGCATGATCTTGATGATTTCCTCGTTGGTGGCGCGCATGCCTTCGCGGCCGAGCTGGGCGACGCTGTCGATGGTGTTCTCCACGCCCTTCTTCACGATGCCGTCGCCGCCGTAGAACTGCTGGCCGTCGCGGTACATGACATAGCCGAGGATGCCCGCGTTCACCGAGAACGCTATCTTGGCCGCGCAGGACGCCTTCGCGCCGTCGCATACCATGCCGGCCACGATGGAAAGCGCGTTCACCACGGCATGCACCGCGTCCTCGTAGCCGCCGCCATCCAAGTACGCGATGCCGGCCCCGGCCGCCGCCCCGGCGCACACGGCGCCGCAGAACGCCGAAAGCCGCCCGATGCCGGCGCGCTGATGGATGGCCACCAGGTTCGAAAGCACGAGCGCACGGCGCAGCTGGTCGTCGGCGGATCCCAGCTCGCGTGCGTAGACCACCAACGGCACCGACACGGTGATGCCCTGGTTGCCGCTGCCGGAATTGATGACAACCGGAAGCTCGCAGCCGCTCATGCGCGCGTCGGACGCCGCCGCGGCGCGTGCGCAGGCGCGCACCTTCACGTCGTCGCCGTAGGCGCCCAGCATCACGCGGCCGATGTTGGCGCCCCAGTCGCCCGAAAGCCCCTCGTCGGCTATCCGGTCGTTGCAGGCCGCCTGCCGGTCGACCAGATGGCGCACGTCGCCCAGGTCGCACGTCATGGCGAAGTCCCAGATGCCTTCCATGGTGAGCAGCGAACGGTCCGCGAAGCCCGTGGCCTCCCCCGCCGCCGCAGCCGTCGGCGCATCGAAGACCACGGCGCCGTCGCGCTCTTCGCGCACGACGTTGGTGTGGTAGTCGGCTATATGGACGAGCACCTCGTGGTGCGGCGCGTCCGCGCCCTCGGCGAACGCGCGCACCACGATGTCGAAGTCCGCGCAGCCCGGCGCACACTCCACCTCGATGGGCGTTTCCGCCAGATAGGCGACGATGGCTTCCACGTCGTCTTCCCCCACCTCGGCGATCACTTCCAGCTCGCATTCGGGCCGCCCTGCCACGACGCCTGCCGCTGCAGCGGCCTCGATGCCCTTGAGTCCGCCCGTATGGGGCACGACCACGCTCTTCGCGTTCTTGATGATGCTGCCGCACGCCGAGACGGCCAGGCGGTCCGGCCGCGCCCCCAGCAGCTCGCGCGCACGCGCGGCGGCGTAGGCGATGGCGATGGGCTCGGTGCAGCCCATGGCGCACACCAGCTCCTCCTCGAGGATGGCTACGTAGCACCCGTACCGTTCGTCCGATTTGTCCATGCTTCCCTCTCACGCAATGATGGCCGAAGCCCCGGCAGGCGCCGGGCGGGACTTCTTCACGCCGCAGCGCGTCCACCAGCCGCGCCCACGTTGCGCCTGCAAGCGAAAAGGGACGCGCCGGAACGCGTCCCTCCCAGACCGAGCAAGGTATCGGGACAGGCGTTACTCTTCGTCGAGCGCCGCCGCGATCTCGTCGGTGATGTCCATGGTGTGGTACACGTTCTGCAGGTCTTCCAGCTCTTCCAGCTTGTCGACGAGGCGCATGACCTTCTTGGCGTCCGACACGCTCACCTGCGTGGGCGTGGTGGGCTCCATGGTCATTTCGGCGCCCTTCGTGGCGATGCCGGCTTCTTCGAGCGCGCGCTTGACGGCCATCAGGTCGGTAGGCGCGGTGTAGACGATCCACTCGTCGTCGCCGTCTTCGTAGTCGTCGGCTCCGGCGTCGGCCACGGCGAGCATGAACTCTTCCTCGTCGGCAGCAGCGCCGTTGGGACCCACCGGGTTCTTCTTGTCGCCCGTCTCGACCTCCTTGGGAACCATGACCTGGCCCTTGCGCTCGAACTGGAACGCCACGGAACCCGACGTGCCCAAATTGCCGCCCGCGTGGGAGAACGCGGAGCGCACGTCGGCGGCCGTGCGGTTTCGGTTGTCGGTCAAGGCCTCGCAGTACACGGCGACGCCCGCCGGGCCGTAGCCCTCATAGACGACCGTCTCGTAGTTGGCGGCGTCCTTGCCTGATCCGAACGCCTTGTCGATGGCGACCTTGATCTTGTCCTTGGGGAGCGAGTAGCCCTTGGCCTTTTCGATGGCAGCTGCGAGCGATGCGTTGTTGTCGGGATTCGGGTCGCCGCCTTCTTTTGCGGCCACCGTGATGTTGCGCGACAGCTTGGAGAACAAGGCCGAGCGCTTCGCGTCCTGCGCCGCCTTGCGATGTTTCGTTGTAGCCCACTTTGAATGCCCAGACATATACGGTCCCTTCCAAATACAGCAATTCCAACCGAATATTCTAGCACATGCGTCAAACGAGCCGGTGTACTCCGCACGGTCTTCAAAAAGAGGCGCCTTGGAATCGGTTGGAGCCGGCTGAACATGTCGTCCAGGCCACGATGCGGATGCGTCCTTTCAACCAAACGCGCAGCAGCGGCGTGGTCACCGTACAATCGCCTTCGAACGTCGGGGCGGCATGAGGCCTCCCCACCATACGCCGCACGAAGGGAGCATTGCCATGAAAGGAAACCCGGAACTCATCGACGCACTGAACAGCCTGCTCGAAAGCGAGCTCACGTCCATCAACCAGTACATGGTGCATGCGGAAATGGCCGAGGACTGGGGCTACGAACGCCTGAGCGAGAATTTCAAGGTGAGGTCCATCACCGAGATGAAGCACGCCGAGCGCCTGATAGAGCGCATCCTGTTCCTCGAGGGCACGCCCATCGTGTCCAGGCTGGGCGACATCAACATCGGCGCCGAGATCCCCCAACAGGTGAACAACGACTATGCGCTCGAGCTCGACGCCATCAAGGAGTACAACGAAGCCATCGTGCTGGCCGGCAAGGTGCTCGACTACGCCACGCGCGACATGCTGCAGGAGATTCTCTGGCAGGAGGACCGCCATCTCGACGAGCTCGAGGAGCTGCAGGACCAGATCGAGCAGATGACGCTGCCCACGTTCCTGTCCACGCAGAACGGGCGCTGACCGAGGTCCATCGCTTCGCAGCGCGAGCGGCTGGGTCGGGGAGATCGCGGCATCGGCCGGTCGTCACGAACGACCCTGGATGCGGGCAGGCGCGGCTGGTCAACGGCCAGCCGCGCCTGCTGTGCCGGGGCTTCCCGCACCCGACGCGTCCTTCTCCCGGTGCACTCAGCGCTCCCAGAGGCCCGTCTTGCCGCCGTCCTTCTTGAGCAGGCGCACATCGGCGATCTCCATGCCGCGATCGACGGCCTTGCACATGTCGTACACCGTGAGGCACGCCACGCTCGCGGCGGTGAGCGCCTCCATCTCGATGCCGGTCTTGCCCGTGACACCGCAGGTGGTGGTCACGTGGATGCCCACCTGGCCGTCCTTGCGCTCGCCGGCCTGCACAGGCGTGCACTCCACCTTCGCCTTCGTGATGTTGAGCGGATGGCACATGGGTATGAGCGCGCTCGTCTGCTTGGCGGCCATGACCCCGGCCACGCGCGCGCACGCGAGCACGTCGCCCTTGGCGGCCTTCCCCTCCACGATGAGCGCGAGCGTTTCCGGCTTCATGGAGATGAAGCCTTCGGCCACGGCCACGCGTTCCGTGTCGGCCTTATGCGACACGTCCACCATGCGCACGTCGCCCTGCTCGTCGATATGGGTGAGTTGCTGATCGGTCATCGGGTCTCTCCTTGCTTGTCTGCCAGTGTTGCTCGAGCCTGCCGGCTACGGGGCCTAGGCGCCACGGTGCCTGGCGTCCAGCGGGCCGAGAGGCCCGCCAAACGTCCCTACCCGCCGATCTGGCTCATGCCGCGCTCGGTGCCCACCCTGTCATGGTGGTCGTCGGGCTTGGCGCGCAGGGCTTCGGCGAACACGGCGCGCTGGGTTTCCTCGTCGCCTTCGCGCAGCGCCGCGCGCAGGTTGTATTCGTTGTCGGAGAACAGGCAGGGCCGCAGCTTGCCGTCCGCCGTGAGGCGCAGGCGGTTGCACTCCCCGCAGAAATGGCGCGACAGCGGCGAGATGAACCCGACCGTGCCCTGCGCCCCAGGGAACATGAAGTAGCGGGCCGGCCCCCAGCCCAACGGCCTGCCCTCACCGGCTGCCACCAGCTCCGGAAGACCCTGGGCGCGTGCCTGCTCGTTGATGGTGTCGAACAGCTCCTCGCAGGACACGACGTCCTGCTTGCCCCAGCCGCATCCGTCCGTACCGGAGCTTTCGCCCACGGGCATGTACTCGATGAAGCGCACGTGCAGGGGCCGGTCGATGGAGAGCTCGGCGAACTTCAGGTAGTCCTGATGCAGGCTTCGCACGGCCACGGCGTTGATCTTGACGGGATTGAAGCCGGCCTCGAGCGCCGCGTCGATGCCGTCGAGCGTCTGCTGCAGTTCGCCCCGACGCGTGATCTGGCGGAACTGGTCGGGGTCAAGCGTGTCGAGCGATATGTTCACGCGCGAGAGCCCGGCGGTCTTCAGGTCATCGGCCATGCGGGGCAGAAGCACCCCGTTCGTGGTCATGGAGATGTTCTCGATGCCCGGGACGTTCGCGATGTCGCGCACCAGGTCGACCACGCCCAGGCGCACAAGCGGCTCCCCGCCCGTCAGGCGGATGCTGCGGATGCCCATGTCGGCGGCGACGCGCACGGCCTGGACGATCTCCTCGATGCGCAAGATCTCCTCATGAGGGAGCTGTTGCACGCCTTCCTCTGGCATGCAGTAGATGCACCGGAAGTTGCAGCGGTCCGTGAGCGATATCCTGAGATAGTCGATGACGCGGCCATGAGAGTCTTTCATATGCCCCCTCTTTCCATCTTATCTGAGTATAGTATAGGGCATGCGCCGTGAAATGATGAGGGCAATCCGACAGACGGCGGCGTCGTGCAAAAAGCGCACCGGATCGTCATGCCTCGCCCATGGAAAGGAGGCCCTGCAAAGGGGCCCGCCCCGTTTCCGGACGTTCAGGAAACGGGGCGGGCCCGCAAACGGGAACCGTCCAAAAATGGCGGCGGCCATCGGGCCGCTCCGCCAGGGCCACGCAGCTAGCGGAAGCGGCGGCGACGCAGGGCGGCGGCGGCCAGCACGACGAAGGCCAGCACGACGAAGGCGCACGGCAAGGCCGCGAGCGCACCCGCCCTGTCGCCGGTGATGGCCAGGCCAGAGGCGTGCGAGCCGCCCGTGGTTCCCGGATCGCCGCCCTCCGGGCCGGAGGCGGGCCCGCTGCTCACGGGCGCCCACTGCGCGTACACCGTGCACGAGGACTCGAGCGCCTGGCCGAAGTCGAAGGGTCGCGTGCCCGCCTCGTCCAGGAACCAACCCTCGAACGTATAGCCCGCGCGCATGGGATCGGCCGGCTTCGAGGCCGTGCCTCCGAAGGGCACCGTCTGCGACGCCACGGCCGAGCCGCCCAGGGAGAGGAAGGTCACCGTGCAGGTGTCGGACGTCAGCAGCGCATACGTGGAGAAACGGCTGGCCAGCACGCACACGATGCCGTTCTCGCGGTCGACGGAAGCGGGCTGCAGCACCTCGACGCCGCCCCCGTGCACGTGGGCGGCGCGCACACTCTTTCCCTGGATGAGCGCTGGATCGACGTGGATCTCGAAGAGCAGGGCCTCGTCGACCTCGGCAAGGCCGACCGTCTCCTCGCCCTTGGTCGCACCGTCGGCACCCGTCACCCGCACCGTCATCACGACGGACAGGTCCAGATACAGGACGACGTCCTCGCCGGCAGCGACCACGCTGCTGATAGCCGTGCGGTCGACCTCCGCGACGCCTTCCTTGACCTCGGCCTTCAGCGACACGACGACGGTCACCTTGTCGCCCGGCTGGGCTTGCTCGACCAGGCTCGCCACCTTCTCGGCGTCGGCCTTGCCCATGCCGGCGGGCACGCCGCCCTGCTCGATGACGGCCAAGGCGCTCTGGGCGTTCTGGGCCGCGGTCTTGACCGTTTGGTCGGACACCGTCGCATGGGCGGAGCCGTCGCCGGGATCGGCGGGCACCTCCACCTGGATCTCCACGTCGGCGTCGGGCAGCGGCGCCTTGTTCCACGAGCCTGTCACGGTCACGTCCTTGGCCGGCATGGAGAATCCGCTCGCCGGCGACCAGCCCGTCCACACGTAGCCGTCCAGCGCGGGCACGGACACGAGGTCCACGGTCGCGCCGAAGCGGAACGACCCGTCGGCGGGAACGGCCGGCGCGCCGGCGGGCACGGTGCCGGCATAGGCGTAGTGCACCTGGTAGGTGTTGCGGTCGTACTTCACCTCGACCACGGTCGAACCGTCAGCGGCGATCTCAAATTGCTGCACGCTTTGCGCCGTGAAGCCGGCCACCGCGTCTGCCACGGCGCTGGTCGGGGTACCCGTGGTGCCGGACAACGTCTGGTCGGGATATGCGGCGTCGGCCTCGTAGCCGTCGCCCGCGACGTTCTGGAACACATGGCGCACCGTGTACGCCGTGTCGTCGGCGGCCGTCCACGTGGCCGTGTAGCGGCGGTCGCCCGTCGACCCCTTGCGGATGACGACGGTCGCAGTCGCTCCCTCCAGATCCGTGCCCGTCCAGCCGGCGAACACGTAGCCTGGCTTAGTCGGGTTCGCAAGCGTGAAGTCGTCGGTTGCGAACGTGTACGACGTCGGATTGTCCGCTTCGCCGGCAAACACGCCGCCATCCAGATCGCATGTGATCTCATACGCACGCGGCACGACCGCGCCGGGCTGCTCGCCGGCACCGAGCGCGTTCTGCTGGTACCGCGTGCCGTCGTAGTAGCCTTCGTTGATCATGCTCGAGAACGTCCCGCCGGTGACCACCTTGGCCTCTTCGGCCGGAAGGGACCCCAGGACCAAGGCGTCCTTGCCCGAGCCGCCTTCCACCTTCAAGGCCTTGCCTTCGGCCTGCGAGACCGCCATCGACTTGACGAGCGTGTCCAGGCCATCCGCAGCGTATTCGCGCACGGCGACGTTGTTCTTGCTGGTCAGCGTGCCGCCGGTGATGGTGACCTCGGCGCTCCTTTCGGCACCGTACCCGCCGCCGCGCGAGATGAGGGACAAGGCGGCGCCGTCGTTGACGGAGGCGCTGTCCCCGCTCAGGTCGGGTGAGGCGATGGCCGGGGCGGTCGCCGTGATGGTGCCGCCAGACACGTCGAGCTTGCCGGCACCCGAAAACTGGACGCCCGAGGCGCCTTCGAACGTGCCGCCCGTGATGGTCAGGTCACCGTCCTGCGGATGGTAGAGCGCGCACCCGTCGGCGTCCGTCGCCCTCACGGTGCCGCCGGTGACGGTTATGTTCGTGCCGTCGCACTCCCCGTTCCCCACGATGCCGAAATGCGCGCCCTCCACGACGCCGTCTTCAAGGACGAGGGAGGACGTGCCCCTTTCGGGGGAGGCGATGACGCTGATGCCCGCATCCGTTCCCTTGATGACCGTTTCCGCGCCACGCACGGTGACGGTAGGGTTGCGCTTGCCGTTTGTCGCCGTGTTCCCCACGCGCAGGCCGTAGCCGGGCACGCCCGTGGTCAGGGGAGCGGCCTCCAGCGTCACGTTCTCCAACGTCAGGTTCACGCTCTGGTCGGCATAGACCGCCACGCCGAGAGGATCCGCGCTCCCGTTGTACGAATTCCTGATGGTCCCGTTCTTGACGACCACCTGGGCGTAATCCTCGGTAGTGCTGCTGACGTACTTCGTCACGTTCAGCGTCGCGAACTTCGTGCTGTCGACGGTATGGCCGTTCAGGTCGAGCGTGCAGCTCTTCTTGTTGTTGCTGTAGGTCGCGCTCGTCGCGGGCACGTCCTTCAGCAGGGTGATGGTCCCGCCTTCCTTGACCTTGCTGAAAGCGTTGCTGAGCGAGCTTGCCGTGAACGGGGCCTCGCCAGGATTCTCCACCGTGGCGTATTGGTCGGCCACGATGGTGTAGGTGCCGTCCTCGTTCTTGCTCACGACGCGATAATCCATGCAGTAGCGCGACACGTCGCTCGAGAACGTGCCGTTGTTGACGAACTTCGTGCAATCCTCGCTGTAGACCGCCTCGGTCCCACTGTTGATGGCGGTGAAGGTCCCGCCGTTGAGATAGAGTTTCACCTGCTTTATGGAATCGGCGTCGTTCTTTTGCGGGTTACTCTCGTAAAGCGCTGCATAGCCCGACACCTTGCCGCCGGTGACGGTGACCTTGACCGGCAGCTTCGTCGTGTGCTGGGCGACCGCGATGCCGGCGCCGTCGGTCGTCGAGCCGTTGTCACTCGCATTGACGACGAGCTCGGGGCCGTTGCCGACCACCTCGCCGTCGGACATGGTGAGCGTGCCGGCGCGCATCTCGATGCCCGTGTAGGCGCCCTTGACCGTTCCGCCCTTGATGGTCAGCGTGCCCGACTGCGGCCAGAAGATGCCGGTGCCGCTTTCGACGACCGCGCCCTCGTACACGGTGGCGGTGGTGCCTCCGTTGTTGGTGGTGGCGTCCACCGTGCCGTTTCCCTGGATGGCGGCATTCAGAGACGTGCCGCGCAGCGTGCCGCGCACGTCGAGGGTCGCGCCCTTGCCTTGAATTGCGACCGCAGACGCCCACGCCTCCACCGTCACGCCTGCGCCGATGGTCAGCTTCGACTTCGTGGAAACCTTGCTCCAGGTGGCGGCATCGGTGTTGCCGGTGACGCCGAAGGGCGCTTTCGAGCCCTCTTCCACTGCGCTGATCGTGCCGCCCTTGCCCGGGACCGAGTTGATCACGTTCAGTTCGCCCTCTGTGATACTGATCGTGCCGGCCTTGCCGAAGACGGCGTTGAACCCGTTGAGGTCGAAGGTGACGGAGCGCTTGCCGTCCAGCACGGCCTCGTCGGACAAGGCGGCGTCGGCGAGCAGCGTGAGGGTGCTGCCGTCCGTCGCTGCCGCCCATGCCTCCGCGAAGGTGCCGTACGAGACGGCCGTGCCGTCGCTCGCCGCCACCGATGCGGTCGGCTGCGACACGGTGTACGTTCCGTCGGCGTTCGCATGGGAGGTGCAGCCCTGCGCGAGGTAGGCGAGGGGATCGCCCACGTACGTACCGCCCGCGACGAAGCCCGTGCAGTTCTCGCTGTACACGGAAGCCGCGTCGGAAGCCGCGTCGTCGCACGTGAACGTGCCGCCGGATATGCTCAGCTTGACCTTGTCCACCGCGCTCGTGTCGGTTACGAGCGTCTTCTGGCGCACGGCGTTCTTCGTTCCCGCGACCGTGCCGCCCTCGATGGACACGCTCAGGTCGTGCAGCGTCACGTGCTGCACGACGGCGATGCCGACGCCGGTCGTGGTGGGCCCGCCGTCGTTCGCGCTCTCGGCGAACGCACCGGTGCCCTTGACCTCGCCACCCGTCATCGTCAGCGAGCCGGAGCGCATCTCCACGCCGGTCGTGCCGGAGATGGACCCGCCTTCGACGTTCAATTCTCCGATCTGGGGATGATAGATTGCCGTGGCACCTTCGGATTTGATGCTCGCGCCTTCCTTGACCGTGATGGACGTGTCGTCGGAATCGCCGTTGCCGTTGCCAGAAATGGCGTAGTTCGACGTGCTTGAAATCGAGCCTTCGACGACGAGGGAGGCGCGGGGGCTCTTCAGGAACACGCCCAGAGTCTGGCCGCCCTCAATGGTTGCGTCAGACGCGACGATGGCGTTGGCTCCAGCCGAGATCGCGATGGCCGCTTCGTTCTTGTCCGCAGCCTTGATGGTCCCCCGCTTCACGTTCAGATTGGTGCCCGATGCCGTGATGACGGCGGAAGTCTTGCCCGTCCTTCCCGAAAGCACCTTGCCGCCGAGATCGATCGTCACGTCGCTCGCACCGACGCCCAGAGAGACTTCGCTTTGGTCGGCCAACAGCGTGAGGGTGTCGCCATTCTGGGGAACGAAGTTAGCGAGCGACGAAAGCACGAAGGCCCTTCCGGGCACGCCGTCGTTGGACACCTGCGCCACGATGGCGCTTTGGTCGCCCGCGTAGTAATACTTGTTCGCGGCGTTGAAGAGCACCTTTCCGGCAGGAACGGACAACGTGCCGGTCAGGGCCGCGCCTAGCTGCACGGATACGCAGCCTAATTGCGCACTTGCCTTGTAGCTTCCGCCCTCGAGCAGGACCGTGCCGCCTTCTTCGACCGCAAGCGTCGAGTTTTTCATCACGTTCAGGTTCTTGCTGGTCGCTTCCACCGAGAGCGTCTTGCCCGCAGGAACGGTCAGGACGGCACCGAGATCGCCTTCTGAATACCCTTCGCCGTAGACGTAGAGCGTGACCCCAGTAGGAAGGACGACGTCTTCCTCGAGAGTGTAGTCGGAGCGCACGTACACGAGTTTGGCGGTGCTTTCGAGAGCCGCCGCGGCCTGCACGGCTTCGCCGAGCGAGGCATAGGAGCCGACCTTGTCGGCGTCCGAGGTGTTCGACAGGTATCCTCGCCAGACCTCGATCGCGCCCGCCGTTGTGCTTCTGCTCGTCCCGACGGGTCCGTTGGTCGCATCGATGGCCTGGCCCTCCGTAGATCCGGAAGTTTCGTTCCCGTTCGCGTCGGGCGTCTGGATCGCCTGGTTCCGCACGCCGGGCTGCTGCCCGTCCGGATCCGGCGCGTCGGACCCGCTCGAGGGCGATCCGGTGTCGGAACCTTGCGCGTCAGGCGTGCCCAACGCGTCGCCCGGCTGCGTGTCCTCGGTTCCCTGCGGCATGTACGCCGTGCCGTTTCCGGCATCCGCCGGCAGACCGTCGACATCGCCCCATGCGGCCATAGGCGCGTTCAGCGAAACCACCAAGACCAGCGACAAGACAACGGCCAGCGCCCGGCCGGCCTTCGTCGTCCCCTTCATATGCTCTGCCTTCCTCACGTGCCATTACGTCATGCTTGCATGCTCTTGCAATCGAACGCTCATCCTCTGCTCGCGGCAGAAAGGGGCGCATTTCGGCCTTCCGCCCCCGCTCGATCGCGGGCGGCGGATACCCCTGCCGAAATACGGCCGAGTCGCCGTATGGATAGCCTCATCATAGGTATAGGACAGGCCTCCGTCAACAATGATTTGAGGGCAGAGGGCAAGGGCTTGGAGAGCGATCGGAGCTTTCGGAGAGGGTTTGGGAGCAGAATGATGGCGCCGAGGCAGATCGGGCCCTCTAGCCCCCCGCTCCGAGGCAAGGGCTCAGCGCGAGACCAGATACACCTTGTCGGGCGGGATGCGCACCCACAGCTCCTCGCCTTCGTACGGCAGCAGGCCGGCCGGGGTCTTCAGCTTGTCCACGCGCCAGAACAGGTGCTGGTGCAGGTACTTCATCTCGTCCTCGTCGGCATCGACGGTGGGCACCTCGTCTTCGGCGCGGTCGACGAATCCGAGCAGGACAGTGCGGTCGAACCGCGAATCGCTCACGCGGTCGACGCGGACGCGGTAGCAGTTCCGTCCGGGGCCTTCCGCGCGCTCGAGGAAGAAGGCGCGCACGCCCAGATGGGTCACGTCGGACGGCACCTCGGCCGCAGTGGACGCCTCCACGCCCCACTTCGGCAGACGCACCAGATGCTTCCCCGCACAGACGGCGGGCGTGGCGTTCTTGCAGCCCGAAAGCTTCACTCCCGCCAGCGACTGTGGCCGGTTCACCAGGTCGTCCCCCGTGCCCACCTCCATGATGTGGCCGTCCTCCACCACGGCGATGCGGTCGCAGAAGCGCAACGCCTCGTCGATGTCGTGGCTGACGTAGAGTATGGTGCCGTCGTAGGCGTCGAACAGGCTCACCAGGTTCTGCTCCAGCACGCCTTTGAGGTGCGCGTCCAGCGCGCTGAACGGCTCGTCCAGCATGAGGATGCCCGGGCGCGCCGCCAGCATGCGCGCCAAGGCCACGCGCTGCTGCTGGCCGCCGGAAAGCTGGGCCGGATAGCGCCCGTCGAAACCCTGCAGGCCGAACCGCTTGAGCTCGCGCTGCACGATGTCGTCGCGTTCGGCGCGCGCCACGTCCTTGCCGATGCCGGCGCCCACGTTCTCGGCCACCGTCAGGTTAGGGAACAGCATGTAGTTCTGGAACAGCAGCGCCGTCTTGCGCTGTTGCGGCTTGAGGTTGATCCGGCGCTCCGAGTCGAAGAACACCTGGCCGTTCACCACGATGCGCCCCTCGTCGGGCGTCTCGATGCCGGCGATGCAGCGCATGGTGAGGCTCTTTCCACAGCCTGAGGCCCCCAGGAAACCCAACGTCTCGTCTTTTGCCTCGAACGTCACGTCCAGCTGGAACGACGAGAACCGCTTCTTTATGTCGACTTCAAGGCTCACAACGTACTCCTACCCTGCAGGTTGCCTTTTCTTCCCGTCCCCGTCATCCTTCCACCTTCCTGCGGTACTTCGTCGTGCGTCTGCTCCACAGGTTGATGAACAGGATGACGACGAAGCTGAACGCCATGATGACGACCGTCCAGAAGATGGCCACGTCGGTGTTGCCGTTCATCCATTCGAAGTAGATGGCGATGGGGATGGTACGCGTGATGCCCAGGTAGTTGCCGGCCAGAAACAGCGTCGCGCCGAACTCGCCGAGCGCGCGGGCGAACGCGAGCACCGTGCCGGCCGCGATGGACGACCACGACAACGGCAGCATGAGCTTGAAGAATATCTTGCGGTTCGACCACCCGAGCGTGCGCGCCGCATCGAGCATGTTCGGATCCAGGTTCTCGAAGGCGCCGCGCGCGCTGCGGTACATGAGCGGGAACGCCACCACCACGGCGGCAACGACCGTGGCCTGCCAGCTGAAGATGAGCGGGAACCCGATGTCGATGAACCACTGCCCGAGCGCCGTGTTGCGCCCGAACGCGAGCAGCAGCAGGAAGCCGCACACAGTGGGCGGCAGCACCATGGGGATGGTGAAGATGGAATCCGCGATGTCCTGCGCCCGCGCAGGGATGCGCAGGCTGAAGTACGCGGCTGCCAGGCCCAGCACGAAGATGAACACGATGGCCGTGCCGGTGGTCTTGAGCGTGACCCACAGAGGACTCAGGTCGATCCCTTCGAGAAAGGCCACGAACGCATCGATGCCGGTGGGCTCGGCCGCCACCTGCACCTGAGAGGACGGCACCACGAGCGCCGTGTCGGCATGGGAGAGCGCCACGTAGACCGGGTTGGCGGGATCGGTCACGTCGGAGCCGTCCGCGCCGATCACGCAGGCATAGAACTGGCCCGGCTTGAGCTCCTGGTCGAAACGGTAGACCACCCCGTTTTGCTCCAGCTCCGGCTCTCCGGTGAACAGCCACTCCCCCTCCGCCGTCAGCGCCTCGCCGCCCTTCGCGTTGGCGGCGTCAAGGGCCACGAGCAAACGCTTCAGGAAGGCGCGGCTTTCGGACGACCCGGCGTCGAAGCCGACGTCGTGTGCGGCCTCGGGGGGAACGTAGACGACCGTCAGGCCTTCGGAAGCGATGGCCACCAGGCTGCCGGGCTCGCCGGCGACGTAGTAGCGATAGCCCGGGTAGCCTTCGCCCGCCTCGCCGTTGCTGCCCACCTGGGAGCGGGAAAAGGACGTGAGCGCGAAGGGGCTGCCTTCCATGGTCGCCTCCACTCCGTCGGCCGCCACCTGGACGGTGCCGTCGGCGGCGGAAGCGTCCTGGGCGGCGGCGGAAGCGCCGGTTGCGGGAGCGCCCTGGGCGGATGAGGGGTCGGCAACGTCCGAGGCGGCGAGGGCGGTGGACGGAAAGCCGGCAAGCAAAACCGCAACCAGCACGAAAGCCGCAAAGGCCGCGCGCGCATGCGTCCGCGCAGCAGCGGGGATTGGCAGGGAACCGAGCACGAAGACGGTCTGGGAGATGTCGGACGCAAAGGCGTGCGAAGTCGCGGCGCAGGCGGCCCCGAAGATGCCGGATGCGAGGGAAGGCGTCGGCGAAAGCCGGCTGCCATCAGGCGTCGACGAACCGGCGCGGATCCGGTTGCGCCCTCTTGCGGGACTGCCACCGTGCGACGGCCCCTTCGCTTTCTGCTTCGCCCGGTCGATGGACAAGATTCTCATGGCAATCCTTATCGCGCGGAAAGGATGGGCGCCTCTCCGCCCATCCTTTCCCGATCATGATACCGTATGCGTGGCAGACGTCAGCCGACAACCAGCGCGAAACCTAGCTTGCCGAGGAGCGCCGTGCCCGGAGCTTTCACCTGCCGGACGGCGAACCCGCTCGTTAGTCGGTCACCAGCTCGAAGCCCCACTCCTGCCACGTCTTGAGAGCCTCGGGATCGGTGGTCGCCCATTCGATGAATTCCGCAGCCGCTTCGGCGTTCGTGGAGTCCGTGCAGATGGAGCAGGGGTACACGATGTTCTTGTGCGTGTCGGCCGGAACCTTGCCCACCACTTTCACGCCGCCGAAACGGTAGACGTCCGAGCTGTACACGAACGCGACGTCCACGGCGCCCGATTCGGCCTGTTTGCAGACGTTGCCGACCGAGCTCTGCAGGTTGACCTTGCCTTCAAGCGGCGTGCCGTCGTAGCTGCCTTCCTTGCCCGAAATGTCCGAGCCCGACTTGCCCGACGCGTCCACATAGCAGCCCACGGTCGAAAGCGCCTGGTTGGCGTAGTTGCCCGCAGGCACGGAGTCGTCGCCCACGGCCACGGTGTAGTCGCCCGTGGCGATGTCCTCGAGCGTGAAGTCCTTGTCGGCCAGTTCGGAATTCTCTCCCACTACCATCACCAGGTCGTTCTTGAACATGTCGAAACGCGTGGCGGCGTCCACGTACCCGGCATCCACGGCCTCGTCCATCTTGGCCTTCGAGGCGCTGATCAGCACGTCGGCGTACGCACCACCGGCCAGCTGCTCGTTCAGCTCGCCCGAGGACAGGTACTGCGTGTCCTTGAACGTGACCCAGTCGTGGTCCTGCACGTAGAGCGCCTGGACGGCGTCCATGGCCTTGGACAACGAGTTCGCGGCGAACAGCTGCAACTCCACCGCCTCGTGTCCTTCGCTCTGCTGCTGAGGCTCCTGTTGCTGCTGTTGGGGCTCTTCCGCTTTCTGATCCCCGTTCGAACACCCGAACAGCGCGAATGCGCCGACAAGCGACAACGCCAGCACGGATGCGAGCACGATGCGCGTACGTTTCTTCATGTGATTCCTCCTGGTTCCCATTCCCTCGGCCGTAGAAGACTATCTATGCGCCAACAACAATAATATGCATTTTCAAGGATATAGTCAAAGAAAATTTATACCGGTTGGCGGATAAATATGCCGGGCCGCACCAATGAATTGCCTGCGCGAAGTCAGCGCGGACCCCCGCATATGCACGAAAAGCGCCTGCTCGCGATGCGCAGGATTGCATGGGACGGATGCTCCCAGAGGCCGGAAGCGGCACAGGGCTCGGCGGCAACCGGTACGGCGGGGCGCGAAGGGAGTGGCGTGGCACGGTTTTCGGCGAGCCTCGGCGTGATTCGGCGGTACGGCGGTTCGGCGGTACGGCGGTACGGCGGTACGGCCAAGGGCTGCACGGTATCAGAGGGCTTCGGCGCGGCAGGCCTGGTTTCGGCGGGCTTCGGCGCGGTTTTGACGGCGGTTTCTGCGGGCTTCGATAGGTTTCGACGGGCGTCGGCGCATGGGCAGGCGTGGTTTCTGCAATTTTTTCCGGATATGCGAGTCGTGGCGGCGCACCGACGGGGCTTTTGCCGGGATTCTTCCGCATTTTGCGGCGAAAACGCACCTCGGCAAGCCGATGCGACTCGCATATCCGGAAAAAATTGTCCTCTGCGCCCGAGCCGGGCAGCATCCCACGCCTTCCCGGCGGTCTGCAGCGGCCTTCGGGGAAGCCGAAGCGGCCAGACCGGGACCCAGCGGCGTGGCAGGGCGCGACGGCAGCTTTCGGAGACGCCTTGGCGGTCGGAGAGGCCTTTCGAAGAAGGTCGGATGCCCGCTGCGCCCAGGTCGACGGGATCCGCGGCACCTCAACAGTCGGCAGGGCCCTTCGAAGAAGGCTGAATACCCGCTGCGCCCAGGTCGATGGTGCGCGTGGCGATGCGTTCGGCGAGTGCGGGGGAATGGGACACGAACACGAGGCCCACGTCGCGCTTCTTCGTTTCGGTCACCAGGAACCGCCAGATCTGGGCCTGCGTGACGGCGTCGAGCATGGTGGAGATCTCGTCTGCCACCAGATAGCGCGGGTTCGCCATGAGCGCACGGGCTATGCAGAAGCGCTGCAGCTCGCCACCCGAAAGCTCGTGCGGGAACCGCGTAAGCCATTTCTCCTGGATGCCCAGATCGTCCAGAAGGCCTTGCGGCACCTCGCCCGCCTCGGCCAGCGTCCGCTCCATACGCATGTGCGGATCGACGGCCGCCTCGGGATGCTGCAGGATCAGCTGGACCGGGCACGTTCCGCGCCTCGGCAGCGGCACGCCGTCCACCAGGATCTTTCCGGATTGCGGCCGCTCGTAACCGGCGAGCAGCCGGCAGAGCGTCGTCTTGCCGAAGCCCGAGGGCGCGCTCAAGGCCACGCGTTCTCCAGGCCCCACGGCCAAGTCGAAGTCGCGGTACAGCGGCTCGCGCGCGCCGGGATGCGCATAGGTGATGCCGCGCGCCTCAAGCATGGGGGCCTCCTTCCTCGTCGCCTTGCCCAGCCAGCTGGGAAGCTGACGGAACCACGAAGTCGTGTTCGGGCAGCGCATGCCACAGCTCGCGGCTGAACGGGTGCGCCAGCGTGTCCGGCGACGCGAAGTTCGCGACCGCCGTCTCCTCCACCACCGTGCCGTCGCGGAACACGGCCACGCGGTCGGCCACGCCCAGCGCGAGCTCGATGTCGTGCGTGATGAGCAGCACGCCGTTCCCCTCGTCCGCGAAGCTGCGGAAGTCGGCCAGCGCCGCCAGCGCGAGCGGCAGGTCCAAGCCCGGCGTGGGCTCGTCGGCTATTATGACGCGCGGGTCGTCCATGAGCGCACAGCACAGGAGCACGCGCCGCGCCATGCCGCCCGACAGCTGGTGGGGGTACAGGCCCGCCGCATCTTCGCCCAACCCGTAGCGCGCGAACAACTCGCGGCGACGTGTGCGGCGCGTGGCCAGGGGCACGTCCGTGCGCGCGAACCCCTCCACCTGCCGACCCACCTTCATGAGCGGGTCGAGGTTGTTCACGCTTTGCGGCACGAGCGAGATACCGCGACCGCGCAGGCCCGCGAGGGATGCGGCGTCCTGAGGTTCGCCGTCGTACCAGATGCGGCCGCACACGGTGGCGTTCGGCTCGTACAGGCCCAGGATGGCGTCGGCCAGGAGCGTCTTGCCGGAGCCCGACGCGCCCACCACGGCCACGATCTCGCCCACGTGCACCGAGATGCTCAGGTTCTCGATGACCGGCACCATGCGCTGCTTCGCGCGGAAGAACGGCTCGTCCTCCTGGTACATGCGGAAGCCCACGCTCAAATCCTCCACCTGCAGCAGATGATGGCCATGCTCGTGGCGCGAAACCGGCGCATGCGTGTGATGGTGGTGCGCCTGCGCGTCCTCGTGCCGCAGCGCCTCGTGCCGCAGGGCAGCGCGACGCTCGTCCGCCTGCCGGTCCCCCGGCACTCCCCGCAACGTCTCGCCCTGAACGCGTTCGCGCAGGCCGTTCACTTCCTTTTCCGTCAGCCTCTCCAAGTTTCGCACCTCCTATTCCTGCGCGCTGTGCGGGTCGACGAGCTTGCGGAGGCTCGATCCCGCCAAGTCGAACAAGAGCACGGTCGCGATGAGCGCGAGGCCCGGGAACACGGCGAGCCACCACATGCCTGCCGAGAGGTACCCCATCGACTCGCTGAGGATGACGCCGATGGCCGGCTGCTCGGGCGGCAGGCCGAAACCGAGGAAGGTCACGGCCGCCTCGTGCAGGATGGCATGGGGGAACAACAGGATGAGGCCCACGAGGAACTGCGGCAGCACGTAGGGCAGCATGTGCCTCGTCGCGATGCGCGCGGGGCTCTGCCCCAGCTTGCGCGCCACGGCCACGAACGCGGACTGCTTGCACTGCAGGATCTCGGCGCGCAGGACGCGCGTGAGGCTCGGCCAGTGCGTCACCGCCACGCCGATGGCGACGCCCCAGAACCCCTTCCCCAGCGCGAACGAGATGAGGATGAGCAGCACGATGTGCGGAATGCCCATCATGAGGTCGATGAGCCACGTGACCACCGCGTCCGCCTTTTTGCCGCCAAGCGCCGCAACCGCGCCCATGACAAGGGCGATCACCGACGACACCGTGGCCGCCAGCAACCCCACGAGCACGCTTGTGGACAGGCCCGCCAAGGTGCGCAGTAGCATGTCACGCCCCATCCAGTCGGTGCCGAAGGGGTGCGCGGGCGAGGGCGCGAGGTTTTTCTGCGCGAAGTCCGTGGCCGTGGCGGCATCGGTCGCCAGCACGCCCGCCACCACCACGGCCGCGAGCGCCGCCACGGCGAACACCATGGCCGCCAGCGTGAGTTTGCGGTTGCCCACCCGGGCCTTGCGCGGGCGGTGCAGGACGTTCGCGCAGTCGTCGAGCAACGAGGGAACCCGGGGCGGCAAGGCGCCGGAGGCATGTTCCCGCACACTCCGCTTGACGGCGTCCAGGCTAGGCATGGGTCCTCGCCTCCCCCTCGCCGCGGCGGATGCGGGGGTCCACCACGCCGTACAGCATGTTCGCAATCAGGTTGCCGCCGAACACGAACGCCGCCGACAGCACGGCGATGCCCGCCAAGAGCGCCACGTCGCCGCCGAGGCCGGCCGTGACGGCCGCCTGTCCAAGGCCGGGATACGAGAACACCTGCTCCACCAACACCGAGCCTCCGAAGATCTCCGAGATGGACGCGAACTGCAGCGTGAGCGCCGGCAACGCGAGGTTCCGCAGCCCGTGATGGCGCAGCGCGCCCCACGTGGACAGGCCGCGGGCACAGGCGAAGCGGACGTAGTCGCTCTCCAGCACGTCGATGGTCTTCTCGCGCGTGTGCAGCGCGATGTTCGCCACCCCCACCACCGAGAGCGTGAGCGCCGGCAGCGCCAGGTGGTGCAGGGCGTCGGCCAGCGTCACGTCGGCCGCCGCCACGCCGATGGGCACCGAGAACCCGAACGGGAACCACCCGAGCCAGACCGAGAACACGATGAGGAACACGAGCCCGAGCCAGAACGTGGGCACCGAGGCCAGCAGGAAGCAGTAGCCCTTCACGATGCGGTCCACGAGGCGCCCCCGGTTCGCCCCGGCCAGGATGCCGAGCGCGAAGCCGAGCACGCCACTCACGACCCAGGCCGTGGCCATGAGCGCGAGCGAGTTGAGCGCGCGCGTGGCGATGACGTCGGCCACCGGCGCGTTGTAGCGCAGCGACGTGCCCAGATCGCCCTGAAACGCCGCCGTGATCCAGTTGACATAGCGCTCCCACAGGGGCGTGTTCACGCCCCAGTACTCCGCCAGCTGGGCGCGCTTCGCCTCGCTCATGTTGATGAGCGCCGCCTGCCCCACGTTCGCCTGCACGGGGTCGATGGGCGATATGCTCACCAGCACGAACGTCGCCATGCTCACCGCGATCATGAGCAGTGCGAACTTCACTATGTTACGAAGGATGAACCGAGGCATCAGAATAACGGCGATCCCCTCATCAATCAAAAACGTCCCGACAAGAATACCCCATCAAGCGATAACGGCGATCAGAACACGGGCATAAAACGCAACCCGATCAGCGGCGGGGTTCGGATGGTGCCCACCAAGCGAGTTCCGCATGGTGAACAGTCCAGCGGACTGTTCACACACCTTCTTTTGCGCCCGAGCGGGCGCGCCGGTGAGCGCTCGTCGATCACCGGCTGTGGGCTGTCCGTGCGAGCTCAGGACTGTTTGAGCGACTGGGCGCTATCCGGACCCCGCCGCGTCGGCGGAACATCAAGCCCACGTCCACTGGTCGACGTTGTTCACCAGCGACCAGCCGTGGCCGTGCGGGTGCGGCTTCTGCTTCGCCACCTTGAGGTTCTCCTTCGCGAAGTACAGGTGGTCGACGTTGGCGAACCACACCCACGGCGCGTCGCCCTGCGGGGCGAAGCCGGTCGTGCCGTCCCACTGCGCCTTCTTCCAGAATTCGAACGAGTCCTCCACGCGCGGAGTGCTGAGCGCCTCGTCGAGGTAGCCGTCCACCGTCGCGTTCTCGTAGCAGGCGTAGTTGCCGGTGCCTGCCGAGTAGAACAGGTTGTACGTCTCGGTAGGGGCGTTGGTGCCCCAGCCCCACACCACCGGGTCGGTGAACTGGTGAGGATAGAGGTCGTCCCAGCTGGCGCCCTTGATGTTCACCTCGATGCCGAGCTCCTTCATCTGGTTGGCGAACTCGGCGGCGATGGCCTGGCGCACGGAGTCGCCGGCAGAGTAGTACAGGTCCAGCGTCGCGCGCGTGCCGTCCTTCTCCCGGATGCCGTCCGCGCCGGCCGCCCAGCCGCCGTCGTCGAGCAGCTTCTTCGCCTTTTCCACGTCGGTCGTGCACTTCATGTCGGTCGAGGACCACGGCATGCCGTCGCCTACGCTGTAGGCCACCGTGCCGTAGCCGTTCAGCACGTTGTCGATCATCCTCTCGCGGTCCACGCCGTAGTTGATGGCCTGGCGCACGGCCAGGTCGCAGGTCACGTCGTTGCCGGCGGCGTATTCGCCGCCTTCGTCCTTCTTCGTGCCGCCTGCGGGCACGGACGGCAGCGAGATGCCGCGCGAGTCCACCGACTTGCAGTTGAGCAGGTCGTAGCCCATCGGCTGGTTGTCCGCGAACGTCGCGGCCGTGTAGGCCACGTCCACCTGGCCGGACTGCGCCGCCGCGAGCGAGGCGTCTTCCTCCATGAACACCACCACGACGCGCTCCATCTTCGGCGCATCGCCGTAGTAGTCCGGGTTCGCCTTGAGGATGACCTGCTGGCCTTTGTCCCATTGCTCCAGCATGTAGCGGCCCGAGCCGATGGGATGGTCGCCGTAGGAGTCGTCGTAGGCATGCTCGGGCACGATGCCGATGACGGCAAGCGTGTACAGAAGCGCGTTGAACGGCTTGTCGAGGCTGATTTCCACCGTCGTGTCGTCCGTGGCCACGGCCTCCTTCATCATGGACAGGTCGCACTCGGACGCCTCGGCGTTCCGGATGCCGTTGAGGGTGAAGGCCACGTCGCGCGCCGTGAGCGGCTGGCCGTCGGTGAACTTCACGTCGTCGCGGATGGCGAACGTCCACGTCAGGCCGTCGGCCGACGCCTCGTAGGACGTGGCCAGGTCGTTCTGGAAGCCCAGCTCGGTGGTGGTGGCGATCAGCGTGGACTGGATGAGCGGCTCGTGCACGTGCTCGCCGCAGCCCCACGACACCAGGGGGTCGAAGCCGGCCGCCGGTTCCGACCCCGGCGTCATGGACACGATCACCTGCTTGGACGTGTCGGTGCCCGCCGAGACGCCCTCCTCCGGTTTCGCGTCGCCCTTGCCTGCGTCGCCATTGGTGCACGCCGCCAGCAGGCCGCCCAGCGACAGCGTCGCCGCGCCCGCGCCCGCCAGTTGCGCGAACTGCCGTCGAGTGATCGTAGCCATGGGGTCCTCCCTGTCCGCCGAGCACCGCCGCCTCCGCACACCCCCGCGCCGCAGACGTCGCCTCTCGCCTCTCGTGTTACGTATCAAAATTGCGTAACACACTATAGCAGACCCTCTGCGCCAGCGGTGTTACGTATCTGAAATTCGTAACTTCATCGGCGAACGGCGTGATGGGAGGCTCAAGGGACAGGGAACGCCCAGCGCCGCCGCCGTCACGTCCGGCCCTTCGTCGCTCCCAGCGGCGCAGCGGCCGAAGCACGGCTGTCCGATCGTCGGAATACTCGCGGATTTGCATCCCTGGCGCGTGCGGCGCAAAGGTCAGCCGACGGGCGTTTCCTGCACTGCCGGCGCCTCGCCGGTCTCCAGGATATGCAGCAGCGCAGCCTCGTCCAGCACGGATATGCCCAGCGACACGGCCTTGTCGTATTTGGAGCCGGCGGCCTCGCCCGCCACCACGAAGCTGGTCTTCTTCGACACGCTGCCGCTCACCTTGGCCCCGCGCGCCTTCAGGGCCGCGCCGGCCTCGTCGCGCGTCATGCCGCTTTCCACCAGGCTTCCGGTCAGCACGAACGTGAGACCCGCAAGCGTTTGGGGCAGCTGCTCGGCCGGTTCGGCGGCGTCGTCCTCCAGGCGCACGCCCCGCGCGCGCAAGCGCTCGATGACGGCCGCGTTGTCCGGCGTGCGCAGGAACAGGTACACGCTGTGGGCGATCTTCGGGCCGATGCCCTCGATGGCTGCCAGGTCCTCCTCGCTGGCGGCGGCCAGAAGCCCGATGGACGGATAGGCGGCAGCCAGAAGCTCGGCCGTGGTCTTGCCCACGTGGCGGATGCCCAGGCCGAAAAGCGCGCGGGCGAACGTGCGGGTGCGGCTGGCCTCGATGGCGGCCACCAGCTTCTTCGCCACGGTCTGCCCCAGCCGGATGGGCTCGCCGTCCTTGTTCACGCGGCCCATGTCCAGAAGCGACAGCTCCACCTCGTCCAGCGTGTAGTAGTCGGCCACGTCGGCAAGGCGGCCGCTCTCCACCAGGCGCGCGACGATCTCTTCGCCCATGCCGTCTATGTCGAGGGCCCCGCGGCTCGCCCAGTGCAGCAGGCGCTCCAAGGCCTGCGCCGGGCAGTCGATGGAGATGCAGCGGTACGCCACCTCGCCTTCCTCGCGGATGACGGGCGAATCGCAGCTGGGGCAGCGCTCCGGCATGTGCCACACGGGCGCTCCTTCCGGGCGCAGGGCCAGCACGGGGCCCAGCACCTCGGGGATGACGTCGCCCGCCTTGCGCACGATGACCGTGTCGCCCACGCGCACGTCCTTGCGGTGCACCTCGTCCTCGTTGTGCAGCGTCGCGCGCGCCACGGTGGAGCCGGCCACCACCACGGGATCCAGCTCGGCCACCGGGGTGAGCACGCCGGTGCGGCCCACCTGCACGGTGATGTCGCGCAGGATGGTGGTCTTCTCTTCGGGCGGGAACTTGAACGCGATGGCCCAGCGCGGCGCGCGGGCTGTGTATCCCATGGCCTCCTGCTGCACGAACGAACTCACCTTCACCACCACGCCGTCGATCTCGTAGGGCAAATCTTCCCGCCGCTCGAGCGCCCGGGCGCAGAAGGCATGGACCGCCTCTTCCGTCTCGCAGAGCTCGACGTCGGGGTTCACGTGGAAGCCGGCCTCGCGCAGCCACTGCAGAAGCTCCCACTGGCCGGACGCGCGCAGCGCGCGCTCGTCCGCCACCGCGTACAGAAACGTCGAGAGGTCGCGGCGTGCCGTGACGGCGGGGTCTTTCTGGCGCAGGCTGCCCGCCGCCGCGTTGCGCGGGTTGGCGAACGCCGCGCGGCCGTTGGCCTCGGCCGCCTCGTTCAGCATGGCGAAGCTGACCTTGGGCATGTACACCTCGCCACGCAGCTCCACGGGGGCCGCCGCGTCCGCGAGCTGCGCGAGCGCGCCCTCCCGCAGGCGCAGCGGCACGTCGCGCACCGTGCGCATGTTGGCGGTCACGTCCTCGCCCGTGGTGCCGTCGCCGCGCGTGGCGGCCCGCACGAGGCGGCCGTCCTCGTAGGTGAGGGCGATGGACGAGCCGTCGATCTTGAGCTCGCACACCACCGGGACCATGTGGCCGAAGGCCTCCTTCACACGGTCTAGCCAGGCGTCCAGCTCGCCCAAGTCCATGGCGTTGTCGAGCGAGTACATGCGGCGCTCGTGGCGCACCGGCGCGAACTGCTCCCCCACGTACCCGCCGACGCGCTGCGTGGGGCTGGACGGGTCCACCAGGTCCGGGTGGGCGTCCTCCAGCTCGCGCAGCTCGCGCATGAGCGAGTCGAACGCGCCGTCGGAAATCTCGGGAGCGTCCTTGGCATAGTACAGATAGCTGTGATGCTCTATCTCGCGCCGCAGCTGCTCGATGCGCGCCTCGGGATCGCTGGCCGCGCGCGCGAGCGCGCACTCGTCCAACAACGTCTGCTGTTCGTCCGCCATGTCTGCCACCGCCGTCGCTTTCTGCCAAAGGGAACGAGGGCCCCGGCCACGCAGGAACCCTCCTGTTTTCTTGGGAATTCTACCACGAGCCTGCGCAAGGCTGCGTCATCCACTCATCTTTCACCGCTTCATCGAACGGAGTGCCGCTCGCGCCTTCTTTCCCGCCAGCATCCGCGCGGCGCCCTGCCTGCGCACAGGCCGTGCGCGCGGCACTTCGCTGCCCGCGCCACGCCTTAGACGAGCGCCCTGCCTGCGTTCCATCCGTACACGATGAGCGACACGCCACGCATGACGACGAACAGCGCCAGGAAGACGACGAACGTCGCAGGCGCCAGGAAGAACGTCAGGCCGCAGAGCGCCTCGACGATGCCGGAGAACAGCATCCAGCCCCACAGGGACGTGCCCAGCCTGCGCACGCGCAGCGCCGCCACCACCTCGAAGATGCCGAAGACGAGCAGGAACGCGCCGATCACCCAGGGGATCACGCCGGAAAGCGCCAACGGATGCAGCAGGAACATGAGGCCGAGCACGATGTCGAGGACGGCGTACGCCAGCACCCAGCCCGAAAGGTCCATGGCCCGCCGGAACCGCACGTACATGACGGCGTCGAAGATGCCGGACACCAGGAAGCCGGCGCCTGCGATGGCCGTGATGGTGACCAGGGTGAGCCCGGGAGCCACGGTGAAGAAGAGCGCGAGCGCCACCAGCAACACGCCCGCGACGACCAGTCCCCAATCATGCCGTTTCGCCGTTTCCATTCTTCGGATCACGCTCCTTCTCCGTCGCAGCCTCGTGCGCGCCATCGATTACCGATGCGCTTCGCATTGTCGTCTGCATTGTAGCGCACGCCGTGAGCGCCGCGAGGTAACCCGACAAACGTTTCCGAACAGTTAGGCCCGCGCAATCGGAGACGGCCGCACCGTCACCACGCCGCGAGCGGACGGGACGCGCATGCGGGATGCGCGTGGCGGGCACCTCACGCCAGCGCGACGAGCGCGGAGACGGCTTCCGGCAAGGCCTCGACGACGTCCTCCGCGACGACGCCGATGTCGGTACGGCGCACGGAGGCGCATCTTCCCGCCAGGGCATGCAGCGTGGCCGCCAGCACGGCCGCGTCCGTCGGCTCCAGCCCCTGCGCCAAAAACGCGCCCAGCACGCCCGCGAGCACGTCGCCCGTGCCGGCCTTCGCGAGGGCCGGCGTGCCGCAGCGGACCGCCACCACGTCGTCGCCGTCCGACACGAACGTGTCCGGTCCCTTCACCACGGCCACCACGCCATAGGCGAGCGCGACAAGGCGCGCCAGCCCCGCCGGGTCGTCCGTGGGCAGGCCGAACGGCTCGGCCAAGCGGGCGGCCTCGCCCCCATGAGGCGTCACCACCGTGGGAAGGCCGCGCACGAAACGGCGCTTGAGCAGGCGACGGCCCTTCGGCGTGGACAGCGCCGCAAGCGCGCCCCCATCCACCAGCACGGGCGCATCGGCATGCTTGAGCACCAGATACGCGTTGCGCGTACAGGCCGCGTCCTCCGCGTCGAATCCGGGACCCAGGGCGAAGGCGACCGGCTTGCCCGGCGCGTCGGCAGGCAGGTCGGCGGCGCCCCACCCCAGCCACGAGCGCACGACCAACGAAGAACGGCACGAACGCACCAGGTCCACCGCCTCGGGCGCGCACACCACTTCGGTGTAGCCCGCTCCGGCGCGCTGTCCCGCGCAGGCCGCCAGGCACGCGGCACCGGGGTAGCGCGCGCTGCCCGCCACCACCACCAGCCTGCCGCGCGTATACTTGTTCGCGTCGTCGGCCGGCAGGGGCAGGAGCGCCACCAGCTCGTCGGCTCCGTATTCGCGCACATCCGCCATGAAACACCGCCTCCTTAGGGGTCGTACGGTCAGCATAGCAGCCCGCACGGCCTTCCTGCAAGCGCCCCGCCCTAGCCGGCGGGTCGTTCTGCCGCCGCCTCCGCAGCCGCCGCCTCCGCAGCCGCCTCCATCTCCATGGCCGAAAGGTTCGCTGCAACCGGCTCCGTGGCCGCCACACCTGCTGCCCCAGCGGCAGGGCCGCCGTGGGCCTCCGCGGCCGAGGTGGGGCCGCCATCGGGCTTCGAAGCGGGGCCCAGCTCGTCCAGCATGCCGCGCGCCTCCTTGAACTGGCGCGCCAGCTCCTCCATGGGATTCACGCGCTCTTCGGCGGCACGCACGGAGGCCTCGGTGATGGCCATGGCGCACGCCACGGCCTCGGTGTGCGTGTACGAAAGCGAGATGGGCAGCTCGCGCACGCCCAGTTCGCGCGCCACTTCCTTCGCGCGCCCGGAAAGCACCACGTAGGGCCGGCCCTTCGACGTGCGTCGCACCTCTATGTCGCGCACGCCGATGCCTCCCGAAAAGCCTGTGCCCAGCGCCTTGACCACGGCCTCCTTCGCGGCGAACCGCGTGGCGAAATGCACTTCGGGCGTCGCCTTGTCCAGGCAGTAGGCGCGTTCCTCGTCCGAATACACCTTGCGCGCGAAGCTGGGCGTGCGTTCCAGGATGCGCTTCATGCGCGCGATGTCCACGATGTCCACTCCCAGGCCCACGGCCCCGTCGATGCCTTGGCTCACTCCCATGTCCTTCTTCTCCAAATCAAATCACAGGTTCCTCTCGGTCAGCGAGGGGCGTCGCGGTGCGTCGAATTCGTGAGATCGCGCAAGCGAAGCGTACTGCGGTACGCGAGCTTGCGGGATCGCGCGAAGGCGGCGTGCCGCGGCGTCCCGCAGCGTCGACCCGTTACGGTGGCCGTCAGGCCGCCGTAACCGATCTGAGCGACTGGACAATGCCGGGCCCTTCCGCGGTTCCGCGGGTAGTTATTCCACCGTCACGCTTTTCGCCAGGTTGCGCGGCTGGTCCACGTCGCACCCCCGTGCCACGGCGATGGCGCGCGCAAACAGCTGCAGCGGCACGCTGGCCGTGATGGCCGAAAGCGCGTCGCGCACCTTCGGGATGTAGACGACGTGGTCGGCATGCGCGCGGATGTCCTCGTCGCCCTCGGTGGCGATGGCCACCACCATGGCCCCGCGCGCCTTCGCTTCCTGCAGGTTCGACACCATCTTGTCGTACACCGGGCTTTGCGTGGCGATGGCGATGACGGGGAAGCCCTCGTCGATGAGCGCGATGGGGCCGTGCTTCATCTCGCCGGCCGGATAGGCCTCGGCGTGCAGATAGCTGATCTCCTTGAGCTTGAGCGCGCCTTCGCACGCGATGGCGGCGCCCATGCCGCGGCCCACGAAAAGCGCGCTCTTGGCGTCCTTGCACGCCTCGGCCGCCGCGTCGATGGCCGAGGCGTCGGCCAGGATGCGCTCCACCTGCTCGGCCGTGTCGGCCAGCTCGTGGAACAGAAGGCGCACCTGGTTCGTCTTGAGCTTGCCCTTCGATTGCGCCAGCAGCAGGGCCAGCAGCGTGAGCGACACCACCTGGCCCAAAAACGACTTCGTCGACGCGACGGCGATCTCCTTGTTCGCCTTCGTGTAGATGACGCCGTCGGATTCGCGCGCCAGCGGCGAGCCCACCACGTTCGTGATGCCGAACACCTTCGCGCCCTTCACGCGGGCGTCGCGCACGGCGGCCAGCGTGTCAGCCGTCTCGCCCGACTGCGACACGGCAACCACCAGCGTGGACGGCGTGATGATGGGGTTGCGGTAGCGGAACTCGCTGGCCACCTCCACCTCGCAGGGGATGCGCGCCCAGCCTTCGATCAAGTTCTTCGCAATGAGGCCCGCATGATAGGACGTGCCGCAGGCGATGACGTACACGCGGTCGATGAGGTTGAGCTCCTCGTGCGTGAGGTCCAGCTCGTCGATGGAGAGCGCGCCGTTCACCAGGCGGCCCGCCAGCGTGTCGCGGATGACGCGCGGCTGCTCGTGGATCTCCTTCATCATGAAGTCGGGGTAACCTCCCTTTTCGGCCACGTCCAGGTCCCAGTCGACATGCGTGGGCTCGGGCTCGTACGCCTCGCCGCGCACGTTGAAGAACATCGTCCCGTCCGGCGTGAGCTTGGCCATGTCGCCATCGGCCAGGACGGCCACGTCGCGCGTGGCGTCGATCATGGCGATGATGTCGCTGGCCACGTAGGCGCCGTCTTCCGCCAGGCCCACCACCAAAGGCGAGTCCTTGCGCGCCGCCACGATGGTGCCCGGCTCCCGGTCGCTCACCACGGCGAGCGCATAGGCACCGATGAGGCGCTCCGTCGCCTCGCGCACGGCCTGCAGCAGGTCGTAGTCGCCCCCGTAGGCCTCTTCCACCAGATGCGCGATCACCTCGGTGTCGGTCTCGCTCGTGAACGCATGGCCGCGGCCTTCCAGCTCCTCGCGCAGTTCGGCGTAGTTCTCGATGATGCCGTTGTGGACGACGGCCACATGGCCGTCGCAGGAGACGTGGGGATGCGCATTCGCCTCGGAAGGACGGCCGTGCGTGGCCCAGCGCGTGTGGCCGATGCCGCAGGTGCCCGTCAGGCCGAGCGGGGCCACCAGCGCCGCAAGCCCGCTCACCTTGCCTTTGCAGTGCACGACCTCCAGCTTGCCGTCCTGCTCGACGGCGATGCCCGCCGAGTCGTAGCCGCGGTACTCGAGCCGCGAGAGCCCTTCCATCAGGATGTCCGTCACGGGACGCGATCCCGTGTAGCCGACGATTCCGCACATAGGCGATCTCCTTGTCTGTCAGAAGCGGCTTCGATGCCGGAGGGGCCACGCCTGCCTCCAAGAGGCGGAGGCGCATCGCCGGGCAGCGTCCCGGCGGGAAGTCGAAGCGCCGAAAAGGGGCTGCGTTTGTCATGCGATATTGTAGGACAAGACCCCTTGACAGGCAGGGACACTGGTAACGAAGCGTCAAATACGCTCAATAAACGCATCTTGACCGACGTGCCCTCCCATCCTTTACGGAGACCGCGGTTTTTCTCTTCGCTGATATTTTCACCGAAACAATAGTGGCAGTTTGCAAATAGTTATGAGATGATAGTGTTTGCAAACGAAACAGGCGGCGACGCGCGGTTCTGGTGCGCCGCCGCCTGCGTCTGTCAGGCATGCCGCACGCCTTCCGCGCGGACCGGCCATGCAAGAAGCCCTGCATGCCCCTCGGGGCACGCCGAAAACCCGAACTGCCAGGAAGAAAGAGGCCGCCTTATGTGGAGCAGCTGCCACCCGAAGACCGACGACGATCTGAACGAATGTGCCGAACTGGGAAAATCGCTCAACCGCCTGTCCCAGCCGACCATCCTCACCCTGCTCGCCCAGTCGAAGAAGCCCATGCACGGCTACATCATCGTGCAGCAGGCGGCCGCCTCGCCCATGTTCGGCGGCAAGAAGCCCGACGCCACCGGCATCTACCGCGCCCTCAAGCGCATGGAGGAGGGCGGCCTGGTGTCTTCGGTGTGGGACACGCCCGAAGAAGGGTCGGCCAAGCGCCTGTTCACGCTCACGGACAAAGGCTACCGCTGCCTGCGCCGCTGGATCGACGCGCTGGCCTGCTACGAACTGACCATCGAAGAGCTGCGCGCCGATGCCGCGCGCGCCCTGGACATCGAGCTGCCCGACACGCCGCAGTGCGCGCACTAGCCGCCGGCACGCAGGCCGCGAGCCGTCAGTAGAGCGTCTGCATGAGCCAGGGGCCGTATTCGCCGGTCCACATGGAGCCCAGCTGATCGAACACCTGCGCCCAGTCGATGGCCTCGCCGAACAGCAGCTCCAGGTACTGGCGGTTGCCGATGGCGCGCCCAGGGGATTCCAGGCAGGCCTGGGCCACCGTGTAGGTGCAGGTGGGGCACATGGTCACCAGGGTTTCGGCGCCGGTTTTGCGCGCTTCCTCTATCACGCGCCACACGCGGCGGTTCGTGATGTCGCCGTCGAAGGAGGCCACGGCGCCTCCCGCGCCGCAGCAGAGCGTCCCCCGCCTGCGATGGTCCATCTCCACCTGCCGCGCATCGGGCAGGTAGCGGCGCAGCAGCTCGCGGATGGCCGCCCCGTGGCGTCCGTCCGCGCGGTCGTGACAGGAGTCGAACACCGTGACGCTCGACGTTTCCAAGGGAGCAAAGCCGTTTGGGGCGCCCTCGTCCGAAGGCACCGACCCTGCCTTCTCCAGCAAGAACTCCGGCAAGGGCACGATGTCGATCTCGTCGCCGAACGTTTCGGCGAATTCTTCCCCGCAGCCGGGGCACACCGTGAGCATGCGCGTGACGCCGGCGGCGCGCATCTGGCCGAGCAACCTTTCGCGCAGTCCGGCCGCACGGTCGAACAGCCCTGCGCTCATGAGGGGGCTTCCACAGCAGTCGTCGGACAGCGCCCAGGCAACGCCCGCCCGCGTGAGCCATGCGCCCACCTTGCGCGTCAGGTCGGGAGCGTAGCTGACCAGAGAGCATCCAGGGAAGAACACGGTGTCCACCAGGCCGGGACCGTTTTCGGCCGCCTGGGCCAGCGAGACGAATTCCGGATAGTAGATGCCGTACACGGCACGATACGCGTTGAAGATGTGCCACTCGTTGTCCACCATGACCGACTTGGAGTCTTCGGGCGGCATGAGGCCGGCTTCCATGAACAGGGCGCGCCAGTCGCGCATCCGGTCGGCCGCAAGCACGTGATGGCGGCATGCGGCGGTGCAGTAGCCGCAGAAACAGCAACGGCGCAGCGCTTGGTACACGTCGGGGCGTTCCTGCACGAGCCGCTGCACGGCCGGGATGCGCTCTTCGGGCGCGAGGGCCATGATGCGCTGGTACCCCTCTTCCACCAGGCCCGCGTCCAGCGCGGCGCTCTTGAGCACCTCGCACCGCAGCGTGCATCTTTTGCAGTGGGAGCACGTGAGCTGCTTGTTCGCCCATACGGCCAGCATGTCCAGACGGGGGGAGTCCAGCCGGGCAAGCTGATCCAGCTCTTCGGGAGTGAGCTTTCTGTTTTCCATGTGCCTGAACACCTTTCCTTTTCCCGCCTTCGCGAGCCCCAGAAACAGGCAACCTCATGCCCGTGATTATGCACGATGCCAAGCCGAGGCGGGCGCACGATTCGCCTTGCGGCCGTGGCTGCGCTCCCAGCGACGCGGCGTCAGTCCCGTGTGCGCGCCACCGGAGTGGGACCGCATTCGTCGTGGATGTCGCATCCGTTGCAGTCGTCCGCTATGACGGGGTCGATCTGGTCCCACGGCACCTCGTGAAAGCCGAGTGCCCGATAGAAGCCGAGGCTGGACCCGCGCGACACCAGGCGCAGCTCGCCGTAGCGTGCGAGCGCGTCGTCCATGAGCGCGCGCCCCACGCCGTATCCGCGCCAGGTGGAATACACGACGATGGGGTTCACGTGGCCCACGCCTTCTTCCTCGGCCGCGATGCGCACGAACCCCACCACGTCGCCCGCCTCGCTTTCGGCCACCGTCACCCGATCGATGGAAGGAAGGTCGGCCATGCCTTCGACGGCCGCAAACGCGTTGATGGTGGGCAGGTCGTCTTCGCGCGCCGGACGCAACGTGAACAGCGATTCCATGGTTCCTCCTCACAGGTTGGTACTGGTTCCCCAGTCTCCCAGGTTGGCGCTCGTCAGTCAGCGAGGCCGTCCGTGGTGCCCGAGATTCGCGGGATGGCGAAGGCGCCGCGCACTCCGGTACGCAAGCCTTCGGCATCGTGCGAAGATCCGGCACCACGGCCGGCCGCAGCGTCGGCTCGTTCCGGTGGCCGTAGGCCGCCGGAACTACATGATAGGCGGCACGTAGATCTTCATGCGGGAATGCGGGATGGCCTTCTTCGCCAGTTCCGTGCATCCCTTCACCACGGTGGGCATCTTGTCCAAAGGCACGCCCATGAACATCATGTCCTC
>CAJFVW010000206.1 GCA_904420575.1 uncultured Gordonibacter sp.
CATGCGGTTCACGGCATTCGTGCCGCCGCCGCCGACGCCGACGACCTTGATGACCGCCAAATGCTCGGAACCTATCTTGTTTGGCATTGTTTCCTCCACACCTGCTGCGTTTTCAAATGCTGCGTTTCCCTTCGGGGGCACAGTTCACGTGGGGATATTGTACACGATGAGCATGCAATTGCAAATTACGCTGCGGCAATGGATGCTCCGCGTCCACGAATACGCCAGATTAACGACGGCAAGAGGTTTCATGCCCCGAAAGCGGCCGCTCCGCCTTTGGCAAAGAGCGCAGCAACAGGGGGGCGCTTCGGCAGCAACGAACAGCATGGCAGGCGAACGCCTGAAGAAAAGCCGGGGTGCGAACGGGCGAAACAGGAGTCCGCCTCGTCGCCTTTGGCGACGAGGCGGAATGCGGAGACGTGCTCGACCGCCCCGCCTATGCGCCCTTCGCATTGGCGGCGGCGCTCTGGCCGGCCAGCCTTCCATAGATATAGGTACCGGCGGCAGCCAGGCCGGAGAACGGATAAGTCGCGCCGATCATCTGGCCGTTTGCCGCCTCGCCAGCAGCGAACAGGTTGGCGATCGGAGATCCTTCCACGTCTAGGACCTGCGCCTGCTTGTCGATCTTGAGCCCGCCGAACGTCTGGAACAGCTGGTAGCTGTTGTAGGTCACGCGCGTCGCGTAGAACGGCGGGGTCTTGATCTCGTTCAGCAGCCTGAATTCCTGCTCTATCTGAGGGTAGGTGAAATCTCCCACATGGGCGGGATCGTCCATAACGCCGATCTTAATCGCCGGCTTGCCGAACTGGTCGTCGACGCCCGATACGCAGGCGGCATTGTATACTGCCACGGTTTCAGACAGGACGGCTGCATTGACGTTCATGAGACGGGCAAGTTCCTCGATGGTGCCCGCTTTGTAGGCGCTTCCCGCCTCGATCGCGGCATCGAGCACCTCTTGGGCTTCGCTGACCTCGCCGGTCGCAACGGCACCGCCGCTCGAGGACGCGCCCGTATACAGTTCGTTCACCAGGTCGGCATCGTAGAGTATGAACGCCTCTCCGTTGCCGGCATCCAACGCGCTGCGCGTACGGGCAAAGCGTATCGCGCTTTCGTCGCAGAACCTCTTGCCGTCGCTGCCCACATGAAGCGCTTGACCGGCGAGGTCGGTATTGGCCCCTTCGAAATTCTTATAGATGAGCCCGCCTCCGCCTTGCGAGCAGAGGTCCGCGCCGATGCGCTTCCCTTCGCGGATGGCGAACCCGTCGCCTAACGTCCACTGGCCCGTTTTGTCGAGAGGGCCGAAGTTGGGGATCCAAGGGGCATAGCGGCGCAGCAGTTCGTCGTCGCCTCCGAACCCTCCCGTGCCCAACACGACCGACCTCGCATGAATCTCCAGCACATGCCCGTCCGAGGCCGTCGCCGTCACGCCGCGAACCGCACCGTCCTCGCCCAGCAACAGCCCGTTGGCCTCGGTATCGAACATGAACTCGACGCCGGCGTCGAGGCAACAGCCTTCGAACACCTCGGTGAAAGCCTTTGCCGTGTCACGCCCATGCACGCTGGCCACGCTGCTGAGCCCTGCAAAAGGCTCGCCATTGATGGCGCAGCAACGCCCGAACTCCACACCGTGCGCCTCCATCCATTCGTATGTGGGAGCCATCTGCTCGACGGTGTAGCGGACCATGTCTTCGTCAAGGTCGCTGCTCCGGTCCTTGTAGGCGCAGATCGACGCGACGTATTCGTCCAGCGTAGGGTCGAATCCCGCCTCCTTTTGCAAAGCGGTTCCCCATGCGGCGAGCACATGGTGCTTTCCCGTGCAGCTCCCGGAACGTTCTATGACAAGAACGCTTGCTCCTGCCTCGGCGGCAGCGAGCGCCGAACTTTGGCCAACCGGCCCGGCACCGATGACGACGACGTCGATCTCCTTGGTTTCCGCAGGCCCCACTTCTGCCGGCTGCTGCTTGCTTTCGGTGGCTCCGGACGTGGCGTTCGGCGCGCATCCTGTGACGGACGCGGCCGCCAGCGCGGCCAGCGCAGCAGCGGACGATCCGATGAATGCACGGCGAGAAAGACCGCCTTGACGGGTGTTGTTTTCTTCTATATGTGACATTGCCGCCCCTTCCTTGCCCTCTTTCGAGGGATGTTCGCCGATGGTCTTTTATCCGGTCCGTGGGCCCTCCGGACCGGAACCCATCTTAGGAGCGGGCGGGCAGACTGTATTGAACCCAAAAGGTTGAATCGCGGAAATCGACCGAAAAGGTCGAACCGTTCAAAGACTGCGCGTCAGGTCGAGCGCCTCGTCGCGTTTGTGAACGCCCAGTTTCGCATACAGGTTGTTCAGATGCGTTTTGACCGTCGACTCGGACACCCCGAGCTCCTCGGCGATCCGCTGACGCGAGTAGCCCGAGTCGAGCAGGGCCAGAACGTCCTTCTCACGCGCGGTCAGGCCATACCGTTTCGCCACGGAGTCCACGCGACCGCCTCTTCCGGATACGGAGAGGTCCTCGTGGCGATTTGCCGCATGTTCGCTCGCGGGCAATGCGGCCTTCTGCTGAGAGAAGACGATCATCGCAAGGAAAGCGACCAGAAGCACCAGAAGCGCTCCCAGAGTGAGACCCAGATAGACACCGTCGGGTATGGAAGCAATTCGTGTTTGGACCAGGACAAAGGCAGTGAGAGCCGATCCGGCGACCATGCCGAAAAACAACAGCATCTGCCCCCAGAACGCGGTGGTCGAAGGTTCGGTGTGGTGCTTCCGCATCGTCAGATAGGCGTTGAGGTAACCCACCGCCGCACCAAAATGCGTCATCAGGATGAAAAAGGGTTTGGAAGAGAACGTTTCGGAAGCTCCCAGGGGCATCGCGACGAAAAGCACGAGCAACACAGGCACCACGACGATGAATTGGTCGGGCAGGCGGGTTTCGCCAAACGTGGACAAGCCGGCGAAAAGAGCGATCAACAGCAAACCGGAAACAAGCGAAGCGAACTGCTGATAAGGCAAAACCGCAAACGGGACGTACATCTCGATGACGCAGATGGAACCCGTCAGCATGGTGGGCAAAAGCTGCACTGCGCAGAAGCGGGCGAACCGCTTCTTTCCCAGGGCGTGCGGTCCGAAAAGCCTGTGTTCCGAAGCAGGCATGCGCGAAGGCTCCCTCTCCTTCACGACGTGCTGGACAACGGCGTACAGCGTGAGCAGCGGAGCGCCAAGCGTCACGGCAAGGTACCCCACAAGATGGCCTCCGTCAGAACCGAGCGAGGCCACCAACAACGTCAGCGCGAAGCAAAGCACGCCTACCGACACCAGAAAGCGGACCGGACGGCTGTCGGCAAGGATGCAGTACACGCCCAATTGAAACGCAACGGCTCGGGCACAAATAAGCACCAGCGTGAGAATGTCGACGAGCAATTGAGACCCTTGGCCCAAAGTCCAACTCATCGAAACGATCATGACCGATCCGACAAGGGCAAAGACAGACGCGGCAACGCCCAGAACGACAACGGCACGGGGACGCCTCTCGCGATAGAGGTAGAACAGGGCAAGAGCCGACACGAGGGCAAGAACGGCCCAGGTGACCTGTTGAGGAAACGACGATGCGCCACCGCCAAAGGGAACGATGCCGGAGCGGTCGAGCAGGGATTGAGCGCAGGCGCAGGCCAGGCCGCCTATCGCCACAAGCCTGACACGATCGGTCATGGTCCTCCCCCCTTCGTCCCTTCCCTACAACGCCCGCCAAGTGGGGCGGTCGACCACGCGCACGTTGATGTAAGCCACGGAACCGGGGTTCTGCTCCATGATCTCCAGGCACACGCGCTCCTTCTCGCGGATGTCCTCGGCCTTGCCGAAAGCGATCTCCACGCCGTTGTCGAGCGTGAGCTTGGTGGATTCGGCGTCGGTGGCCTTCACGAGCACCACCTGGTCGGCCAGGCTGGTGGTCATGCCCGCCACGATGTCCAGCGCGTTGTTCACGTTCTCGTCGGTGCAGAAGGCGCCGGTTTCCGGGGACGTGCCGTAGGGCACGTCGGTGATGTGCAGCACCGAGGCGGCGTCCTCGTAGATCTGCTGGCTGATGGACTGCCCCAGTTCAGAATCCTGGTCGGGGATGGCCATGAGCCACATGCCATCCGACGCGATGGCCCACGGCTGGGTGGAGGTGGCGCTTTGCGTGGGCACCTCCACCACGGCCGCCACGGTGCGCTCGGTGATGACGATCTGCAGCGTGTTGGGGAACACGCGGTTCACCGTGACGCTCTTCACCCAGGCGTCGCGCAGCAGGTTCTGCTCGATGGCGCCCGCGTCCACGCGCAGAAGCGTGGTGCCCGAGGGCACGCCCGCCAAGGCCTCCATTTCCGTGGTGGTCAGATGCTCCACGCCCTCCACCTGCACCTCTTCGATCCTGAATGCGTCGGAGAAGTACAGGACGGCGGCGCCGACCGCCAGCGTCAGCACGACGGCGGCCAGTATGGCCAGGCGGACGACGTGGCGCCGGTAGGTCTTGCGGGCGCGGTCGTTGCGCGCCGCGCGGTCCAGGTCGCCCACGCGCACCGACGACATGCGGGGCGCCGCGTACGCCTGGGGGGAGCGCCCCTGGGACGCGCGCGCGCTGCGACCGGCCGACGATGCGGCGCGGCCTCCGGGAATGGCCCGGTAGGCCGAAGGGTTGGGCGTGCGTGCATTTCCCCTCGCGCCCCGACCCGGCGCGCCGGCACGGCCGGCGGAAGGTGCGCGGCGGGCAGGCGGGGCGGAGCCGCCAAGGGAGCGCGAGGACGCAGGGCCGCGACCGGCGGCCTGCGGCCTACGCGAACCCGAGGAACCGTACTTCTGGCGAGAGTTCGACGCCATGGGCCTCGAGCACCTTCGTCCGTATGAGTTCGATGAGCGCGCAGACGTCGGCCGCCGTGGCACCGCCCGTGTTCACGATGAAGTTCGCATGCACCTCCGACACCTGGGCGCCGCCATGGCGCGCGCCCTTGAGGCCTGCCTGTTCGATGAGCGCCCCGGCCGAGGCGCCTTCGGGGTTCTTGAACACGCTGCCGCAGGAGGGCTCGGTGAGCGGCTGGGTCTTCTTGCGCCGCGCGAGCGACGCCTCCATCTTCCCGCGGATGAAGAACGGGTCGGCCGGCTCTACCGCAAGCTCGCATTCCACCAGGACGTCGTGCGGCGCGAACGAGGACGTGCGGTAGCCCCAGGCGATTTCGGCGCCCGCACGGCGCACCAGCCCCGTCTCTGGCGCGTACGTGGTGACGCTGGCTACCCGCGCGCCCAGCCATTCGTCGCGCGAGCCCGCGTTCATGCGCAGCGCGCCGCCGATCGTCCCCGGTGTCCCCACGGCGAATTCCAGCCCGGCGAGCGAGCGGTGGAACGCGTCCTGCACCACCGAGGAAAGGAGCACGCCCGCGCCCGCGCAGAAGCGGTTCGCGTCGGCGTCGAAGCGGCTCGTGCGGAAATCGCGCCCGAGCGAGACGGCCACGCCGGGATACCCCTCGTCGGCCACCAGCAGGTTGCTCCCCCGCCCGATCACGACCCACGGCACGTCGGTCTGCTCGCACGCCTCCACCAGGCGCGTGAGCGCGCGGACGGAGCCCGCCTGCACGTAGAAGCGCGCCGGGCCGCCGATGCGGTAGGTGGTGTGGCGCGACAGCGGCTCGCCGGGATACACGTCGCCGTCGAACCGGTCGTCGACGAGCAAGGCCTCCAGCGGGGAAGCGTGGCGGGCTGTCATGAGGCGCTCACGCCTGCATCGCCGCGCAGGGCGTCCACCAGTTGCGGCCCGATGGCCGTCACGTCGCCGGCGCCCATGGTGACGACCAGGTCGCCGGGGCGAACGGACTCCAGGAGATGCGGCACCACCTCCACGCGGCGCGGCACGTACGTCGCCGGCGGATGCCCCTCGTGGTCGAGCACCACCGACAGGAACGTCTTCCCCGTGACGCCGGGCACCGGCGTCTCGCCGGCCGGGTACACGTCCATGAACGTGACGGAGTCGGCCTGGTCGAAGGCGCTTCCGAACTCGTCTTTGAGCACTTCGGTGAACAGTGGCGCGCGCGAGTAGCGGTGCGGCTGGAACAGCACGTGCACCCGGCCGAAGTCCAGCTTCTTGGCCGCGGCGATGGTGGCGGCGATCTCGGTGGGATGATGGGCGTAGTCGTCCACCACCGTGACGCCTGACGCTTCGCCCACCAGGTCGAACCGCCGACGCACGCCGGTGAAGCCCGCCAGCGCGCCGGCCGCCTCCGCCGCGTCGAAGCCGAGCGCGTCCAGAAGCGCGATCACGCCCGCCCCGTTCAGCACGTTGTGGCGTCCCGGGTTCTGCCGGATGCGGCCTTCCACCTGGCGCCCGTCGGGGAAGACAAGCGAGAACGCGCTGCCCACGCCCTGGGTCTCCCAGCCGGTCACCCGCACGTCGGCATCCCCGGCGAAGCCGTAGGTGCGCACGGAGCGCCCCGTGGAACGGGCCAGGCGCACCAGCGCCTCGTCTTCGGCGCACACCACCACGGCCCCTTCGGGAGGAACCGACCCGATGAACGCCTTGAACTGCGCGTATATCTCTTCGAGGTCGTGATAGTGGTCCAGATGGTCGGCCTCGACGTTGGTGACGAGCACGGCGGCGGGAGAGAGGTGCGTGAACGACTTGTCGCTCTCGTCGGCCTCCACCACGTACCACCGGCCACTGCCGGAATGGGCGTTCGTGCCGTAGGCGCGCACGATGCCTCCGATGAGGAACGTGGGGTCCTCGCCCAGCGCGTCCAAGGTGCTCGCCAGCATGGACGACGTGGTGGTCTTGCCGTGCGTGCCGGCCACCGCCAGCGTGTCCAGTCCCTCGCCGAGACGCGCGAGCATCTTGGCGCGGTGCCAAATGCGCAGCCCCCGCTCCTGCGCCGCCATCAGCTCCGGGTTGTTCGGCAGGATGGCCGTCGACACCACCACCGTGGGGTCGCCTTCCGGGACGTTCTCGGCGGCATGGCCGATGGCGACCGGGATGCCGGCCTCCTTCAGCTGCTTGGTGTAGCGGCTCTCCTTGATGTCGGAGCCGGTGACGACGAGGCCCTGGTCGGCCGCTACGCGCGCGATGCCGCTCATGCCCACGCCGCCGACGCCGATGAAATGAAGTGGTGCGTTGTCCGTCTGTGCCATGATGTTCCGTCAAACCTCTCGATTCCTCGTGCCGCGTCCCCCGAGCCCACAAGCCGTCGGGCTATTGTAGTGCATGCGGGCCCCTGCCCGCCGCCTCCATCACAACATCTGCCAATATGCGCGCCGCGTCGGCGGTCTTCTGCCCTCGCGCCGCCTGCGCCATGCGCGCGCGCACGTCGGGCTCCTGCACGAGCGAGAGAACGAGCCGGCGGAACTCGGGCGTGGCCACCCGGTCGTCGGGAAGCAGGTACGCGCAGCCCGCATCGACGTAGGCCTGGGCGTTCTTGGTCTGGTGGTCCTCCGTGGCATGGGGGAACGGCACGAGCAGCGCGGGGATCGCCCGCGCCGAGATCTCCGCGAGCGAGGTGGCGCCCGAGCGCGACACCACGGCGTCGGCCGCCGCCAGCGTCTCCCCCATGCGGTCCTGGTAGCCCATGACGTGCCACCGTTTTTGCTCTTCCGGCGTGAGCGCGAGCGCCTGCTGCGCGTTTTCCAGCTCGCGCGGCCCGGTGATGTGCACGACGTGCAGGCCAGGCACGGCCAGCAGGTCTTCCTTGCAGGCGGCCACGCCCTCGTTGATCTGCCGCGCGCCCAGGCTTCCGCCGAACACGAGCAGCATGAGCGCGTCTTCGGGCACGCCCAGAAGCGTCCGCCCCTCTTCGCGGGTGGCGGCGAGCACCGAGGCGCGCACCGGGTTGCCCGTGACGCGCACGCGGTCCTGAACGCCCACGTCGGCGGCGGACTGCGCGTAGGTCACGCACACCGCGCGCGCCCGGCGGGCCAGGTACTTGTTGGCCATGCCCATGACCGAGTTCTGCTCGTGCACCACCACCGGCACGCCGCAGGCCTCCGCGGCGCGGGCCACGGGGATGGACACGTACCCGCCAAAGCCCACCACCACGTCCGGGCGCTCCTCGGCGAACCACCGCTTGGCGGCCTGCGTGCTCTTCTGGATCTTGGCGAGCGCGCCTGCGAGCGACAGCGGATGGCGGCGGTTGAAGCCGGCGGCCTCGAAGGGCACGAACGGCAGCCCGGCCTGGGGCGCAAGCCGCGCCTCCACGCCCGTGGGACACCCGGCGAAACGCACGTCGCATCCGCGCTCCTGCAGCACCTCGGCCACGGCGAGGGCAGGATTGATATGGCCGGCGGTTCCTCCGCCCGACAACACGACCAGCATGGCCTACCTCCTTGCAACGGCCCGGCCGCCGCGCGCGGCGCGCGCGTCGTGCCCGACCACGTGGAATTCGCTTTGCTTGGACGGGCGTTCGGCCCCGTGCCTACGCCCGACGCCGGGCGCCGTGGCGAGCCGGGCGCCCTGGGCCGTGGCGGCGCTGCGCCCGCCGCCACGGCCCCGCGCCCCGCGCGATGCGGCGGGCACGTGCCCTTCGGCGCGCAGGATGCGCAGGTCGTCGCGGCGACGGTCGTACACGCTGGGCGCGGCGGCGCCCTTCGACACCGAAAGGACGATGCCCACCATGATGAACGTGGCGATGAGCGACGAGCCGCCCGACGATATGAACGGCAGCGGCTTGCCCGTGGTGGGAAAGACGCCAATGGCACAGCCCATGTTCAAAAACGCCTGGAAGGTGATGGCGATGACGCAGCTGCCCGCCGCCATGGCGCCGAAGTTGTCCGGCGCCGCGCGAACGATGCGCATGCCCGACCACAGGAACACCAGGAACAGCGCCACCACGAACAGCGCGCCCACCATGCCCAGCTCTTCGCCGATGATCGCGAAGATGAAGTCGCTTTCGGACGAGAACAGATACAGGAACTTCTCGTGCGAGTTGCCCAGGCCCACGCCGAAGAGGCCCCCTTCGGCGAACGCGTAGTAAGAGCGGATGATCTGGTAGCCGTCGCCGTAGCCCCCGTCGCCGTCGTTCCACGGGTTCAAGAACACCCAGCGGTCGGCGCGGTACCCCACCAAGAACATGGCGGCGAACGCGAACACGGCCACCACGGCCAGTATGACCAGCATGGTGCGCAGCGGCACCTCCCCCAGCCAGAGCACCGTCAGGATGCCGACGGCGCAGATGAGCGTCGTGCCCAGGTCCGACTGCGCCTTGTACAGGAACAGCAGCGGCAAAAGCAGCACGCCGATCTGGACGACCAGGACGGGAAACGGCGTCCTCGCCTCACGGTAGCCGTTCACCACGTGGGCGCTTGCCAGGACAAGGGCCACCTTGAAGAACTCCGAAGGCTGGATGCCGAAGCTGCCGAACAGGTTGAGCCAGCGCTTCGCCCCGTTGATCTCGGTGCCGAAGAAGAACGTCGCGACGACGAGCGCCACGGCCACGGCCCAGATCCCCCACACGAGCCACCCGTCCCATACGCGGTACGGGACGAACTTCCACAGCACGAGGGCGCAGACGATGCCGAGGCCTGCGTAGAGCAGCTGGTCGACGAGGAACGACGCGGGATCGTCGCCCCCGTTGATGGCCTTCACCGACGACGCCGAGTACACCATGACGAACCCGACGAGCAGCAGGGCCATGACCGCCAGCAGGAAGATCAGCCGGGGGCCGGCTATGCTGGCAGGCACGCCCTGCCCCGCTCTGGCGTTCGCACGCGCCATGGGCCGCCCCTACTTTCCCGCCCGCTGGGCGCGCGCGTCCACGAGCGCCTTGAAGGCACGCCCGCGCTCTTCGAACGAGCCGAACTCGTCGAAGGAGGCGCAGGCGGGCGAAAGCAGCACGACGTCGCCCGCCGAAGCCACGGAAAGCGCCGCGTCCAAAGCGTCCTCCAAATGCCCTGCCCGCAGGACGAGAAGCTCGCCGGTCGATCCAGAGTCAGCGAGGGTTTCCCCGGTGCCCGAGATTGACGGGCTGCCGAGGGCGTGGCGTACTTCGGTACGCGACGAGGGCTTGGAAGGCGAAGACGGGGCACCACAGACGGCCGCAGCGTCGGCGCTTTGCGTCGGCTGAAAAGCCGACGCAAAGCGCCGAGCCGCCTCGCCGAAGCACACGACGGCCTTGGCGTGGCAGCGGGCAGCCTGCACGAGCGGAGCCAGGTCGGTGCCCTTGTCGCGTCCGCCGAGAAGCACGACGGGGCGCACGTCGTCGAAGGCCGCAAGGGCCTTGAGCGTGGCATCGACATTGGTGGCCTTCGAGTCGTTCACGCACCGCACGCCCGCCACGCACCCACAGGGCTCCAGGCGGTGCTCGAGCGGCGCGAAGCCGGCAAGCGCATGGGAGACCGTTCGCGCGTCCACGCCCAGGGCAAGGGCGGCGCTCGCGGCGCAGAGCGCGTTCGCCACGTTGTGCTCTCCCTTGATCTGCAGGTCGCAGGCGCGCACCAGGTCGTGTTCGCGCCCGCCCCAGGCCACGCGCAGCGTGCCGTCCTCGCCCAGAAACGCGGCGTTGTCGCTGCCGCAGGCCGCGCGCATGTCGCCCGCAAGCCCCGCCGCCGTGCCCACGGGCACGTACGAGAAGCCGCGCTCGGCAGGCGTCTGCGCGCGCAGGGCGCGCACGGTACGGCGCACCACGTCGTCGGTGGCGTCCAGGACGGCCACCGAGCCGGGAACCGCAGGCAGGTTCGCCAGCACCCGGAGCTTGGCGGCCGCATAGGCCTCGAAGCCCTGGTGCCACGACAGGTGGTCGGGCGTGACGTTGAGGATGACGGCCACGTCCGGCGCGAAGAGCGCGGTGGACGCCAGCTGGTAGGACGACACCTCGGCCACGTACACCTGCACGTCGCCGGCCGCCACGGCCTCGAGACACGTGTCGCCGATGTTGCCGACCGCCTTGGCCGCCAGGCCCGCCGCCCGCAGCACGTGGGCCGCGAGCGCCACCGTGGTCGTCTTGCCGTTGGTGCCCGTCACGGCCACCCAGCGCGCGTCCTGCGCGCTTTCGCGCCAGGCGAACTCCACCTCGCTCACGATCTCCGTGCTGGCCGCGGCCGCGCTTTCGTAGAACGCGGAGAACTGCGGGATGCCGGGGCTGGCGATGCACAGGTCGAAGGCGCCTTTCACCTGTTCGCTGCCGAACTCCACGCGCGCGCCGAGCGAGCGCAGGCCCTCGGCGAAGGCGCAGGCGTCCTCGCCGGGCGCGCCCGCCATCACGCACAGCTCCTGCACGCGGCCGCCCAGAAGCGGCGCCAGGTACCCGGCCGCCGCGCGCCCGCTCTTGCCGAGCCCCAAAACAAGCACGCGCCCCAAACTCTCCGGCGCGTGCTTCCGTCCTTCGATGAGAGCGCGCGCGGCCATCATGCCACCGCCATGAGCGATTCGGCGAAGTAGAGCGAGAAGCCGCTGGCGGCCAGCACGCCCGAGATGATCCAGAACCGCACGACCACCTTCGTCTCGCTCCACCCCTTCTTCTCGAAATGGTGGTGCAGGGGCGCCATGAGGAAGATGCGCTTCTTGGTGCGCTTGTAGTAGAACACCTGGATCATGACCGACAGCGCCTCGGCGACGAACAAGCCGCCGATGATGATGGACACGAACTCCGTCTTCGTGACCACGGCCAGGCATCCCAGCGCCATGCCGAGCGCGAGCGACCCGGTGTCGCCCATGAAGATGTCGGCCGGGAAGGAGTTGAACCACAGAAACCCGATGCAGGCTCCCGCCAGCGCCGCCGCGAAGATGGCAGGCTCCAGCAGGTTCGAGCGGTACGCGATGGCCGCCATGACGATCATGACGATCATGACGGTGCCCGCCGCCAGGCCGTCCAGACCGTCGGTCAGGTTCACGGCGTTGCACATGCCCACCAGGAGGATGTTCATGAACAGCAGGTAAAGCCACGGGATGGCGATGCCGTCGCCGATGGGCACCACGGTGGTCAGAAGTCCGAAGTCGAGGGTGGCCAGGAAGGGAATGTCCACCACGGGCTGGATGCCCAGGCAGTTGACGGCCACCAGCACGAAGGCCGTGGCGATGGCGAACTGGCCGACCAGCTTCATCTTGGGCGTGAGTCCCAGCGAACGCTCCTTGACCACCTTCGACGCGTCGTCCACCAGCCCCAGAAGCCCGGTGAGGACCGTGGCCCCCAAAAGCACGAACGTCTCGGGAGTGGGCTTGCCCACCAGAAGCGCGCAGGCCACCACCGCGACGAGCATGATGACGCCGCCCATGGTGGGCGTGCCCTGCTTCACCAGATGGCTTTCGGGCCCGTCGGCGCGCACCTGCTGGCCGATGTGGCTGGAGCGCAGGAAACGTATCCACACGGGCATGAGCGCCATGGTGACGACGATGGCCAGCACCACGGCAAGAAACACCAGAAACGTCGGGTATGCGGAAAATATTGCAAACATGTCAGCTGACCAATCCTTCGACCACGCGCGTGAGCCCCATGAAGTGCGACGCCTTCACGAGCACGGCATCCCCTGGCTGCACGCGACCCTCCAACTCTCCCAGCACCTCGGCGACGCTGTGCGCCCGCACGATCTTTTCGGGGTCCATGCCGGCGCGCTCGGCGCCGTCGGCAATGCCCTCCGACAGCTCTCCCACGCAGACGAGCGCGTCGAGCGGCATTGCCGCCGCCGCCTCGCCGACGCCCTCGTGACAGGCGGCCGCAAAGTCGCCTAGCTCGCCCATGTCGCCGAGCACGGCGATGCGCGCGCCGGGGACCTCGAGCGCGCAGAACGTGGCCAACGAGGCCCGCATGGAGTCGGGGTTCGCGTTGTAGGCGTCGTTCACCACGACGAACCCCCCGCGGGCATGCAGCAGTTCCTGGCGCCCGGTCTCGGGCAGCGCGCCCTCGAGGGCGCGCGCGATGGCGGCGAGGTCCATGCCGGCCGCCAGGCCGACGGCGGCGGCCGCGCACGCGTTCGCCACGTTGTGCAGGCCGCGCAGGCCGAGCGTGCACGGCTGCCGCAAGACGGCGAGGTCTTCCGTCGCGTCGGGCGGCCAGCCTTCGGCGAAGCCGCGGGCGGCGAGCACGAAGTGGGCCCGCCCCTGTCCGTCCAGCTCCACGTCTTCGGCCCACACGGCGGGACGGTGGCGCCAGCCGGCCTCGGGCCCGGCCTGCGTGGCGTAGGACCCCGACCCGTCGAAGCACACGACCTCGTTGCGCCACCGTTCGAGCCCGGTGCAGGACAGAAGGAAGTCCGACCGGTCGTCGGAGCCGTTCAGAAACGCCACGCCCGACGCCTTGGGCAGCGCGCACAGAAGCTCGGCCTTGGCGCGCGCGATGTTGTCGCGGCTTCCCAGAAGCTCGATATGGCTTTCGCCCACATTGGTGACCAGGCCCCATCGGGGCCGTACGAACTCGCACAGCTGCTCAAGCTGGCCTTCCCCGCGCATGCCCATCTCCACCACCACGAAGCGCGTGTCGGGATCGGCGGAAAGCAGCGTCTTGGGCACGCCCAGCTCGTTGTTCTGGTTGCCGGCCGTGGCCACCACGGAGCCGTGCGTCGCCAGCACGTCGCGCACGAGGTTCTTGGTGGTGGTCTTGCCGGTGGACCCCGTGATGCCGATCACGGTGCCGCGCAAATGCCCCCGCCACGCGCGCGCCAGGTCGGTCAGGGCCGCAGCGGTGTCCGGCACCTCGATGACGGCGGCGCCCATCTCGGCGGCGAGCGTTCTGGTGGCCTCGTCGAGCGGACGGGCGACCAGGGCCCCCCAGGCGCCTGCGCGCAGGGCCGCCGCCACGAAGTCGTGGCCGTCCACGCGCTCGCCCGGCAGGGCCACGTACAGCCATCCCGGCTGCACGTCGCGCGAATCCCACGTCAGGCCGCTCATGATGGCCGACGCGTCGATGGGCCGCACCGCAAAGGTGCCGCCCGCGTAGTCCGCGATCTGCTTGGCGTTCAGGCGCATGCTAGCGTTCCCCGCCCTTTTCGCCCGCAAGCTCGTTGTTGCCTGCAGGTCCCACAACGTCAGCGAGGGTTTCCGCAGTTCCCGAGATTGCCCCGCCGGGGTGGGCGTGGCGTACTTCGCTACGCGAGCCCGCCTCGGCGGGGCAAGATTGGGTGCTGCGGGAAGCCGCAGCGTCGGCAGGCCCGAAGAGCTTCTCAAGCTCTTCGGCCGCAACGATACGGTCGTCGAACGGCAGCACCTGGTCGCCGACCAGCTGGTAGTCCTCGTGCCCCTTGCCGGCCACCAGCACGCTGTCGCCCGGCGCGGCCAGCTCGACGGCGCGGGCGATGGCGCGGCGACGGTCGGGCTCCACCTCGAAGCGCTGCGCGTCGTCGGCGCCGCCCATGCCGCGCACGATGTCCTCGATGATGGCGAGCGGATCCTCGTGACGCGGGTTGTCGCTCGTGACCACGGCGTGGTCCGCAGCCAGGGCGGCACGCCCCATGATGGGCCGCTTGCCCGCGTCGCGGTCGCCGCCGCAGCCGAACACGCAGATGGTGCGCCCGGGCGTGAGCGCCTTGATAGACGCGAGCGCCTTCTCCAGCGCGTCGGGGGTGTGCGCGTAGTCCACGAACACCGAAACGCCGCCGTCGTACGCCGCGCGCACACGCTCGAGGCGTCCCGGCACCGGCGGGACGTCTGCCAGGGCGCGGGCGATGCCTTCGGGCGAAAAGCCCAGCTGCAGCCCGATGCCGAAGGCGCACATGACGTTCTCCACGTTGAAACGGCCCACCAGCGGGTAGGAGAAGGCGTGACGCGTGCCGCGCACCTCCAGCACGACCTCCGTGTGCGTGGGCGCGTACGTCACGTCCACGGGATGGATCTGAGCCGCCGGGTCGAAGCCCGTCGTCACCACGTTGTCCCCGTTCGTAGAGCAGCGCCGCAGCAGCTCGCGGCCCCACTTGTCGTCGATGCAGACGACGCGGCGGGCGGGGTAGTCGCGCGAGAACAGCAACGCCTTAGCCTCGAAGTACGCGTCGAAGGTGTGGTGGTAGTCCAGGTGGTCCTGCGTGAGGTTGGTGAACGCCGTGACGGCGAACGCAGTGTTCCACGTGCGCAGAAGGTCGAGCGCGTGCGAGCTCACCTCCATGGCCACCACGTCGCAGCGCGCGTCGCGCATGCGCGCGAACAGGTGCTGCAGGTCGGGCGATTCGGGCGTGGTGTGCTCGGTCTTCTCCTGCGCGTCGCCGATGCGCGTCCCCACCGTGCCGATGACGCCAGTGCGCTTGCCGCAGACGCGCGCGATGTGCTCCACCAGATACGTCGTGGTGGTCTTGCCGTTCGTGCCGGTGATGCCCACGAGCGAGAACGCCTGCGACGGATGGTCGTAGAAGTTCGCCGCGGCGTGGGCCATGGCCTTGCGCGTGTCGGACACCACCACCTCGGTCACGTCCGTGGCGTCGGCCAGATAGACCTTGCGCTCCACCACGAGCACCTTCGCGCCTCGGTCGATGGCGTCCTGCGCGAAGGAATGCCCGTCCACCGAAAGGCCCACGATGCAGAAGAACGCGTCCCCCGGCTGCACCCGGTCGCTGCGGTACGCGATGCCGGACACCTCTTCGTCCGCCGCGCCGATGACGGTGCACTCCAACCCCGCGAAAAGATCTGCGCACGCCTTGCTCATGTCTTCAAGCCCCTCACTCCGGCATAATCTTGAAACGATCGATGGCACACGTCATTATATCCTTAAAAACGCCGGCGACGTTACCCGTCCCGGGGACCTCGTTGGCGCCCACAAAACAAACCAATTGGCTTGACGAATCGGCCAGAAAACCCGTGAAGCACAGGTTGTACACGTCTTCCTTGTACTTTCCGCCCTCTGCCACCTCGGCGGTGCTGGTCTTGCCGGCCACCGAGAACCCTTCGATCTGTGCGGGCTTGCCCGTGCCGTCGGTGACCACCGTCTTCAGCATGTCCACCATGGTGGGGATGGCGCTCTTGTTCGCGATCACGTCCTCGGTGGCGTACGTGGGGGTCTCGCCCGTCTGCGGCAGGTTGATCAGGAAGTGAGGCGTCACCTCCACGCCGTCGTTCACCAAAGCGCCGTAGAAGCGCGTGATCTGCAGCGGCGTGACGGCGATGCCCTGGCCGAAGCTCACGTTGTAGCCGGTGATCCGGGCCCACTTGTCGAAAGGCTGCAGCGTGCCTGACGCCTCCCCCGGGTAGTCCACCCCCGTGGGCTCGTTCAGGTTGTACGTCTTGATGTGGTCGTAGAGCTTGTCGAAGCCCATCTTCTCCACGGAAAGCGAGATGCCCACGTTCGAGGACTGGTCGAGGATCTCGCGCAGCGTGAACGTGGCGTCGTCGCGTTCGTGCGAGTCCGACACCTTGTAGCCGTCGGCCTCGATGACCGCCGGGCAGAACAACGTGTCGTCGGGCTTCATGGAATCCGTCTCCAGAAGCGCCATGGTGGAGACCGTCTTGAACACCGATCCGGGCTCGTAGGCCTGCGTGACGGCCTTCAACTGGTCGGCGCCCTCCTCCACCGTGCTCATGTCGGCCGGGTTGAGGTACGGCAGCGTCGCGGCGGCATAGATCTCTCCGGTGCCGCCGTCCATGACGACGGCGGTGCCGCCCTCGGCGCCGATGTCCTTCGCGCCTTGCTCGAGGCGCTCCTCCACGTATTCCTGCAGCTGGATGTCGATCGATATCATGATGTCCTGGCCGTCCACCGCGGGCGTCTCCTCGTGCACGCCGCCCGGGATAGGGATGCCGTTCTGGCCGCGCTCGGCCGAGTACGTGCCGGGCGTGCCCGAAAGCACGTCGTCGTATTGCAGCTCCAGCCCCGTGATGCCCTCGCCGTCCACGTTGCAGAAGCCGATGACCTGGCCGCCGATGCGCCCGCACGGGTATTCGCGGCGCGTGTCGGCAATGAAGTAGACCCCCTTCAGGCCCAGCTGCTTCACCTGCGCGGCCACCTCGACGTCGGCCTGGCGCTTCAGGTACACGAACGTGGTGCTTTCCTGAGAGAGCTTCTCCTGATAGTCGGCAGCCTCGCCGCCCAGCACCTCGGCCAGCTTCGCGGCCTCGCCGGCAGGATCGTCCACCTCCGCGGGGTTCGCGTAGATGGTGGTCGCGTCCACGCTGGTGGCAAGCACCGTGCCGTTGCGGTCGTAGATGGTGCCGCGCCGCGGCGTGGTGTCGAAGCTGACCGTGCGCGTCTCCTGGGCCATGGCCGAGTACTGGCCGGACACGATCACCTGCAAATAGAACAGCCGGCCGAAGAACAGAAGCGCGAGCAGCGCGAAGAAGGCCACCAGCACGGAGGCCCGGTTGGAGTCGGCGGCGGCGGAGAAGGACGACGCGAAGCCGCCGGCCACAGAGCGCGGAGGCGATCCGGCGGAACGCGGCGACGCGCCGCGCGAGCGCCGGGCGCCGTCGGAGGCACGGCGCGAAGCCGCCCCGCGGCCGGACGGTGCGGGACGAGGCGTGTTCGTCCGATGCGCCACGACGCGGACCCTTTAGGCCCCCGCCGCGAGCCGCAGGCTCTTCGACAGCGACAGGTTGCCCGCGTCGTCGGTCGCCACGGCGTCTTGCCCCAAATCGATGGTGGTGGTTTCGAGCGGCGCCGCCATGCCCATGGCGTTCGCCTCGGTCTTGACCCGCGAAGGGTTGGAAAGCGAGCTTTGCGTGACCTCCAGCTGGTTGCCTTGGGCGCGCGCGCCGTCTATCTTGCTGGAAAGTTCCTGGGCCTGGATGGACCCGGTGACGGCCGCCGAGCTCAGGGCCACGCGGGCCACGCCGATCAGGGCCAGCACCACCAGCACGACGGCCACGGTCTTGGCCAGGAACACCACGGAGTCGGGAAGCGCCGGCGCAGCGGTGCGCGGGCCGGTGCCCGGCACTACCTGGATGCGCGGCGCGCGCTCGACGGCGCGCTCGTAAGCGCGGTCGGGATAGCGCGAATATGCCGGTTGTGCACCCATTGCCTGACCTCCTTTGCTGTGTTTTGGTTTCGTGTAGGCGGTGTCTTATGTGGTTGTTAGCCGCGCCCTGCCCGCAGGGCGGGCGGAAGGGCGGCATGGTTCATAGTTTGCGCGCGACGCGCAGCTTGGCGCTGCGGGCACGTGAGTTGCGTTCGATCTCTGCCGCGGACGGAAGCAGCGGCTTGCGCGTCAGGATCTCGAGTATCGGCTTCTTCCCGCACACGCAGACCGGCAGGTCAGGTGGACAGGTGCACCGGTTCGCACAGGAGTTGAACACGTCCTTGACGATGCGGTCTTCCAACGAATGGTAACTGATGACCACCAGGCGCCCGCCCGGATTGAGCCAGCGGACCGCCGCCTCCAAACCTGAGGCCAGCACGTCCAGCTCCGAGTTGACTTCTATCCGAAGGGCCTGGAACGTCCGTTTCGCCGGATGCCCACCCGCCCGGCGCGCCGATGCGGGGATGGCCGCCTTGATGACGTCCACCAGCTGTTCGCTCGTCTCGATGGGCGCCTCTTGCCGCGCGCGGACGACGAACTCTGCAATGCGGCTCGCCCACTTCTCGTCGGAATACGTACGGATGACCCGAGTGAGATCTGCTGCGTTGTAGGTGTTGATGATCTCTGCTGCGTTCAAGGTCTGTTTGCCCGGATCCATCCGCATATCAAGAGGGCCGTTCTCCTTGAAGGAGAAGCCACGGGACGG
>CAJFVW010000207.1 GCA_904420575.1 uncultured Gordonibacter sp.
CTTCCGCGACATGTGCGACATCGAGTTCACCATCGAGCAGGGCAAGCTCTGGATGCTGCAGACCCGCGTGGGCAAGCGCACCGCCGCTGCCGCGCTGCACATCGCCATCGAGATGGAAAAGGAAGGCCTCATCACCAAGGAAGAGGCCGTGCGCCGCGTCGACCCCGAGCAGCTCGACCAGCTGCTGCACCCGCAGTTCGACAAGAACGCCTCCTACGACGTGGTGGCCCGCGGCCTGAACGCGAGCCCGGGCGCCGCGGTAGGCGAGGCCGTGTTCAGCGCCGCCGACGCCGTGGCCGCCGCCGAGGCGGGCCGGAAGTGCGTGCTCGTGCGCTGGGAGACCAACCCCGACGACCTGGCCGGCATGATCGCCGCCGAGGGCATCCTCACCTCGCACGGCGGCAAGACGTCGCACGCGGCCGTCATCGCCCGCGGCATGGGCGCCCCGTGCGTGTGCGGCGCGGACGCGCTGCGCATCGACGCCGAGAAGAAGGAAGCCGTGGTGGCGGGCACCGACGTGGTCATCCGCGAAGGCGACATGATCTCCATCGACGGCACCACGGGCACGGTGGTGCTGGGCGCCGTTGAGCTGGTGCTTCCCGAGCTGACGGGCGATCTGGACACCATCCTGGAATGGGCCGACGAGTTCCGCACGCTGGGCGTGCGCGCCAACGCCGACAACCCGGAGGACGCGCAGCTGTCCCGCGGGTTCGGGGCAGAAGGCATCGGCCTCTGCCGCACCGAGCACATGTTCCTGGGCGACCGCAAGCAGATCATCCAGTCCTTCATCCTGAACGAGGACGAGGCCGTGCGCGAGCAGGCCGTGGCGCAGCTGTTCGAGGCGCAGACGGGCGACTTCTACGGCATGTTCAAGGCCATGGACGGCCTGCCGGTCATCGTGCGCCTGCTGGATCCGCCCCTGCACGAGTTCCTGGAGAGCCCCCGCGCGCTGGACGTGGAGATCGCGCGGCTGGAGGCCACGGGCGGCGACGCGGCCGTCATCGCCGAGAAGCGCCAGCTCATGGAGCAGATCGACGCCATGAGCGAGGCGAACCCGATGCTGGGCCTGCGCGGCTGCCGCCTGGGCATCGTGTATCCCATCCTGCCCGTCATGCAGGTGCGCGCCATCGCCACCGCTGCGGCACGGCTCAAGAAGGAAGGCTTCGACCCGCAACCCGAGGTCATGATCCCGCTGGTGTCCGTGGTGGCCGAGCTGGCGAAGCTGCGCGGCGTGGCCGTGGAGACCATCGCCGAGGTGGCCGCCGAAGAGGGCGTGGAGCTCGACATCCCCGTGGGCACGATGATCGAGCTGCCGCGCGCGGCCGTCACCGCCGACGAGATCGCCACCCAGGCCGACTTCTTCAGTTTCGGCACGAACGACCTCACGCAGACGACGTTCGGCTTCAGCCGCGACGACGTAGAGGCCGAGTTCGTGCCGCAGTATTTGGACCAGCACCTGCTGCCGTTCAACCCCTTCGCCACCATCGACCCCGGCGTGGCCAAGCTGGTGAAGATGGGCGTGGAGCTGGGACACGAGGGCAATCCCGACATCGTGTGCGGCGTGTGCGGCGAGCATGGCGGCGACCCGGACTCCATCCATACCTTCCAGGAGTGCGGCGTGGACTACGTGAGCTGCTCTCCCTACCGCGTGCCGCTGGCGCGCCTGGCCGCCGCCCAGGCGGCGCTGGAGGCCAAGTAAGGTTACATGCATTCCGGACGCCCCGCCTGCGCGGGGCGTCCGCGTTTGCGGGGCCGGCGCGTTTGCGGGGGGGGGGCCGGCGCGCTCCATCGCGCCATACCCGTCATTGTCTGCCAGGCTGTTGAACTGCTTGAACTCGAGCAAGCGCAGGCTAGAGGCTTGTTCGGGGTTGGCTGGAATGCGCGGCTATGGCACGGAATGCCAGCGAGTCGCCAGCGAAAGGGATGATCGCCCATGCAAGGAAGAGCCAAAGAACGCGGGGGCGCCTGCCGCCCGGGTTCCGCACTTCGCCGCTCGGTTCCCACGCGCCTCGGGACCGTCGTGATCGCGGCTGCGGCCGTGGGCGCTCTGGCGTTCGCCATGCTGGGCCTTGCCGGCTGCGCGACGGAACCGGCCGAGGACGGACCAAGGGAGGACGTGCCTGCCGTGAACAAGATCTCCGCCGAAGAGGCGCACGGGATGATGACGTCGGACCGCGTGGTCGTCCTGGACGTGCGCACGCAGGAGGAATACGACGAGAAGCACATCGTGAACGCCCGCCTGCTCACGCTCGACACCATCGACGCCGAGGCCGCGGCGGCGGTGGCTCCCGACAAGGACGAGCCCGTGTTCGTGTACTGCCGCACCGGCGTACGCTCGGCCGAAGCCGCACAGAAGCTGGTCGACCTGGGATACGAGCAGGTGTACGACTTCGGCGGCATCACGTCGTGGCCCTACGACACCGTGAGCGGCGCGGACACGTCGCAGGCCAAGGGCACCGTGGAGAACGACCAGCTTCCCGTGGGCGTGAAGGTGGTGTGCGGCAAGACGCGCGCCGTGCCCGAAGAAGACACGGCGGACTGACCGCGCGCAGCGCCCGATAGGAACATCCCGGCCGGGCGTGTGCCAGGAAACCGCCTGCAGGTTCGAAGGGAGGCGCCGCCAGTCGGGCGCGTGCCGGGGAACCGCGGTTGTTCAGGCGCGGGGGAGGGTCTGGTCGCGGCAGGCCTGGATGGTCTCGTTCAGGCGCCTGCGGTAGACCGTCTTCGACGCGTACAGGCCGGCGCAGGCGTTGTTCCCCGTGATGTGGTCCTTGGTGACGAGCGTGGTCGTGGGCGCATGCGAGTGCTTGTAGAACAGCGTGTCGTGTCCCACGCACAGGCCCATGACGACGTTGAGGTCGGTTCCGGCCTGTTCCAGCAGCCGCGCCTGCATGATGGGGTTGCACAGCACCGAGCCGCGCTTGCCGTCCTCCAGCACCAGATCCAAATCGTCGCGGTGGTTGCTTTCCACCTTGCATGCCACGCCGAACACCTGGAATCCCGCCCGTTCCAGCAGCTTGCGAAGCGTCCGGCTTTCCTCGACCAGCATCGTGCAGGTGGCGATGCCTATCTTGCGCGCGCCCAGCCGATAGGCGAACTCGATGGTCTCCTGCACGCGTGTCAGGTTCGAGCAGCGCTCGCTCGTCATGACCGCCGCCTTCATGATGCGGTGGTTTTCCGGGTCGGCGTAGCGCCCGTGCACTTCCTCGTGCACCTCGTCCGTGACGAGCCCCTGCACGCACTGGGGCGGGTTCTCGCCCGTCTCGTACTCGCACGCCTCGCCCGCGCAGTTCAAGCAAGAAAAGCAAGCGTCTTCCATCGTCGTCTCCCTTGGGTCTTTCGCCCGACGCGCCCTTTGGACGGTTGCCGGGGCGCCGTGCGTCCTTGCCGGCCGGTCCCTCCCTCGCAAGTATAGCCTGCTCGCATGGCTTTGCAAACGGGCCGGACGGCGGAAAGCCCTCGGATGCGTGCCAGGCGTCACCCTGAGCGGAGCGCGCGGCGCGACCCATGTCACCCTGAGCGGAGCGCGCAGCGCGGAGTCGAAGGATCTTGGGGCGCTTGGGATCCTTCGACTCGCTGTGTTCGCTCAGGATGACAGAAGAAGGAGGTTTGTTCGCCAGGATGACGAGGAGGCTGCCACGCTCGGAACTGCAAGGAGGCATCTGCTTCGGATGCAAAGAATCTCGTTGTCTCGTGGTGGCAAAATACTCCTTTTGGGTAATGCGGCTTCTTCTCGTTCGAGATAGAGTGGGCGTAGGGAAAAGGAGGATTCATGCATGCCTTTGCGAAGGTCTGCGTCTGCGTGCTCGCGGCGGGGAGGTCGCAGCGCATGGGCGCGCCCAAACTGACGGCGCCGTTCGCGGGGACGACGCTGCTCGACCGCGCCTTGGATGCTGCCTGCGCCGGCGGCGTCGGGCACGTGGCGGTGGTGACCGGCGCGAACCGTTCCGGCGTGCAGGCCGTCATGGCCGCGCATGCGTCTGCGGCGGCTCCTGGTGGGGACCTGCCGGCCGTCTGCGAAGTCCACAACGCGGCTTGGGAGCAAGGCCAGGGGACCTCGGTGGCCGCCGCCGCCCGCCATGCCGCCGCTCACGGCTTCGACGCGCTGCTGCTCATGGTGGCCGACCAGCCGTTCCTTTCGGCCGCGCACCTGCAGGCGCTCGTGCGCGCCTACGCCGCCGACCACGCAGGCGTCGGCGGCCCGGCAACCGGCGAAGGCGCCCTGCCTGGCGCGCCCGCGCTTCCAGCCGCCTATCTGTCCTGCGTTGGCGAGCGCTGCGGCAACCCGTGCCTCTTCGACGCCTGCTGCTACGATGCGCTCATGGCGCTGGACGGCGACGAAGGCGCGCGGGCGGTCCTGCGCGGGAGTCCGGGGCTTCAGGTCGCGCGCGTGCCCTTCGCAGACGCGCTCCTGTTCGAAGACGCCGACACGCCCGCCGACTTCGCCCGCCTCGAACGCCTGGCGGCCAGGGAGGCCACCAGTGCGTGGGAGGGCCGCGGCTTGCTCCAAGCCCAGAAACGTGCCGGCTGTCAGGCGGCCGCCTGTCCGGAAACCAAGGAGGCGTGCCATGCCTAGCCTGCCGCCCATCGACCGCGCCGGGTTCCCCATCCTGGAACGCCGCATCGGGAAGGGGGAGGGCCGCCCGCTCGTCTACCTGGACAGCGCCGCCACCGCGCTCGTGCCCGAGCGCGTGGTGCGCGCCGTCGAACGTTTCTATGCCACCAGCTGCGCCAACATCCACCGCGGCGCGCACGCGCTCGCCGAGGAGGCCACCGACGCCTACGAGTGCGCCCGCGAGGACGTGGCGCGCTTCTTCGGCGTGCAGGACGCCGGGCGCGTGGTGCTCACCCACGGCGCCACCGAATCGATGCACCTGGCGGCGTTCGGCTGGGCCGAACATGCGCTTGCGCCGGGAGACGTGGTGGCGGTGGCGGAAGACAACCACCATGCCAACGTCGTGTGCTGGCACCAGCTGGCGCGGCGGCGCGGCGTCGAGGTCGCGTGGATCCCGGTGGACGGCCAAGGCCGCCTGGACTACGCCGCCTGGTGCGCCGTGGCCGAGCGGGGCCCCAAGCTGGTCGCGCTCGCGCACCAGTCGAACGTGCTGGGGTTCCGCCAGCCCGCGCTGGCGCGCATCATGGACGACGCGCGGGGGGTGGGCGCGTGCATCGTGCTCGACGGCGCGCAGGCGGCCGGGCACGAGCCGTTCGCGTTCGACGAGGCGCGGGTGGACTTCTACGCGCTCTCGGCGCACAAGATGATGGGGCTCACGGGCATCGGCGCGCTTCTGTGCTCTGAGTGCGCGTTCGCGCGGATGGAGCCCGTCGTGGGCGGCGGCGGCATGGTGGAGCGGGTGGACCGCGAAGGCTTCGTGCCGGCGCCCGGCCCGGCCGCGTACGAGGCGGGCACGCCCGCCATCGCCGCAGCCGTCGCCTGGCGGGAGGCGCTTGCCCTGCTGGGCGAGGCCGGCCTCGACCGCATAGCCGCCCATACGCGCGCGCTCGCGACCCGTGCGGCACAGGAGCTGCGCGACGTTCCGGGCGTCACGGTGCTGGGGGACGCCTCCCTGCCGTGCGAGTCGCTCGCGAGCTTCGTGGTGGACGGGGTGCATCCCCACGACGTCGGCCGCCTCCTGGACGCCGAGGGCGTGGCCGCGCGCGCGGGGCACCACTGCGCGCAGCCGCTGCACCGCGCGTTGGGCGCGGCCGCCAGCGTGCGCGCCAGCTTCGCCGGCTACTCCTGCGAAGAGGACGTGGACGCCCTGGTGGCGGCCGTGGCGCTCATGGCCGATGCGGCTGGCGGCGGGAAGCGCACGGGGACGCGAGCCATGGCGCGGCAAGAAAGGACGCAGCCATGAACCTGGACGACGAAGCCGTCATGGAGCGGCACCGCAACCCGCGCTTCAAGGGCTTTTCCGGCCCTGGCGACGTCGCCGCGACGGGCGACAACCCCTTCTGCGGCGACGCGCTGGAGGTGCGCGTCGTGCGGGGCGAGGCCGACGGCGCGCCCATGGTGGCGCGCGCCGCGTTCGACGGCTATGCGTGCTCGCTGTGCGCCGCCACGGCGGACCTGGTCATGGAACACGTGACGGGCATGCGCGTGGAAGACGCGGAGCGCCTGACCGTGGACGACGTGCTGGCCCTCTGGGGCGGGCTTCAGGTGGGGCGCACGCGCAGGGGGTGCGTCGAACTTCCGCTCACCGTGCTCAAGCGGGCCCTGGCTTTGCTACAATAGGACCGTCCGACCGCAAGCGTGCGTGGCGGGGCCTTCGGGGGAGAAGGGGAGGAAAGGGACGTGCGCGAGGAAAGCAACGAAGGGGAGTCGGGGCGGTTCGTTCTCCTGCCGTCGAAGGTGACCATGCCGTCGCCGCCTTCGAACGTGCTTGCGCGCCCCCTGGTGAGCGAGCGGCTTTCGCATGCCTTGGCCTGCCCGTTGACCACCGTGGTGACGTCGGCCGGATTCGGCAAGACCACCTCGGTCGTGTCCTGGGCCACCACGCTCGACAACGTGCCGGTGGCTTGGTACCGCATCGACGCCGAAGACGCCGCGCTCGAGCGCTACTGTCTCTATCTGGCGGCCGCCCTGCGCGTTGCCGACAAGCGCATCTGCCTGGCGCTTGACGAGGCCCGGATGGCCGGCGGCTTCCAGGACGTGCGTCCCGTGCTCGACGACCTCATTCTCCAGATCGCCGAATACGGGCGCGACTTCGTGTGCGTGCTTGAGGACTTCCACGAGGTGCGCTCCAGCGAGGACATCTGCGAAAGCATGCGTTACCTGGTGAAGCATCTGCCCACCAACGCGCACTTCGTCGTCACGTCGCGCCAGCCGCTGCACCTTCCCACCGCCAAGATGAAGGTGGCGGGCCAGCTGGTGGAGGTGACCGAGGCCCATCTGCGCTTTTCCTTGGAAGAGACGTGCGCGCTGTTCGCGGAGCTGGGCATACGGCTTGCGAAGGACGAAGCGGAGGCCATACAGGAAACGACGCAGGGGTGGGTGACCGGCGGCAAGCTGGTGGCGCTTCTGTGCGGCGACGGATCGAAGAGCCAGGTGCGCGAAGCCGTCGAACGCGCACAGGGCAGCATCAACGACTACCTGTTCGAAGAGGTGTTCTCGGTTCTGGAGCCGGAACGGCGGCGTTTCCTGACCAGCACGTCGGTGGTCAATTCCTTCTGCCTGCCTCTGGCCGAGCGCATCACGGGGCTCCCGCGCGCGGAAGTGGTGGCGCAGGTGGACTTCCTGATAGAGAACGACCTGTTCATCGAGCGCTTCGAGCGCAAGGGCGGCGAGGACTGGTACCGCTACCACCGTCTGCTGGCCGACCTGCTGCACCAGCGGCTGTCCCGCCAGGACCCGGCGGAGGTCCAGGCCATGAGCCGCGCGGCGCGCGACTGGCTGGAAGAGAACGGCTTCTACGACGATGCCGTGAAGACCTCGGCCGAGCTCAAGGACTACGAGCGGGTGCGCCAGACCCTCATCGACAACTGGCTGGCGCTGTACATGGGCGACAGCCACCACGTGCTCACCCGCTGGGCGTCGTTTTTGCCCGACGGGGAGCTCATGAAAAGCCCTCTTCTGTGCGCGGTGCTCAGCATGCCCTACGCCCTGCGGGGCGACTTCCAGAAGGCAGAGGCGTGCCTGAAGAACGCCATCGGGCATTTGCATGCCGACGAGGACTTCCTGTTCGCGATGTGCCTGGTGCAGAAGGCCTACCTGGCCTCGTTCAGGGACGACCGCAAGGACATGCGCGCCTATGCGGGAAAGGCCCTGCAGTACCTGCCGGAAAAGGAGCTGTACCTGCGCGGCATGATGCTGCAGGTGAAGGCGGCCTCGTTCAGCGACGAGCCGCTCAAGGCCAAGGCGTCCTTCGAACGCGCCGTGGAGACGCAGTGCGAATACGGCAATTCCAACCTGTCGTGCTCGGCGTACTGCAACCTGGCGCTCATCTGCGCCAACCTGGGATACCTGCAAGAGGCGTCCTACTATGCCGGCCTGGCCTTCGACCTGTATCCGGAACACGAGCGGCGGTTCAAGCCCATGCTCACCTACGCCTACCTGACCACCATGGCCTGCGCCTACGAGCGTGGCGACTGCAAGCAGGCGCTCGAAGTGCACGACACGGTGTCCGCCATGTCGGCCGAAGGCGCCGTGCCGTGCTACGCCGCGCAGGCGATGGCGCTCAAGGCCAAGGCGCTCTGGCGCTTGGGCACGGGCGATGCGGAACAGACGTTCTTCCGCGCACTGTCGCTGAACGAGGCCGGCGCGCTTCTGGCATACCCGCCTTTGGCCTTCGCCCAGGCGTATTGCACGGCGTTCCGCACCAAGGCGCTCGAGCGGTGCGCGCAGATGCCGGCCCAGGCGCAGACGGCCCTGTTCGACGCCATGGCGGCCTACTTCCTGGACCCTTCCCAATACGAGGCCGTGTGCGCCTACGTGGACGCCATCGACGAAGGGGAGCGTTCGGCGCGCGTGCACGGCCTGGTGGTGGCGGCCGCGTTTTCCGAAAAGGCCGCACGCTACGCCCGGGCGGACGCCTACCTGGAAGAGGCGGCCCGCCTTGCCCGCGAACACGGCCTGGGGGAGGCGCTGGCGGAAAACGCGCTGTATCTGCGGCCTGCGTTCCTTCGTCTGGCACCCAAGCTCGCAGACGCAGGCCTGGCCGACTACCTGGGCGGCCTCTTGCAGGCGGACGCGGGCGTCTCCGACGCGTCGCGCCTGACCGAGCGCGAGGTGGACGTCATGCGCTGCATCGCCTCCGGGGCCACCGCCGCCGAAACGGCGGAGCGGCTGTTCGTCTCGCGCGACACGGTGAAGAAGCATCTGGCCAACGTCTACGCCAAGCTGGGCGTGCATTCCAAGATGCAGGCCGTCGCCCTGCTGCGCGACGAGGGCGTCATCTGAAACCTGCGCGGCCCTTCCGCCCTCTTTGCCGTCCGCGCTTCCATCTGGACGTGACGCGCCTGTTCCGAGGTCTGAGCAACCGCGACGCGTTCCGCGGGCCTCCCACGTGAAAACTACCCCCTGCGTCATCCCAACGGGTAATACCCCCGCACCCCTGCAGCCGGTATCGTCTTCTTGCAAGGCAAAGACGACGCTTTGAGGGGAGGGTTGTGCTTGCAGGCCCGCATACGGGCCGCTCCAAGACGTGGCGCGCCGAAGGCGCCACGTTCCTGCGTTTCCGGGCGCATGCCCGAAAGCGCGCATTTCGCGAACAAAACGGAAAGAGGAGGAGAAACGCATGGTTCAAGACGTATCGCGCCGTGACTTTCTCAAGGTGGGCGGCATTGCCGGGTTCGCAGCCGGCGCCGCAGGCCTGGGGATAGGATCGATCCTCGGCGCGCCTGCCGAGGCGCACGCGGAGGCCATCACGGTGACGGACTTCGTGTACACCTGCCCGCTGTGCGGTCAGAAGACGACCGACTACGATGCGCTGGTCAAGCACTTCGGAGAACAGCACCCGGACGCAGCCGTGCCCGAGTGCGCCACGCTCTCCATCAACGGCTCCGAGGTCAAGGTGCAGGTGGAGCCCCACTGGACGCTGCGCGAGACGTTGCTCATGGCCGTGGGCCTGACCGGCGGTGCCAAGCAGATGTGCGACCGGGGCGCCTGCGGGTCGTGCACGGTGCTCATCGACGGCGTGCCGGCCCTGTCCTGCTCGACGCTGGTGGTGGAATGCCAGGGCAAGCAGATAGAGACGTCGGAAGGCATCGCGGCCGACGAGACGTGGCGCCCGCTGGTGGAAGCCTACGCCAAGCATGACGCCGCGCAGTGCGGCTACTGCACGCCAGGCCAGTTCACCGTCGCGAAGTACATCATCGAGAAGTACGGCGAGCCCACCGAGGAACAGATCCGCGCCGAGCTTGCGGGCAACATCTGCCGGTGCGGCACGTATTCCCGCCACGTGAAGGCCATCCAGGAAGCCGCCGCCGCGATCAAAGGAGGCAACTGATGGGCGAGACGAGCGTATGGGTGCCGGAGGGCACCAACCAGGACCGCGAGGACTTCAAGTACGTCGGCACGTGGGACCACCCGGGCCGCCAGTCGTGGGACATGGTGTCGGGCGCGGCCAAGTACCCCACCGACCTTTGGATGGACGGCACGCTCACGGCCATGGCGCTGCGCTGCCCGTACGGCCATGCCAAGGTCAAGAGCCTCGACATCTCCGAAGCCGAGAAGATGGAAGGCGTGAAGCTGGTGCTCACCTACGAGGACGAGGAGCTGGCCTCCATGCCTCGCTACCGCCCTGCGTACTACCAGCTGGGCGCGAGCCCGCTTCTGGGCGACGAGGCCGAGTTCGAGGGCGACGAGGTGGGCGCCGTGGTGGTGGCCGTGAACGAGGAAGTGTGCAAGAAGGCGCTCGCCGCCATCAAGGTCGACTGGGAAGTGCTGCCCTTCATCCTGGACCCGCGCGAGGCCGCCAAGCCCGGCGCGCCCATCCTGCGTCCGGAAATGAACCCCGATTCCAACATGACCGGCAACACGTTCGGCGCGGCCGTGGAATGGGAGCTCGGGTGCGCGGAGGACGGTTTCAAGGAGGCCGACCACATCGACGTGGTGAACTACGGGCGTCCCATGTGGAGCCAGTTCCGCCCCATGCCGCCAGCGTACTTCTCCTACTGGGCGAACGACCCGTGGGGCAACCCCGACGGCGAGAAGATGTGCTACGTGACGAACCATGCGCACTTCCCCGGCAACGGGCCTATCGTGTCGGCCTACTACGGCGCGGGCTCGCACGCCGACAAGTACCGAGCGCTTTCGCCCTACATGGCCGCCCGCTACTGCGACTTCGTGGAGAAGCGCGGCGCCCAGTTCGCGCCCGTGCTCTCCAAACGCCTGGGCGGCGCGCCCGTGCGCTACGTGCAGAGCCGGCGCGAGGCGTTCGATGCCGCGGTGCCGCAGACGTACCTGACCGTGCGCGCCGGATACACCGACGACGGCACGTTGGTGGCCGTGCAGTCCAACAACGTCCATCAGACGGGCGCCCGCGGCGGCTACGGCGACAAGACGCACGGGCACTTGGTGCTGCCGCCGAACGCGCAGGGCTTCAAGCAGACCGTGTGCCCCAACGTGTACTCGGAAATGTCCTACTACGTCACCAACGGCGCCTGCACCACGGCCGACCCGGGCCAGCCGCTGTACGAGCCGGTGAACCTGGTGTTCGCCAAGATGGCCGACACGCTGGGCATGGACGTGACCGACGTCATCATGAAGAACATCAAGGTGACCGAGCCCTCGCTTTCCGCCTGCATGGCTGCCGCCAAGGAGGCCTTCGGCTGGGACGAGAAGTGGCACCTGGCCGGCCAGCGCACGCTTGAGGACGGGCGCCTGCACGGCGTTTCGTGCCGCTACGCCGCGTCGCAGACCTGGGGCATGATCTCGTACAACATCAACCTGCGCATGGGCGTGGACGGCAAGGTGTACATGCCGTACGCCGAGGCGCTCATCGGCACGTACTGGCCGGACGCCGTGCAGCTGGTCATCGCAGAAGAGCTGGGCATGAAGCTGGAAGACGTCATCGTGTACTATGCGCCCAACTACAACAACTGGCAGCAGGGCGACGCGGCCGACCGCGCGGCCACCTGCACGTGGGCGGCCAAGGAGGCGGCCATCCTGCTGAAGCAGCAGATGCTGGCCACGGGAGCGGCCGCCATGGGCGTGACGGCCGACGAGGTGGACCTGGTGGACTCCATGATCACGCTGAAGGCCGACCCCACCAAGCAGATGCCCACCCAGGGCATGGGCCAGCTGGCCGTTGGCTACTGCGGCAAGCCGAAGGTGCCGTTCCAGACCGACGTCATCCGCACCATGAACGTGGACATGTGCGAAGTGGCCGTGGATCCCGAAACCGGCTTGGTGGAGATTCTGGACTACGTGGTCGCCCACGACTTCGGCAAGGTCATCCGCCCGTCATCGGCGATGGGCCAGATAGAGAACGCGCTCACCATGAACTCAGGGCGCGCCCTGCGCGAAGAGCTCATTTGGGACGAGGGTACGGGCGTGCTGCTGAACGGCAACCTGTACGACTACAAGGTGCCCACGGCGCTGGACCAGCCGAAGTTCGAGCCCGTTCCCGTCGAGACGCGTTGCGGCGGCGGGGCCTACGGGTCGACGGGCGTGGCGCACGCCCATGCGAACCCGGGTCTGGTGGGCCAGGCCATCCAGAACGCGACGGGCGGCGACTTCATCGAAATGATTCCGTACACGCCCGACAAGGTGCTCGCGGTGCTTGGCAAGATCGCGCAGTAGGAGGAAGAAGACATGAAACACTTCAAGCACATGCAGGCCGCCTCGGCGAAAGAGGCGGCGAAGAACGCCGAAGCCGGAACGGCCGCGTTCATTGCGGGCGGCACCGACCTTCTGGGCACGCTGAAGGACGAGAGCCTGCCGACGTATCCGGAAACGGTCATCGACCTGAAGACCATCCCGGACATGGACGGCATCGTGGAAGACGGCGACGCCGTGCGCATCGGCGCTCTGGCCACCTTGGCCGCCGTGGCCGAGAGCGAGACGGTGCAGGCGAACTGCGCGGCCTTGGCCGAGGCCTGCGCCCGCGCCGCGTCGCCCACCATCCGCCATCGAGGCACCATCGGCGGCAACGTGTGCCAGATGCACCGCTGCTGGTACTTCCGCGTGCCCGACGACCGCTTCCACTGCCTGCGCAAGGGCGGCGACTTCTGCCCGGCGCGCATCGGCGACAACCGCTACCATTCCATCTTCGGCGACCAGGACGGATGCTATGCCGTGAGCTCCCACGACACCGCGCCCGCGCTGGTGGCGCTGGGCGCCACCGTGGTCACCACGAAGCGCGAGGTGCCGGCCGAGGAGTTCTTCAAGGCCAACGGCGTGCGCTCCAACGTCCTGGAAGACGGGGAAGTGGTGACCGAGTTCAAGGTGCCCAAAGCCGAAAAGAGCGCGTTCCAGAAGTTCGCGCTGCGCAAGTCCATCGACTTCCCGCTGGTGAACTGCGCGGCGGCGCAGGGATCCGACGGGCAGGTGCGCGTGGCGCTGGGCGGCGTGTACCCCGCTCCCGTGCGCTCGGCCGAAGCCGAGGCCGCCGTCGCGGGCGGCGTGACGGAGGCGTCCGCCGCGCAGGCAGGGGACGCGGCCGTGGCGTCCTGCACGCCCCTTCCCAAGAACGCCTACAAGGTGGAGATCGCGCGCACGCTGGTGAAGCGCACGCTCATGGACCTGGCCGGTTGAGACGCAAGGTGGCGATGACCATGGAAACCCACGGGCAGGCGTCTTGGCCGGAAGAGTACGGGGCGCTGTGCGCCTTCGTGCAGGCCGACGGCCGCATCAAGGCGACGCCTTCGAGCCTGAGCGTGCCGGCCGACGCGCGTCCGGAGTTCTATCGCCTGGTGGAAGGGGCGCAGGCCGCACTGGCCACCCAGGTGCTGGGCGAGCGGGCGGCCCAGGTGGAGAAGCTGGCGCGCCGCTGCGCCGACGTGCGGCGGCGGCTCGTGGAGGCGGCCGGGCTTTCGGCGTTCAACCTGGCGCCGACGCTCGAGCACCTTCTTGCCGACCCGCTGGCGGCGCTCGCGAAGCCTGCGTTCTCGCTCGTGCTGGACGGCCTGCAGAACGGCCGCCCTGCCGAGGACGTGGAAGGGCAGGCGGCGCTCACGCTCCCGCCGTTCTGCGACTCGCTTGCGCGCAGCGCCTACGAGGCGTGGGCGTACTACGGCATCGTGGCGGCGCTCCGTCCCGTGCGGTTCTGGGACGTGCGCTCTCCCGACACGGTGGAGGTGTTCGCCGCCGAAACCGACGAGGTGCAGGTGGGAAGCCAGATCACCTCGCCCGAGCGCCGCATGCCGGAAGCGGTGTTCCAAACCGCCGACGGCCGGGTGTTCGCCATGAAGAGCGAGGCGGCCCGCGAGCTGGACTACTACGGCCTGCGGATCGTCCGGCGGCGCGACAATTCCGCCGGCGGCAACACGGCCGAGCTCATGGGGCACCGCGTGCTTCTGCTCTACCGGCTGGAAAGCGTGGACGACGTGGGGCTCATCTGCGACCGCGACCACCTTCTGCAGCTGCCGAGCGACCTGTTCTGCGAGGTGCTGGCCCCGCGCGACCTGTCCACCCCGGCGTACGTGGGCACGTTCGTGGAGCGCATCAACGCCGTGCGTTCGCGCCGGCCGGTGCAGGTGGTCACGTTCGACGGCGAGGGGGACTTCCCCGAAGGCATGCTGGGCGACCCGACGGTGGCGCCCGTGGTGCGGCGCGTGGCCGGGTTCGACGAAAGCGTGCTGGAGAACATCGCCCACGAACTGGATGAAGAAACCGAACCCCCTCAGGAAACGGAGGAACGATGACACGGAAGAAAGAAACAAGGCTCCTGCGGGCCGCGGCGCTCGCCGCGGCGCTGGCCCTGGTGGCGGCGCTCGGCGGCTGCGCGCCGCAGACGGCCTCGGAGACAGGCAGCGGCGACGCGCCTGCAAGCAACGACACGGCCGCCAAGGGCGAGTACACGCCCTACGACCCGGCGGTGGAGGCCGAGCACGTGAGCGGCAAGGCCATTGAAGGATCCGAGGAAGAGGAACTGCAGCAGGAGCGCATCGCCGGCGGCGCGGTGGGCGCCGTGACGTCGCAGAACCTGGAGCCGCTCGAGGGCATCGTGAACGGGTCCGAAGGCGATTACGTCGCGGCTTACGGCATCAACGGCCAGCCTCCGGCACAAGGGCATGGCGACAACGGCGCCGACTGCCTGAGCTGCCACAAGCCCGGCGGCGCAGGGGCGCAGCAGCCTCCCAGCCATCTGAAGTCGAACCTGGCCAGCGAGGACTGCGCCACGTGCCACCAGCCTGCCGCGTAGGCGGGTCTTGCCGGGAGCCTGGCCGTGCGGCCGTGGCGGCATGCGCCGCGCGGCCGCCTGGAGGCCAGGCATCCCGGCGGTTCGTTGGCTTCCGGGCTTTACCGGCCGGGAGGCCTTCGGGTCCGCGGTCCGTTCCCGGGCAGGGCGCCTTGCGTGCGCTACCGCCCGGGAGGGCCGTCCGAGCCACCCGCCCCGCCTCCTTTTCCCGGCGGGTGGTTCGGACGACCTTGAGGGAAGAGTGCGCGGCGCCGTGCCGGCGGGCAGGGGCGTCGAGGGCGATGCGGGGCAGAAAGGCGTGAGCGACATGCGTGACGTTCGAAACGACGTGCAGCGGTGGTTCTCTGCGGGCAAGGCCGTGGCGCTTGCCCAGGTCGTGAAGACCTGGGGATCGTCGCCGCGTGCGTGCGGGTCGGTCATGGCGGTCAGCGAGGACGGGGGCATCGCCGGGTCGGTGTCCGGGGGGTGCATCGAAGGGAGCGTCGTGCAGACGGCGCTCGACTGCCTGGACGGGATGCCTGCCCGCCTGGAGAAGTTCCATGCCTCTACGGCGCGCGCCCAGGAAGTGGGGCTTTCCTGCGGCGGCAACGTCGAAGTGCTGGTGGGCGCCCTGGACCGGACGCTGTTCGAAGTGGAATGCGGCGAGCTGGACGCCGACCGCGCGTACGTCCGGGTCTGCCTGATGGAGGCGGCGGGAGCCGCGGCCGACGGGCGCGGGACGGATGCGGCCGACGGGCGGGACGCCTCGGCACGCGCGCGGCAGGCCGCGCCGGGGACGTGCCTTCTTCTGGTGTCGGCCGCGTCGCCGGCCGCCATGGGGCGCGCGGGGCTGCGTCCGCATCCGGTGCCGGGGCAGGACGGCTGGCGGCTGCTCGCCCCCCGCGAGGCCGAGGAGGCGCTTTCCTCCGGGACGCTGGCCGAGGTGGCGGCACAGGTGCTGGCTGTGCCGGCGACGGAGGTCGCGGGCCATGTGCGCCATGCCGCCGGCGACTTCTTCTTCTGCCGCACGAACCCGCTGCCCAAGCTGGTGTGCGTCGGCGGCGTGCACGTGTCCATCCACCTGACGCGCATGGCCAAGATGCTGGGCTACCATACGGTGGTCATCGACCCGCGGGGCGCCTTCGCCACCGGCGAGCGCTTCCCGTTCGTGGACCAGCTGGTGCATGCCTGGCCGCAGGAGGCGTTCAAGGGCATCGCGCTCGACGAGTCCACCGCGCTCTGCGCGCTTACGCACGATCCGAAGATCGACGTGCCCGCGCTGGCCGCCGCGCTCGACTCGCCTGCGTTCTACATCGGCTCGCTCGGGCGGCACACCACGCAGCTTTCGCGTTACCGCCAGCTCGTGTGCGAAGGCTACGGCGACGACGCCATCGCGCGCGTGTTCGGCCCCATCGGGCTGGACCTGAAGGGCCGCGAGCCGGCCGAGATCGCGCTCGCCATCATGTCCGAGATAACCGCCGTGCGCTACGGAGGGTCGTTCCCCATGGCCACCATGCTGCAGTCGGCCCGCCGCGCGGAGGCCGAGAGGGCCGCCGCGCGCTAGGGCCGTTCGGCGTCTCCGCTTCCCCGGTGCTGTGCTGGCACGATGCCTTGCAGGGCCAGGCGTCCGCCGCGGACGTGCCTGGCGGTCGCTTCGACGTTCGCCTGCGCTAGGCGGCCGCCCGTTCCCGCCAGCGGCCGATGGCCTTGGCGGTTTCGGTCTGCACGAGCGAGAGCGCGGCCAGCCCCAGCACGACGCCCCACTGGGCGGCGTCCATGGGCGCGCCGCCGAACGCGTCCAGCACGGGCGGCACCAGAAGCACCAGAAGCATGAGCGCCGCGGAAGCGGCCACGGCGGCCACGAGCCAGGGGTTGCGCCCGCCTTCGCGGTTCCACACGGGGTCGGTGGTGGAGCGCTGGTTCACGGCGCGCAGGATCTGCGAGAACGCCACCACGGCGAAGGCCATCGTGCGGCCGACCGCCTCCGAGCCCGCGTCGCGTCCCCACACGTAGGCCACCAGCGCGAACGCGGCCACGAACAAGCCTTGGAACACGACGCGGCGCGCCAGGTGCGGTTCCAGCAGCGTGCCGGCGCGCACGGGCGGATGCTCCATGACGTGGCGGCTGGCGGGCTCCACGCCCAAGGCCAGCGCGGGAAGCGTGGCCGTGGCCAGGTTCACCCAGAGTATCATGACGGCCGTGAGCGGCGCGTCCCAGTTCAGCGCCACGGCAACCAGGAGCACGACGATCTGCGCCACGTTGTCGGCCACCAGGAACTGCACCACCTTCTGGATGTTGCGGAACACCCTCCGCCCTTCGCGCACCGCGTTGACGATGGTGGTGAAGCGGTCGTCCAAAAGGATCATGTCGGCGGCGTCCTTCGCCACGTCGGTGCCCGTGATGCCCATGGCCACGCCGATGTCGGCGGCCTTGAGGGCGGGGGCGTCGTTCACGCCGTCGCCCGTCATGGCCACTATCTGCCCGTCGTGCTTGAGGGCGCGAACGATGCGCAGCTTGTGGAAGGGCGACACGCGCGCGAACACGCTGGCGCGGCTTATGGCGGCGTCCAGGGCCGCGTCGTCCATCCCTTCCAGCTCCGAGCCCGTGACCACCAGGTCGCCGGGGCGGTAGATGTCCAGGTCCTCGCCGATGGCGCGCGCCGTGGCGGCGTGGTCGCCCGTGATCATGACGGTGCGCACGCCGGCCGTGCGGCACGTGTCCACCGCCTCGCGTACGTCGGGGCGCGGCGGGTCCATCATGCCCACCATGCCGACGAACACCAGGTCGCGCTCGATATCCTCGGCCTCGTCCGGCACGTGGGGCAGGGCCCGGGTGGCGAAGGCGAGCACGCGCAGCGCCTCGTCGGAGAGCCCTTCGGCCACGGCGAGCGCCTGGGCGCGGTCCTGGTCTTCGATGGGCCGCGGGCCGCCCTCGTCCATGACGAAGGCGCAGCGGGGGAGCAGCCCGTCGAGCGAGCCCTTGACGGCCGCCACCACCTCGCCGTCGCGCTCGTGCACCGTGGCCATGCGCTTGCGGTCGGAATCGAAGGGGCGCTCGGCCAGGCGCGGGTAGGCCGTCCGCAGGGCCGTGGGGTCGATGCCGATGTCGCGCGCCATCACGACGAGCGCGCCCTCGGTCGGATCGCCGATGACGGCCGGTGCGGCGGCGGGGGCGCCTGCAGGCGAGCCAGGCGCCGCCGCGTCTCCGGGCACGCCGGGCGCCGCCATGCTTCCCGGCGCGCCTCCTGCGCCCGCGCCGCCGCCCGCTCTTGTGCCTCCCGCACCCTCGCCGCCGCTGGCTTTGCCTTCGCCTTCTTCCTCCGCGAAGCTGGCATCGTTGCAGAGGGCGGCCACGAAGGCCAGGTCGCCGAAGAGCGTGGGGTGGTTCCGCAGGGCCGCCGCCGGCGATTCGGCCTTCCCCCGCGCCAGGTCGGGGACGAAGGCGACGCGCACGACGCTCATGCGGTTCTCGGTGAGCGTGCCCGTCTTGTCCGTGCAGACGACGGTGGCGCCTCCCAGGGTCTCCACGGCGGGCAGGCGGCGCACGAGCGCCTGGTGGCGCGCCATGCGCTGCACGCCCAGCGCCATGACGATGGTGGCCGTGGCGGGCAGGCTTTCGGGGATGACGGAGATGGCCAGCGATATGGCCAGAAGCAGCAAGGGGACGAACTCCCGCCCGTAGAACAGCCCGAGCGCTATGACGGCCAGCGCCGCGGCCACGCCCACCACGGTGAGCACCTTGCCGAACGCCGCCAGCTTGCGCTTCAAGGGGGTGTCCAGCTCCTCGTCGCCTTCCAGCAGCCCCGCGATGCGGCCCACCTCGGTCCCCATGCCCGTGGCCACCACCACGCCCACGCCGCGCCCGCCCGTCACGATGGCCGTGGCGAAGGCCATGGTGGCGCGGTCGCCCAGGGGCGCGCCGGGGGCCACGCGGGCCTGGGCGTCCTTTTCGGCCGGCACGGACTCGCCGGTGAGCGAGGCCTCCTGCACGCGCAGGCTGGCGGTGTCCAGAAGCCGCAGGTCGGCGGGCACCATGCTGCCGTCGGCGAGCATCACCACGTCGCCGGGCACCAGATCGCGCGCGGGCACCAGTTCCTCGACGCCGCCGCGCAGCACGTGGGCGACCGGCGCGCTCATCTGCCGCAGGGCCTCCAGCGAGGACTGCGCCTTGCGCTCCTGCACGATGCCGATGACGGCGTTCACCACCACGATGACGAAGATGATGCCGGCCTCGGCCCATTCCTGCAGCAGCGCCGAAAGCGCGGCCGCCACCAGCAGGATGAGCACCATGGGGTCGCCCAATTGCTCGCGCACCATGGCGGCAAGCGTCTTGGGCGGCTTGGAGGAAAGCTCGTTGGGGCCGTGCTCGTCCAGCCGCGCGGCCGCCTGCGCGTCCGTGAGGCCGTCGGGCGAGGAGCCCAGGGCCGCCAGCACCTCGTCCGCGCTCAGGGCGTGCCAGCAAGGAGAGACGGAAGGCCCGCTTGCGGATGCAGGCGAGGAAGCGGCGTCGCATGCAGTCGCGCTCTCGTCCGCGTTTGGCCGGCTCGCATGTTGGGGAATGGGGTCTTCCATGGTGGTCCTTTCGGTGCGGAAGGTCGCGCGTCGGGCGCGCCATCCTCCACCATACCCGACCCGCAGGCCCGTCCATCGAACCGTAAGGCACCGGTGGGCGGGTCATTACCTGCCTGCTGCGAGCCGATGGCGCATCGTGTCCGGAAGAGGTAGGCAGCGGGAAAACTCTCGGCGTGCCCAACACGGAAAGATCCGGACCCTTCGTGCGCCGACACGGAAAGCAATCGGCCGGATATGCGCCTGGTGCAGAAAACGCGTTCTTTGGGCTGCGTTCCTCGGTGCGGCGGGATACAATGACGACGCCAAAAGAAAGGATGCGTCTCATGGATCACCTGCTTCGCCTTGAAAACCTGCCGCGCACCATCGAGCTGGTGCGTGCCGGCGACGGCGCCGCCGAATTGGCCTACGTGGACCAGCGCAGGCTTCCCGGCGAGTTGGCCTTCGTGCGCACGGGGGACTGGCGGTGCGTGGTGGATGCGGTGAAGACGCTTGCCGTGCGCGGGGCGCCGGCCATCGGCGTGGCGGGGGCAGCCGCGGTGGCGCTGTGGGCGGGTGGCGTCGGCGCGCCGCGCGCGTGCGCGCAGGGCTGCGCGGAAGAGGCCGGCCACTTCCTGGAAGGGCTCGCCTCGGTGGCCGAGCAGGTTGTTTCCGCCCGCCCGACGGCGGTCAACCTGGCCTGGAGCGTGCGCCGGGCGGCGGGCCACGCGCGTGCGCTCGTGGCCGAGGGCATGCGTCCCTGGCAGGTCGCCGACGCGCTCTACGACCTCGTCAAGCGCATGGAGGCGGAAGACGAGGCCGCCAACCGCGCCATCGGCTCGCACGGCGCGGCGCTTCTGCCCGGCCGCGCGCGCATCCTCACGCACTGCAACGCGGGCAGCCTGGCCACCGTGTTCTACGGCACGGCGCTGGGCGTGGTGTACGCGGCCGCCGGGCAGGGCAAGGTGGAGCGCGTGTACGCCGACGAGACGCGCCCGGTGGGGCAGGGTGCGCGCCTGACGGCCTGGGAGCTTGCCGCGGCGGGCGTCCCCTGCACGCTCGTCTGCGACGACATGGCGGCAAGCCTCATGGCGAAGGGCCGTGTGGACGCCGTGGTGGTGGGCGCC
>CAJFVW010000208.1 GCA_904420575.1 uncultured Gordonibacter sp.
CCCGCCTTTCAACGAAATGATGGAGATTCGGACGCCCGAAACGCGGTGGCGGATGCCCGATGGTGCCCACCAAGCGATTTCCGCACGAGCCGAAACGCTCACTGGGCGTTTCGTGCGAGCAGGGCTGTTTGAGCGACTGGGCATTATCGGGCATCCGCCGCGGAGGATCCCACACGCTCGAGCAGCTCATCGAACACCTGCTCGAAGTCCTCCACGGACACGCAGGCGTTGATCCTGCCCCGGGCCGCGGCGGCGCCCGGAAGCCCCGCCAGGTACCACATGGCGTGCTTGCGCATGCGCACGATGTTCTTGCCCTCGCGCGCGGCGAGCAGGCGCGCATGACGGCGCGCCATGGCCAGGCGTTCCCGGATGTCGGGGGCAGGCGGCTCGGGCCTGCCTGCAAGCGCGGCCTTCGCCTGTGCGAACACCCACGGGCTGCCCTCGGCGCCCCGTGCTATCATCACGGCGTCGCAACCGGTACGGGCCACCAAGGCCGCTGCGTCCGCGCCGCAGCGCACGTCGCCGTTGCCGACGACGGGCACGCCCACGGCCTCCTTCACGCGCGCGACGGCGCCCCAGTCGGCCCGCCCCTGGTAGTACTGCTCGGCGAAGCGCCCATGCACGGCCACGGCCGCCGCGCCTGCGTCCTCCATGCGCCGCGCGAACGCCGGCGCCGTCTCGTCGCCGAGTGCCCAGCCGCGCCGGAACTTCACCGTGACCGGGTGTTCCACCGCGCTGGCGACCGCGCGGACGATGGATGCGGCTAGCTCCGGCTCCTTCATGAGCGCCGAGCCGTCGCCCTTCGACACGATCTTGCGCGCCGGGCAGCCCATGTTCACGTCCAGGTACGCGAGCGCCTCTCCCATCTCGTCTTCGATCCAGCCGGCCTCGCGCGCCATGACGTCAGGCTCGTGGCCGAACAGCTGCACCGCCACCTGGTCCTCGCCGGGCGCGAGCGCCAACAGCCGCCGCGTCTTCTCGTTCGCGAACGAAAGCCCCTTCGCCGACACCATCTCGGTATAGGCCAAGTCGGCCCCCTGCTCGCGGCAGAGCGCGCGGAATGCTTCGTCGCTCACGCCCGCCATGGGCGCAAGCAGAAGCCGGTGCTGCTGGAAGAAGTCGAACATGCTGCCTTTCCTGGTCCGTGGGCGGCGAGGGCCGCCTTTCGCCGCCACGAGCGAGCGGAACGGGCCGAAGGGCCTTCGGCCTGCAAAGGTCCTTCGACTCCGACGGCTTCGCCGCCTCCGCTCGGGATGACATGCGAGGTCGGCTGCGCTTCGCCTGCTCGGATGGCAAAAGATACTAGTTTGCCCACACCACCTGGCTCGTGCGTTCGTGGGCCTTGCCGGGGGCGGCGGCGTGGCCGAGCGCGCAGATGCCGTGGACCTCGTGGTCGCCGGGAAGCCCCAGCGCGTCCAGCTCGGTGCGCACGGCGGGCTCGTCGCAGATGCCCTGCAGCTGGTTGATCCACACGCTTCCCAGCCCCAGGCTGTGCGCGGCCAGCATCATGGCCTGCATGGCGCAGCCGTCGTCCTCGCGGCCGAACGACGCGCCCTTCACGTGCCCCACCAGCACGATGGCGGCCGGCCGGTACATGTCGTACGCGTCGCGGCCCAGGACGACGCGCATGGTTTCCGCCAGGCGCGCGATCTTCCCCGCATCGTCCACCACGACGAAGCACCACTCCTGGCGGTTCATGGCCGAAGGAGCCCACTGCCCGCACGTGACCACGGCCTCCAGGTCCTCGCGCGATACCGGCTCCTCCGTGAACGCACGGACGGAGCGCCTGTCCAGGATGTTCTCGATGACCGCATTGCTTTTCATGGCCTTCCCTTCTTTCTTGAAGCCGTCTGACCAAGCCGCTCTGGCGCTCGAGGCGCGCGACGGCCTTTCGATCTCGCCCTCTCCGCCGAACGACGAGGCTGCAGGCAAGGGGCGGCAAGGGGCGGAACGCCGAGCAGCCATGGCCACGCTGAGAGACGCTGCCCGTCCTCCCGTCACGCCGCGAGGATGTCGAGCATGCTGAAGCCTGCGTACGCCAGCAGCACCACGAAGGCCGCCACCACGAGCAGGCACCCGCATCCGAGCGCCGTCTTCGCGGTGCCGCTCATGCCTTGGGCGTCCTTCGCCGCCTTCTTCTCGTCGAACGGATCGTCCAACCAATCGTATTCCTGTCGTTTCTTCGCCATAACGTAAACCTTGCCTCATGCCTGCAGCGCGGTTTTCAAAACCGTCGTCGCCGCCTGTCTCAGTCGTCCACCTTCAGGATCGCCATGAACGCCTCTTGCGGCACTTCCACGTTGCCGATGGACTTCATGCGCTTCTTGCCGGCCTTCTGTTTTTCCAGCAGCTTGCGCTTGCGGCTGATGTCGCCGCCGTAGCACTTGGCCAGCACGTCCTTGCGCTTCGCTTTCACCGTCTCGCGCGCCAGCACGCGCCCGCCGATGGCGGCCTGGATGGGCACCTCGAACATCTGGCGCGGGATGATCTCCTTCAGCTTCTCCGTGAGGATGCGCCCGCGGTCGTACGCCTTGTCCTTGTGCACGATGAACGACAGCGCGTCGATGGGCTTGCCCGACAGAAGGATGTCCAGCTTCACCAGCTGGGAAGGCTTGTACCCGTCGAACTCGTAGTCCAGGCTCGCGTAGCCCTTCGTGTTGGACTTCAGCTTGTCGAAGTAGTCCATGATGAGCTCCGAGAGTGGGATGTCCCAGATCATCTCCACCGTCGTGGGCGACAGGTAGTTCATGGTGACAAACGTGCCGCGCCGCGCGGTGGTGAGCTCCATGACGGCGCCCACGTAGTCGGGCGGGATGAGGATCTTCGCCTTGAGGAAGGGCTCCTCAATGCGCTCGATCTCGCCGGGGTCGGGCATCTCCTGCGGCGAGTGCAGGCTGATCATCTCGCCGCCAGCGCGGTACACGTGGTACTCCACGCTGGGCGCCGTCGCCAACAGGTCCAGCCCGAACTCGCGCTCGAGACGCTCCTTGATGACCTCCATGTGCAAAAGCCCCAGAAAGCCCACGCGGAAGCCGAAGCCGAGCGCGTGGGACTTCTCCGGCTCCCAAGCGAGCGCCGGATCGTTGAGCGAGAGCTTCTCGAGCGCTTCCTTCAAAGGCTCGTACTGGTCGCCGTCGATGGGGAACAGGCCGGTGAACACCATGGGCTTGGCCTCGCGGTAGCCCGGCAGCGGCTCGTCCACGCCGCCGCGCACGGCCGTGATGGTGTCGCCCACCTTCACCTGGCGCACGTCCTTCAGGCCCGTGACCAGGTAGCCCACCTCGCCCACCGAGAGCGACGGCAGCGGCGTCTCGGCCGGATGGCGCGCGCCCACTTCCTCCACCAGCACCTCGGTGCCCGTGGCCATCATGAGCACCTTATCGCCCTTCTTCATGGCGCCGTCCACCACGCGCACGAGCGCCACCACGCCGCGGTACGGGTCGAAGTACGAGTCGAAGATGAGCGCACGCAGGGGCGCCGTGGCGTCGCCTTCGGGTGCGGGGATGTTGTACACCACGGCCTCCAGCAGGTCGTGCACGCCCGCGCCGGTCTTGCCGGAGGCGAGCACGGCGTCGTCGGCGGGGATGGCCAGGCCCTCCTCTATCTCCTCGCGCACGCGGTCGGGCTCGGCCGCGGGAAGGTCGATCTTGTTGATGAGAGGGATGATCTCCAGGTTCGCGTTCATGGCCATCATGGCGTTGGCCACCGTCTGCGCCTCGACGCCCTGCGTGGCGTCCACCACCAGCACCGCGCCCTCGCACGCGGCCAGGCTGCGGCTCACCTCGTAGGTGAAGTCCACGTGGCCCGGCGTGTCGATGAGGTTGAACTGGTAGGTCTGGCCGTCGTCG
>CAJFVW010000209.1 GCA_904420575.1 uncultured Gordonibacter sp.
ACCCGCGCACCCGCGCACCCGCGCACCCGCGCACCCGCGCACCCGCGCACCCGCGCACCCGCGCACCCGCGCACCCGCGCACAAAATTATCCTAAGACAATCTCAGGCCATTGTACGCGAAACGGAAAGAAAGCGCATCTGGTTTCTCGATTCGAGCGTAGCCAGCATCTTTCCCGCTCGCATGCTTCCTGCTCGTGGAGATTCGCACATAATCGCAGCTTTTTGCCGTTCGCGGGGTGCAGATGCGGCTCAGTTGGTGCATACTACAAGGCCGCTTCACACGAAATTCTTTCTCGTTTCTTTTCGCGCACGGCTTCGGCACGAACCACTTGGCCAAGCCAGACGCGCCGCCCCACGGGCGTGCGCGCTCGTCGCCGCAAGATAGAGATAAGCGGCTCGAGTCAAGCGCAATGCACGCCGCAGGAGCGGGTGCGAACAAGAAACGGATGCCAATCCGCAACAACGAAAACCGGCCATGTGCCCTTCGGGCCACAAGCCAATGCGCCTCGATCGGTCAGGTGCGCGTACCGCTGCTTTTTGCAGCCGCCGCTTCCGACCAACCGGCCACGCCGGCACCGCTACTGCGCGGCGCTTGTCGCTGGCCGAGCCAAGAAGCGCCTTCGTTTGGCGGCAGAAGCGTCCCCGTTGAAAGAAGGAACAAGCACATGAGCACTTTCGCCGAACTCAACCTGTCCAACGACGCCCTCAAGGCCGTCGAGCGGCTGGAGTACACCTGCCCCACCCCGGTCCAGGAGCAGGCCATCCCCATCGTCCTCGAAGGGCGCGACCTCATCGCCGCCGCCAGCACCGGCACCGGCAAGACCGCCGCGTTCCTGTTGCCCGTCCTGAGCACCCTGCCCCGCGCCGGCCGCGGCAAGCGGGCGCCGCGGGTGCTGGTGGTCACCCCCACCCGCGAACTGGCGCAGCAGATATCCACCACGTGCATCAAGATCGCCCGCGCGACTGGCCATTTCGTCAGCACCGTGTACGGCGGCACGCCCTACAGCAACCAGATCCGCGAGCTGCGCGGCGGCGTCGACGTGCTCATTGCCACGCCGGGACGCCTGAAGGACCTCATGGCGCGCGGCGTCGTGGACCTGAGCTGCATCTCCACGCTCGTGCTGGACGAAGCCGACCGCATGCTGGACATGGGCTTTCTGCCCGACGTGACCACCATCGTGGACGAGACGCCGGAAGACCGCCAGACGCTTCTGTTCTCGGCCACCATCGACCAGTCCATCAAGAACAACCTGGGCTCGCTGCTGCGCGACCCGGCCATCGTGCAGATAGCCCACAAGGGCGAAACCGCCAAGACCGTCGAGCAGTTCGTCATGCCTATCGCCCAACGCGACAAGGCCGACCTGCTGCAGGCCGTGCTGAAGGAGAAGGGCTCCACGCGCGTCATCGTGTTCGCCCGCACGAAGAACCGCACGGAGGACTGCGCCGAGATGCTGTGCGACGCAGGCTTCAGCGCCGAGTCCATCCACTCCGACAAGTCGCAAGGCCAGCGTCGCCGCGCGCTCGAGAACTTCCGCCGCGGCCGCACCGACATCCTGGTGGCCACCGACGTGCTGGCCCGCGGCATCGACGTCACCGGCGTCGACCACGTGATCAACTACGACCTGCCCGACATGCCGGAAGACTACGTGCACCGCATCGGCCGCACGGGCCGCGCGGGCGAGGCCGGCTACGCCATCTCGTTCGTGAGCCCCGACACGCGCCGTCTTCTCCGCGACGTGGAGCATCTGATCAACCGCGAGATCCCCTTCATGGAGCTGGAAAGCTACGAACTGGACCCCTCCATTCTGAAGCAGGGCGGCAAGGGCCAGGGCGCCGGCAAGAGCAAGCGTTCCGGCGGCTACGCGGGCAAGCGCTCCGGCAGCTACGCGGGCAAAAGCTCGGGCAGCTACGCAGGAAAGTCGTCCGGCGGCTATCGCGGCGGCAAGGGCGCGGGCGGCTACGGCGGCTCCAAGAACGCATCCCGCACGGGCGGCAAACGCGAAGGCGGCTATGCCGGCAAGGCCAAGAGCGGCGGCTACGCGGGCAAGGGCGCAGACGCGCGCACCGGAAAGCGCAGCGAGGGCGCCCTCGAAGGCGCACCCACACGCAGCTACGAGGGAAAGCGCGAGCAAGACGCCGGCTATCAGGGCAAGCGCGCCGAAGGTTCGAAGTACGCAGGCAAGCGCTCGAACGCTTCGGGCTACGAAGGCCGTTCCAAGAACGCCAGCGGCAAGAGTTACGGCGAAGGCCGCGGCAAGCGCGCCGAAAGCCGGCCGAGCAGCCACCAGGGCAGCAAAGGCGCCGGCCAGCACCAGAAGAACCGTCCCGCCAGCATCAGCGACGTGCGTTCCTTCGGCGAGCACAAGAAGCGCACCCGCAGCAAGCGCGAAGCGTTGGAGATGGAGTCGTAGGCTTTCTCCCCTCTACGGTTGGCGAGAAGGCGAACCTGATCGAGAAAGGCTCGGAACCGACAAGGGTTCCGAGCCTTTTCCTTTTGCAGCGTACAGAAACAGGAGGTTGGCCGGGCGGGCGGGATGCGGAATCGCCAGGGCTGCCGGGATGGCCAGCTTGCCGGCGCATCGGCGGCCGATGCCGCTACCGCTTCTCCACCTCGACCTCCACCTCGATGGGCGCGCTTTCCGCCGACGCCTGGTGGCGCTTGCGGCCTCGCCACCAGTGCGAGAGCGACCACACGAGCCACTCCGCCAGGGGGATGGTCAGAAACGCCACCCATGCCGGATGCGGCTGGTTCAGGACGAACGCCATGAAGCAGAACCATGCCACCACGCAGATGGGGTACGCGCCCGACAGGAACGGCGCAAGGCGTTTGCGGCCGATGGCGTGCCCCAACATGTAGTACAGCGGGATGGTGAAGAACAGGAACAGCCCCATGCCCCACGCGCCGTCGAAGATGCCCAACAGCAGATAGGCCAGGATCACGACCAGCGGATAGGGAAACTTGGCCCACGACTTCTCGAACGCGCGCAGATAGTGCTTGCGCACGGGAATAGTGGTGCCCACACCGTCGCCGTACTTCGCGCGCGCCTGCTCCAGCGTGTCGAAGCGCTCGCCACACACGGTGTAGCCGCACGGCTCGTTCCACCGTTCCTCGTGCAGGTGCCCATAACCGTAGCGGGCATGCGCGTCCTGCCAACTGTCGAAATGCTCGCCATTGATGACCACGCCGCTGCTGTCCACATGCACTTCGTTGCCTTCGTCGTCGGCGGCGGCGAACCCGTCGTCGGAAGCGGAGAACCAGTCTCCTTGCCTGCCGGCAGCGCGGCGCGCGTCGCGTTCCGCATGACGGGCGTCGCGTTCGGCGTTGCGTTCGGAACGCGCATCGCCGGTGGCCGCACGCCCTTCCTTCACGTGCACGCCGTCCCATCCCACGTGCACCTCGTCGCCCTTCTTGCCGTCGTGCACGTGCACGCCGTCGCGCCATGACACATGCACGTAGTCGTCGCCGTCAAGCACGTGGATGCCGCCGAGGCCTATCTTGACCTTGGACTGTGCGGCCTCGGCGTCTGCGGCGCCCTTCGCAGAAAATGCCGAATCCGCCGCTGCGTTGCCGTCAGCGGCGTCCCCAGCGCACGCTGCGCCCGCGCTCGCGGAATCTGGCGCGCTCGCGCCGACTCCTGCGCCGCACACCGCACCCGCGACGCCCGGCGTGCCCGCGCCGACGGCGGCGGCCGTAGCGCCAGCCGCACCGTTTCCCAGCGTGCCCGACGTGCACGGCACCTGGGGCGCGCCCGATCCTGCCTTCGCGGCATCCAGCCGTTCGGCGGCGCGGCAGGCCGCCTCGAACGTCACGTCGTCCCTTATTTCGTCGTCCACGTACAGAAGGTCGTCCAGCGACAGGCCATAGAGCTGCGCGAGCGCAATGAGGTTGTCGGTGTCGGGGGACGATTCGGACCTCTCCCACTTCGACACGGCCTGCCGCGACACGCCCAGCCGCTCCGCGAGCGCTTCCTGCGACAGCCCCGCCTGTTTCCGACGCGCCGCCAGGCGTTGCGCGATCTCTACGTTCATGTTCCGGACCCTTTCTCGTTTTCACCATCATAGCGTACTCAAAAGACTACGGTTGCGGGAATCCCAGCGCGACCGATTCTAGTTGGAATTTTCCGCAATTATTGGTTGCGGGCGTTATGAACTGGCATTTTGACAACAAAGAAAGGAGAGCCATGCACGATCAAGCCCTTGAAAGCCCAATTTACGCATACCTGAAGCCGGTGCTTCAGAATAGGATCGGCACCTCGCGGGGCCATGCCGCTTCCTGCCGGCAAGCCCCCTGCGTTGCGTCACAACCGCCGCCGGTTGATGTCGAGCACCACCCAGATGCTCAGGACGGCGGCGCCCAAGTACCCGAAGAACGCGAGCACCGGCACGCCCAGCAGGCGCGGCTCCATGGACGACAGCGACAGCATGCTGGAGCCAATGAACAGCCCCGCAATGATGATGCCGATGGTCAGGCGGTTGATGATCTTCGACAGCTTCGAAAGCGGCGCCTCGCTGCCCAGCACCTCCATGTTCATCTTGAGCTGGCCGCGCGTGAGCATCTTGAGCGCCTCGCCCGAATACTGCGCCGAGTCCAGCGTGCCCTTCGTCGAAGAGCGCAGCGCGAGCGCCAGGTCTTCCAGCGCCGTCTTCAGCTCGTCGCCGGCGTTCTTCGAACGCTGGATGTGGGCGTTGATGATGCTGACCACGTTCTCGTTGGGAATGAACGGCGCCACCGTGCCTTCCAGCGTCACGATGCCGCGCGACACGCTGGTGACCGACGCCGGCAGCGTCACCTTGCACGAGCGCGTGAGCATGAACACGTCGTTCAGGAACTGGCCGATGTCTATTTCGGACACGTCGCACGAGCCGTAGTCCTTGAGCAGCAGGTCCAGGTCGGCCAAGAACCGCGTGTGGTCGATGGCCGCATTGTCCTTCGACGCCGCGAAGGACAGCAGCGCCTCCTTGAGCTCGGTGGCGCTTTCCATGCCCACGGCCTGGATGATGTTGCCGAAACCTGCGCGGTCGCGCGGCGAAAGGCGACCCATGATGCCCAGGTCGATGTAGACGATCTTGCCGCCGCGCACGAGAATGTTGCCCGGGTGCGGGTCGGCGTGGAAAAAGCCGTGGTCGAGCACCTGCGTGGCGTAGTTGTCGAGTATCTTCTCGCCTATTTCGGCCAGGTCGTAGCCCGCCGCCAGCAGACGGTCGGTCGCCTGGATGGGAATGCCGTCGATGTATTCCATGACCAGCACGTATTCGCTGCACAGCTCCGGGTACACGCGCGGGCAGCCTATGAACGCCACCCGTTCGTTCAAAAGGGCGAACTCTTCCAGGTTGGCGGCCTCGCGCGCGAAGTCCGTCTCTTCCAAGAACGTGGCCCACAGCTCTTCCACCACGTCGCGCAGGTCGAGCATCTGCTCGTCCTTCATGAAGCGCGAGGCCTGGCGCGCCACCATGCGCATGATGTCGATGTCCTGCGCCATGGTGGCCTTCACGCCGGGCCGCTGGATCTTCACGGCCACGACGTCGCCGTTCACAAGGCGCGCCTTGTGCACCTGCGCGAGCGAGGCGCTGCCTAGAGGCGTGGGGTCGATGGCGTCGAAGATGTCGCCCTGGCGCGCGCCGTAGACGCCGTCAAGCGCCGCCAGCATGTCCTCGAACGGCAACGGCTCGCACTCCATCTGCAGCTTCGCCAACTCGTCGCAGTACGCCTTCGGAAGGATCTCCGACCGCGTGGACAGCGTCTGGCCGATCTTGACGAAGCTGGGGCCCAGATCCTCCAACATGGCTCGGAACTCTTCGGGCGCGAAGCCTTTGAGGAAGTGGTGCTTGCGCAGGATGTCGGATATCTCCCGCAGGCGGCGCATGCGCGTCCTGCGGTTCAGGTGGAACCGGTCTTCCGGGTCGATGTTCGCACCGGAACTGAAAAAGTATTTGAGCAGCGTGTTCTCTGCCATGGGCAAACGGCGCTCGCAGGCGTCGGAGCCGGACGCGGGCCGGACCCTTACGCGCCGGGCGTCTGAGGCGCCTCGTTCGGCGCGGCGTCTCCGGGCGTCTGCGGGGCAACGGGCTCGTCGGGCGTGGCAGGCGTGGCGGCTGCGACCGTTTCGACCGGCGACGCGTCGCCGACTTGCGCGGCGGCTGCGGCGCGGGCGTCCACCTTCTGGGCGATCTCGGCCGCCTTCGCGACGAACGCGGCACGCTCTTCGGGCGTCATGGCGACCATGCGGGCTTCCAACAGGTCCTCGCGCACCGTGGCAGCCGTGCTCTCGGCCTTGTGCTTGAGTTCGGTGTTGATCTGCTTGCCCTGATCGACGGTCAACTCGCCCTTCTCGATCAGCTGATCCACCAGATCCTTGCCCTTTTCGGCCGTGACGGCCATGGCGCCGATGCCAGCCAGGAAGATGTCTTTGAATCCGTCGCCGATGGTTGCCATGAGAAGCCTCCTGTTCCGCGGGTTCGCGCCGCCGCGCGCCACGCCGTCAAGGACGTCCCAACGCGCGGCAGCATCATGAAACCATGATGCATCAAATCGCGGAAAAGGGCAAACGCAGAACCCGCGCCGCACGAGAACGCCGAGTTGCCGACGCGCAATCGTCACGCTTAGCACATCCCGAGCGATGGAAGCGCCACGCTCAACCAGCCAGACAGCCACGATCCACCGACCCCAACGGCCACGCTCGGCGGGCCCGCCGGCCGCACCTCACTCTCACCAGCCACGCTTTAACCAGCCCGCTGGCCGCGCTTCGCTAGGCGGAAGGCGACAACACGTACCTCTAGTTCTCGCTGGGCACCTTGCGGTCGAAAGGCAGGGCCAGAGGCACCGCGCCGGGCACGGGAAGCGTCCGGCGTGCAGGGAGGGGCGCCCGGCCATCCACCAGGGTCTCCCCTACCACGCACACGGTGATGACGGCAGCCCCCGCCAGCCCCACCAGCGAAAGCGACTCGCCCAGAATGCCCCACGAGAACAGGGCCGTGAAGATGGGCTCGCTGGCCAGCAGCATGGACACCGTCGAAGAAGGCAGGCGTACCAGCGCGGCGTTCTGCAACGCGAACGCCAGGCACGTGCTGGCAAGCGCCAGAAACGCCACGACGCCCCAGGCCTCAGGCTGCACGGCCGCCACGTCCAGCGGGCCGTCGAACGCGAAGGTGCCCGCGAGGGAAACCACGAACGTGACAGCTATCTGCGCGAACGACATGGCGGTCACGTCCATGCGCGCCATGCCGCGCTCGCCGAACACGTAGGCGCCCGCCCCCGTGACCGCGCACAGCAAGGCCAAGGCCTCGCCTGGGCCGAACGAGAACGTGCCGCCGCTGGAACACAGCAGGTACAAACCGCCCACCACCGCCACCTGGAACGGCAGGTGCACAAGGCGGTAGCGCCGGCGCAGCACGACGGCGGCAATCACCGGCGTGAACACCACGGGCAACGCCATGAGGAACCCCACGTTCGTGGCGCTGGTGAGGTCCAGCGCCACGTTGCACGAAATGTAGGACACGGCCATGCACAGCGCCGCAGGAAGCCAGTCCCGCACCTGCACCGCGCGCAGGCCCGCCACAATGCGCGGCGCGAACAGGACGCCGAACGCCAGCGCCGCCAGCCCGAAGCGAATGGTCAGGCACCACCAGGGGGAAATGCTCTCGTAGGCCAGCTTGGTGATGGCGCTGCCCAAACCGAACACCAACGCCTGCAGCACCACGCCCGCAATGCACAGCCCACGTATGTCCATCAGACGCCCCACGCGTCCCCCTTTCGGCACAAAGAAGCCTGGCCCGCCAAGGCGGGTTCTTCGAACTATGTTGCAAGATCCCGTCCATCCTAGGGCTTTGCACGGTAAAAGTAAAACGGGTATTTCTAATATAGAATTAAAGGAAGTCTTGTACTTCCTGGCAAAGGACCCGATACTAGGAAGCCGACAGGCAATGGCGCGCGCCGAGCAGGCCGCCTACAGCGAAAGAAGGACCATGGGCCAGCGATACGAGGCGGTACTCAAAGCCGCCGAAACCGGCAGCTTCAAGGAGGCGGCACGCGAGCTGGGGTACACGCAGGCAGGCGTGAGCTACGCCGTGGGAGCGCTCGAACGGGAACTGGGCGTGTCGCTGTTCGTGCGCGAATACGGCGGCGTGCGCCTCACCGCCGACGGCGAGGCGCTCCTGCCTTGGATGCAGGACGTCTGCAATGCGGAACGGCACCTGGCCGCTAAGCTGGCCGAACGCAAGAACCTCGAAGGCGGCTCGGTACGCGTGGCCACCTTCACCAGCACGGCCATACAGTGGGTGCCCAGCATCGCGCAGTCGTTTCTTGCTCGCTACCCGCACATCGACCTGGACCTGGTATGCTGCGACGACCAGGACCAGCTGGAACGCATGGTGTGGCGTGGCGACGCGGACTGCGGGTTCACCATCCGCCTTGCCAAGAACGACCTGCACATGATCCCGCTCGTGCACGACCCGCTGCTGGTGGTGGTGCCCTGCGACCATCCCCTGGCGCACGCCGACCGCTTCCCAGCCGAAGCGCTGGCCAGCGAGCCCTACATCAAGCTGGAAAGCGGCACGCATTCGGAAATGGACGAGCTGTTCCGGAAGAACGGCGTCGAGCCCCATGTGCGCTTCTCGCTGGACAGCGACTACGCGGTCATGTCGCTGGTGAGCGCCGGGCTCGGCTACAGCGTGCTGCCGGGCCTCATCCTGCGCAACGCGCCATTCCCCCTGGCCAGCCTGCAGCCGGCTTCGCCCACCGACCGCGAGATAGCCCTGTGCGTCCGCTCGCTCGAAACCGCCTCGGCCGCCACGCGCGCGTTCCTCGACGTCGCGCAGGCCTGGGTGGAGGAAGCGTACGGGCTGGCCG
>CAJFVW010000210.1 GCA_904420575.1 uncultured Gordonibacter sp.
CGACTACGCCTCCACGCACGACGGCAAGACGCCGGCCATGCCGTTTCCCGAGTGCGGCGCCATGAGCCAGGGCTACATCGGCTACCAACTGTCGCAGGCCATCCTGAACGAGATGAAGCGCCGCGGCATCATGCGGTCGACGGCCTGCGTCGTCACGCAAACGGTGGTCTATCCGGAAGACCCGGCGTTCCAGAACCCCACGAAGCCCGTGGGCGCCTTCCTTTCCGAGGAAGAGGCCCGCAAGCGCGCCGAGGAGACCGGCTACACCTACAAGGAGGACGCCGGCCGTGGCTGGCGCCAGGTGGTGCCGTCCCCCCAGCCGCAGCGCATCGTGGAGTTCGACGCCATCAAGGACCTCATGGACGACGGCTACATCGTCGTGTCCACGGGTGGCGGTGGCGTGCCGGTCATCGAGCGCGACGACAGCTACCACGGCGTTCCCGCGGTCATCGACAAGGACCGCTCCAGTGCCAAGCTGGCGGCCGACTTCCGCGCCGACATGCTGGTCATCCTCACGGCGGTGGAGAAGGTGTGCATCGACTTCAACACGCCGCAGCAAAAGGCGATCGACTCCATGACGGTGGCCGAGGCCGAGAAGTACATCCAGGAAGGCCAGTTCGCAGCCGGCAGCATGCTGCCGAAGGTGCAGGCCTGCATCGAGTACGTGCAGGCGTATCCCGAAGGAAAGGCGCTCATCACCTCTTTGGAAAGCGCCGCCGCCGGCCTCAAGGGCGAAACGGGCACCGTCATCACCGCCTAAGGTACCGCCGTTCGTCGAACGGCGGAAAGGGTCGACGCTGCGGCTTCCCGTGGCCACCCGATCTTGGAGCTTTAGGCCCTCGTCGCGTGCTCGGTACGCGTCCTCGGCCCTTCCCGCCAATCTCGGGCACCACGGAAAGCCTCGCTGGCCTTGCTGGACCAGTCATTTCACTACCGAACCTGAAGGGCGTGCGCACGGCATGCTTGTGTTCGTGCGCCCTCGTCCTTCCCTCTATCCGCCCTCGAATCCTTGCCAAAGGAGGGGTTATCCATGGTCGAGAAAGCCAAGAAAGACAGAAAGAGACGAACCATATCGTCGTTCACCATCCTGCTCATCATGCTCATCGCGCTGGCCATCATCACGGTCATCATGTCGTGGGCAGGCACGCAAGGCGTCACGGGAGCCACCGTCGCCGACGTGGCCACCGCGCCCGTCAAAGGTTTCACCGATGCGTTGCCCGTATGTTTGTTCGTGCTGATCCTCGGCGGTTTTTTGGGGATCGTGACCGAGACGGGCGCGCTGGATGCCGGCATCGCGGCGCTGGTGAAGAAGCTGAAGGGCAACGAGCTCATCCTCATTCCCATCCTCATGTTCATCTTCTCCATCGGCGGCACGACGTACGGCATGTGCGAGGAAACGGTGCCGTTCTACCTGCTGCTTGCGGCCACGATGGTGGCGGCGGGCTTCGACAGCATCGTCGGCGCCGCCGTGGTGCTCTTGGGCGCCGGCTGCGGCGTGCTGGGCTCCACGGTGAACCCGTTCGCCGTCGGTGCTGCCATCGACTCGCTTTCCAGTACCGGCCTCGTCATCAACCAAGGCGTCATCATCGGTTTGGGCGTGGTGTTGTGGCTGGTCACGCTTGCTATCTCCATAGTGTTCGTCATGCGCTACGCCAAGAAGGTCAAAGCGGACAAGGGCTCGACCATCCTGTCCTTGCAGGAGCAGGAGGTCATGCGGGCCGAATACGGCGAGGCGCAGCAGGAGGCCGTCGAAGCGGAAGAGCATCCGCACGAGAAGCTCATGACGGCGCGCCAGAAATGGTCTCTCGTGGTGTTCGGCCTCACCTTCGTGGTCATGATCATCGGCTTCATTCCCTGGGAAAGCTTTGGCATCGACGTCTTCGACGCTGGCGCGGCGACCGAAGAGGTCACGGAGACCGTCAGCGGCGACGACATCTCTGCCACGTGGTCAGACGACGAAGTGGGCGGCGAGCTTTCGTTCGACGGCGACGTGACCGGCACCGTGACCACGGAAGAACAGGTGTCGGAAGGCTGGTCGGCGTTTCTGACCGGGCTGCCTCTGGGGCAGTGGTACTTCGACGAGGCTTCCACGTGGTTCCTCATCATGGCGCTCGTCATCGGCATCATCGGCGGGCTTTCGGAAAGCCGCTTCGTCAAGGCGTTCATCAACGGCGCCGCCGACATGATGAGCGTCGTGCTCATCATCGCGCTTGCGCGCTCCATCACGGTGCTCATGGGCGAGACCGGCCTTGACATGTGGATCCTGGAGAACGCCGCCAACGCGCTCGCTGGCATGTCGGCGATCGTGTTCGCGCCGCTGTCGTTCCTGCTCTACATCGTGCTCTCGTTCCTCATCCCGTCCTCGTCGGGCATGGCCACCGTGTCCATCCCCATCATGGGCCCCTTGGCCGGACAGCTCGGGTTCTCGGTCGAGACCATGATCATGATCTTCAGCGCCGGCAATGGCCTGGTGAACCTGTTCACGCCCACCAGCGGCGCCATCATGGGCGGTCTGGCCCTGGCGAAGATTGAATACTCCACCTGGCTCAAGTTCGGGGCCGTGCTGTTCGTCATCTTGGCCGTGGTATGCGCGGTCATCCTGACGCTGGCCATGCTGTTCATCCCCATGACGGCCTGACGCTCAGGTTCACAGCGTGCGCGCCCCTCGGCGCGCGGCACCCCGCAGGCCCTCGCTTCGGCGGGGGCCTTTTTGCGCGCAGGGAGTCCTGACACATCCGCCTCGCATGCCGATGGCGGTTCGGCGTGGGAAGGGAAGGCGGCGCCGCGTTTGCGCGCCACATTTCCGTCGATTCCTGCATCCACAGACCCCTCGCTGGCATCCACCCGTCGGGTGGCGAGGGCGGACGCCGCCAAAACGCCCGTTCACGGGAGAGGTCTTCCTGCTGGGTCGAACTGGCCTTCCGGGCATGCGTCCTTGAAATGCAGGAATCGGCGGTTTTGTGGCCTCGCATCCTTCGACTCTGCGTCAAACCAGAAACGACATGCGCTTCAACCTGCCCGGAACCCGGGCTGGTGGAACTTGAAGCGCCCGCTGGCTACCTCAAGGCGGCGGGCGTGGCGTTCGTGGCGGAGAACCCCAAGCTGGAACCCGATGCGGGCTTCGTGCGGCAGGTGCAGATGACCGACAAGCGCGTACCCGTCCAATCCGATCCGCCCGGCATGTTGGTGTGCGCGAGCGACGCTCCCTTCGGCCTGGTGGTTGCGGGCGGCGCGTTTGCGGCCGCTGCCCTGATGCTCGCCGCCGCCCTGCGCCAACGCCGCCTCAGAGGGTAGGCTGCGCCTTCGCGTCCCCGTGTCCTTTTCGTGGGGGCGTGTGAACGTTTTCTGTTGAACAATTAACGGATCGGCAGGGGAGCGCTGGTTGCCCACGCGGCGGGGAAAAGGTGCTAGAATTGACCGGATTGCACTGCACGCCCCGCCACGCACGGGCGGATTCCGAACGAAAGACGAATACCATGCACATTCGCGAACAACTTGAACAGCTGATCGACGCGGCCGCGGCGGCCGCCATCGAGGACGGGTCGCTCCCGCTCGCGGAGGCGCCCGAGGCGTCGCTCGAGCGCCCGCGCGACGAAGGGAACGGCGACTGGGCTTCCACGGTGGCCCTGCGCTCGGCGAAGCTCGCGAAAAGGAACCCGCGCGAGATAGCCCAGGTCATCGTGGACCACCTGCCGGAAAACGACATGATCGCGTCGGTTGACATCGCCGGCCCCGGCTTCATCAATATCCGCCTGGCCCCGGCCGTTCTGCAGAGCGTCGTCGCCCAGGCGCGTGCCGAGAAGGGCGACTTCGGCAAGAGCGAGGTGCCGGAAGGCGAGCGCAAGATCAACCTCGAGTACATCTCCGCCAACCCCACCGGCCCGATGCACGTGGGCCATGGCCGCTGGGCGGCGCTCGGCGACGCCACGGCGCGCGTCATGCGCCACGCCGGCTACGACGTGTACGAGGAGTTCTACATCAACGACCACGGCACCCAGATGGACAACTTCGGCGAGTCGGTGGCCGTGCGCTAC
>CAJFVW010000211.1 GCA_904420575.1 uncultured Gordonibacter sp.
CTCGCGACGCGGACGTGGCTCAGCTGGTAGAGCACGACCTTGCCAAGGTCGGGGTCGCGGGTTCGAACCCCGTCGTCCGCTCCATCGATCGTCAGAAGGCCGGCTATACTGAAGAAGTTTGGCCGGCCTTTTTCTTGACGAAAGCGTCTGGCGACGTGGCCAAGTGGTAAGGCAGAGGCCTGCAAAGCCTTCACCCCCAGTTCGAATCTGGGCGTCGCCTCCATTCATGATCGAAGCGCCCTCCGGGGCGCTTTTTGATTCCTTCCACACGATGCCATAACCCCGCGAACGCCCTCCCCGGAGTTCAGGCCTCCCCGTTCGCTCTCTTGTTTGCAGTGCGGGCCAAGGAGCATGCATTCCCGAGGTCTTTCTGGCCTGCAGCGCAATTTTTTTCCGGATATGCGAGTCCTTGGGGATGCTTGCGAAAAACCCATCTGGGGTTATGTGCCCGAATGCTCGAAAAACGGAGACTGACGGGCCTAGCGACTCGCATATCCGGAAAAAATTGCATGCGAGCGCACGCATGCAGGCGCAGGGTCGTCTTTTCCGCCTTTCCCGCGTCGCACAATCCGACGCCCACTCCATCCGTCACCCACATTCCCAACACACATCACGCCATCCAGCACCCGCGTCCCCTCCCCACGCCTTCCAGCACCCGTACCACACATGGCGCGCCCGCGCCGTCCGCGGCCCACATTCCCGCCGCGCCCCCGCGCCGTCCAGCACCCCCGCCCCACATCATCCGGCGCCTCTGCCACAAGCCGCCCGCGCTCCCACCGCGCCCGCGCGGCGTCCGTCACTCGCAGCCCACTGCGCGCATCACGCCAGCCGACGTCCGCGCTCCCAGCGTGGGCGCACCGGCCTCTGCCTTTACGGTTCGTCAAACGTTCGTCAACGGCGAAGACCCCCGGGAACCATGAGCCATATACTAAAGGGACGTTCCGCAGCCGCCCTGCCGGCGGCTCGCCTCCCACCTTCACGAAACCGCGCGCCCGACCGTCCCGGCACGCCCGAAAGGAGACCCATGTCCGACACGAAGAGGACCTTTGCCGAAAACGCCCAGGCCGCCATAGCCCGCACGATCCTGAACTACGCGCAGGGGAACGACCCCGACGTGCAGCTGCCGAAGATCCTGCACGCCGTGGACACGCTGGTCCCCCACGACTACCTCGTCGAGCAGCGGGCATTGTTCCATCAGGTCATCGACAACCCCGACAACAACTGGATGGTGCTTCTGAAAAGCCTGTGGACCGACGTGGACGACGGCGTGCGCCAGAAGGTGATCGAGAACTTCCTCGTGAACGCCAGCCTGCTGGGCCTGCGCCGCCAGGACGCGGCGGCAGCCAAGTACGGCTGCAACGTGCCCTGGGCCATGCTCGTCGACCCGACGAGCGCCTGCAACCTGCACTGCACGGGCTGCTGGGCGGCCGAGTATGGCGACCGGCTCAACCTCTCGTTCGAGGAGCTGGACTCCATCGTCGCGCAGGGCAAGGAACTGGGCGTGTTCTTCTACCTGTTCAGCGGCGGAGAGCCGCTCGTGCGCAAGCGCGACCTCATCCGTCTCTGCGAGAAGCACGACGACTGCGCGTTCACCGCGTTCACGAACGCCACGCTCATCGACGACGCGTTCGCCGAGGACCTGTTGCGCGTGAAGAACTTCGTGCCGGCCATCTCGGTGGAAGGCTTCGAAGAGGCCACCGACGCGCGGCGCGGGAGCGGCACGTACCAGGCCGTCGTGCGCGCCATGGGCGTGCTGCGCCGACACAGGCTCCCCTTCGGCGTCTCGTGCTGCTACACGCATGCGAACGCCGCCTCCATAGGAAGCGAGGCGTTCATAGAAGACCTGATCGCACGCGGGGCGAAGTTCGCCTGGTTCTTCACGTACATGCCCGTGGGCGCCTCCGCGCCGACCGACCTGTTGGCCACGGCCGAGGACCGCGCGTTCATGTATCGGCAGATCCGCGCGTTCCGCGAGACGAAGCCCATCTTCACGATGGACTTCTGGAACGACGGGGAGTTCACGCAGGGCTGCATCGCCGGCGGGCGACGCTACCTGCACATCAACGCGAACGGCGACATCGAGCCGTGCGCGTTCATCCACTACGCGGACTCGAACATCCGCGACACCACCATCCTGGAGGCCCTGCAGCGCCCGCTGTTCATGGCCTACCACGACGGCCAGCCCTTCAACGAGAACCACCTGCGCCCCTGCCCGGTGCTCGACAACAAGGACCGGCTGGCCGAGATGGTGGCAGTCTCGGGAGCGCGCTCGACCGACCTCGAACAGCCGGAGGACGCTGCGGCCCTCTGCGCCAAGACGCACGCCGTCGCCGACCGCTGGGAACCCGTGGCAGACGCCCTGTGGGACGAGGGACACTGGACGAGCGGCCCCAACAAAGGACGTCGGAAGTAAGAGGCGGGCACATGGCCGGCGTGGAAGGGTTCGGCGGCCGCCACGAATAGGCGCAGGCGCTGCCCCTTCCGTTCTCAGAGCAGCCTCGGCAGGTCGGTCAGCGTGAGGATGCGCTCGTAGGGGCAACCGTCCTCCACGTCGCGCCGATCGACGATGACGGGCCTGAGACCCGCCCTTTGCGCCCCTTCGCCGTCCGCATCGGGGCGGTCGCCCACATGCACTGCGTCGCCGGGCGCGACGCCTGCCTCCTCGCAGGCGAGATCGAAGACGACCGGGTCGGGTTTGCGATGCCCCACGGCGGCCGAAGACACCACCACGTCGAAGTACGGCAGCAGACGCAGCTCGCGCAGCAGCCCCTCGAGCTCCGCGTCCCAGTTGGACACCACGCCGAGCGCGTATCCCTGTCGCTTGAGCGTTCTCAGGCAGCCCTCGGCATCGGGGAACACCTCCCAGCCGGCAGCGTGGCGGTACGTCTCGTGCACGGCCCGCGCCATGCCTTCGGCGTCGTGTGCGATGCCGGTCAGGTGGCACAGGTAGCGGTACTGCTCCAGCCAGATGGCCACCGACCCCTCGTGCGAGCACCAGAAGTCGCCGTCTCGCAGGTATTCGGCCTCGTAGTAGGCGTCCAAGGCGGGCATGTGCGGCTCCACGTCGCGCACGGTGAGCGCATGGCCGCGCTCGGCCGCCACGCGGGCGAACGTCTCGGCGACCGAAGGGCAGGCGCGCACGAGCGTGTTGCCCACGTCGAAGAACACCGCTTTTGTCATGCCGCCCCCTCTCTCTGTTGTGCCCGGCCGGCTTCCTGCAGGCCGGCTCGCCTCGGCCGCCAAAGGGCTTCCGCCTTGCGTCCTAAACCCCAAGCCTTGCGCCCGCGCAGGGCGGCCGGCTCACTCCGTATGGCCGTCGTCCGGCTCGATGTGCACGAGCACCTCGATCACGTTCGGGAAGCGCCTCTGCACGGCGGCCTCCACGGCGTCGGCGAGCCGATGCGCCTTGCCCACGGTCATCTCGGGCGCCACCAGGACGTGCAGGTCCGCGTACACCTCGCCCTCCGTGCCGCGCGTGCGGATGCGGTGCACGTCGCGCACTCCCTCGACCTCGAGCGCCGTGGCACGCAGGTCCTCTTCGGGAATGCGCGCCTTGTCGGACAGGGTGGCGAGCGCATGCTTGAACACGTCGAAGGCGGTGACCAGGATGGCGGCGGTCACCACGAGCGCCATGACGGGGTCGGCTGCAGGGAAGCCCAACGACACCAGGGCCAGGCCCACGATGACCCCCACGGACACGAGCGCGTCGGAGAGCGTGTGGCTGGCGTCGGCGGCCAGAATCTCGCTCCTGAGGCGTTTGGCCGCGCGGCGCTCGTACAGGGTGACGCCCACGTTGACGCAGAGGGTCCCCACCATGACCACGAACGACGCGGGCGTGACGGAGGCCGTGAAGGTGCCCGTGGCCAGGCGCCCCACGGCGCCGGAGCCCACCTCGAATGCGGCCAGCAGCAGCAACACGCCGATGACCAGGCTGGCATACGTCTCGAACTTGGCGTGGCCGTACGGATGCCCCTCGTCGGCCGGTCGCGCCGCCAGCGCGATGCCCACGAGCCCCACCACGTTGCCGGCGGAGTCGAACACCGAATGGATGCCGTCCGCCTGCATGGAGGCCGACCCGCTGGCAAGCCCGTAGAAGTACTTGGCCGCCGCCACGGCAAGGTTGAGGAACAGGATGGCCCACAGTACGCGCCTGATGGAGCGCATGCGCGCGGAAACCGCGTCCTTCGCCGCCAGCGACCTCGCCATGTCATGCCTCCTTCGGAATCGCACCGGCGCCGAATGCCCGCGCCAGGCCAGGCCACGCTGCGCCGCCGATTCGCGCGCAGCGCGAAAACAAACCGCCCAGGTTGGCGCCAGTCAGTCAGCGAGGGGCGCCGAGGTGCCCGAGATTCGTGGGATGGCGCGGGCGAAGCGTACTTGGGTACGCGAGTCCACGATATCGCGCGAAGATCGGGTGCATCGGCACCCCGCAGCGTCGATAAAAAAGTCGGCCGTGAGGCCGACTTTCAAAGTCTGGTGTCGGAGGCGGGATTTGAACCCGCACACCCGTTGTGTGGGCACTAGCACCTCAAGCTAGCGTGTCTGCCGTTCCACCACTCC
>CAJFVW010000212.1 GCA_904420575.1 uncultured Gordonibacter sp.
GAACCGCGACATCGACACGGTGATTGCGCTGGCCCGCGTGCCCGAAGTCACCATCGCGACGTTCGGCGACATGACGCGCGTGCCGGGTTCCACGTCCAGCCTGCTGAAGGAGCAGGCGGCAGGACGCTCCATCGAGATCGTGTACTCGCCGCTCGACGCGCTGACGCTTGCCGAACAGCATCCCGAGCGCCAGATCGTGTTCGTGGGCGTGGGCTTCGAGACCACCACGCCGCTGGTGGCCATGGCCATCAAGCGCGCGGCTGCGCGCAGCCTTACGAACTTCACGGTGTTCGGCGCGCACAAGAACATGCCGGGTGCGCTGGAGGTCATCATCAACGACCCGCAGCTGCAGCTGGACGCGCTCATTCTGCCGGGGCACGTGAGCACCATCATCGGTGTGGAGCCGTACCGGTTCCTGGCGGAAAAGTACGGCGTCCCGGGCGTCATCACGGGATTCGAGCCGGTGGACGTGCTGCAGGGCATTGCCATGATCATGCGTCAGCTGCACGAAGGCCGCGCGGAGATAGAGATCGCCTACGCCCGCGGCGTCATGCCGCAGGGCAATCCCACGGCGCTCGCCGCCATCGACGACGTGTTCGAAACCTGTCCGGCCATATGGCGCGGCCTGGGCGAGATTCCCGGCTCCGGCTACCGCATCCGCGACGAGTACGCGGAGTTCGATGCGGTGAAGCGGTTCGATCCGCAGGTGGAGCCCACGCAGGATCCCAAGGGATGCCGTTGCGGCGACGTCCTGCGCGGCATCATGGCACCCAATGAATGCCCCCTGTTCCGCAAGGTGTGCACGCCCGAAAACCCGGTCGGCCCCTGCATGGTCAGCAGCGAAGGCAGCTGCGCCGCCTACTACCGGTACTACTGATCGCCATCGTCGCCGCGCCCGCAAGCGCGGCGACGTGCCCCTGCGCAAGGACCCGCCGCAGCCGCCGCCAGCCCGTCGGCCATGCACTTTCCGCTTGCTGCGCACGCAAGCTCCGCCGCCAGCCTGCAAGCTCCGCCGTCGGCCACGCCCTTTCTGCTTGCTGCGCATGCAAACTCCGCCGTCGGGTCGCGCCCTTACTGATCGCAGCAGCTTTTGGCGAGCGCGATCAGTTCTTCCCGCGTGGTGGCCCCGGTCTTCTGATAGATGTGCGCTATATGGGTTTTCGCGGTGTTGTGGCTGATGGAGAACGTTTTCTCTATGTAGCTGCTGGAATGGCCCAAGCACCACAGCTCGACAATCTCGTTCTCGCGCGCCGTGAGCCCATAGCGTTCGACCAATGCGGCTATGTTCGCCTTGGGAATGCCGATCACCTCTTTGGCGGGGTCGGACAGCGTGATGACCATGCCCTTGCTGCCAAGGCCCACCAGCGCAGCGAACACCAGGACCACCAGCATGGCTATCGTGGTGGACCTGGCATCGACCAGCAGCGCCTCGCCGATCAGCTGTCCGACCAGGATTCCCACCGCCCTGAAGAAATGCAGGGCAGCCAGCGAGAACAGCGCGCTCGTCTGGTGCCTGATCAGCTTGTCAACCATGATGAACCAGGTCAGATAATAAAGCACTTCGGTTCCGAGGCACGTGCAGGCGATGCTCGCATTGAAGCCGAAGCCGGGAACGTCGAGCGCCAGCGCCCCCACGACCGCAAGGACGATCACCCCGTAGAACACCGCGCTGATGTTCTTGTCTTTCAACATGAAGGCGATCACCGTGGCCACGAAGACGGGTGCGACGAAGATGAGCAGGGTCCACAGCCGAGAATGGCTGGCCGTCGGGTCGGGCGAAGACAGCATGCCGCCCGCCCGCACGATCCCGAACACGCAGAACAGGAGCATCCCGGCAATGCAGAGCCGCAATGGAAGGTTCGAAAGGGCGCCTTCCTTGAGGCTTCCTGCCACGGCCGCCGAGGGGGCGCCGTCGTTTCGCAGCAGCAATGCGCCCAGCAAGGGGAGCATCGCATACGGAAACGTGGCCATGAACGGGTCGAAGAAGCTCAGCGCGAAATAGAGGACGAAGCCCGTCGAAACGGATGCCGCAAGACAGACGGCCGTGCCCTTGGTGCCGTATGCCGCAAAGAACTCGCCATAGACGATTTCGAGCACGGCAGAGCAGGCTCCGCAGGCGAACACGGCGACGAACAGCCACAAGTCTCCCAAATAGCCCTCTTCGACCAGGCCGATGGCTATGGTGGAAGCGGTCGCCGCTATCCCGCACAGGATGGTGGGATCCCGCCTATCGTGGAGGCTTCCGACCCGGTGGGCAAAAACGACGAGAAGCAACGAAACGGCGATGTAGGATACCGAAGAGCCAAGGTGGCTGTGAGCAAGGACGAGAATGTCGATGGTGGGAAAAGAAAGGCCCGCATTGTAGAAAAGGTAGATGCACCAAGCGAATACCAGTGCGAACCCGACGATCTGCTTCAGCGGAAGGGAAGTGCCGGCCATGAACCTCTTTCCGGGACTGCGTTTCGAACTCTGTTTCGCTTTGTCGCCCACTGCGCATCCCCTTTTTTCACGGGAACCCGCCACGGATGGTGGCGGGTTCCTCCAAGAGTCAAGCAAAAGACCGCTTCGGTTCGTATAGGGCTCTTGTCCGTGTCAGGAATTATAGCAAGCAAGCAGCGCGTTGCCCTTAAAGGTTCGCGAGTTTTTCGCCCATGTAGAAGCCTTCGGATAGGCAGTAGGCCAGGCTCATGCCCGCGATAGGCGTCGAATAATGGTTGATGAACCGGTTGCCGCAGGTGTTGCCCACGGCATAGAGGCCTTCGATGGGCATGTTCTCGCTGTCCAGCACCTTTTGCTCGTCATCTACGTCCAGCCCGGTGGTCTGGCACAGGCCTGGCCAAGGAGCCTCGTTCGTTCCGACGACCGCATAGAACGGAGCGGTCTCGATCGGCTGGATGATGCGGGCGTCGGCGCCGAAGTCGGTGTCGCGCTTGGCCGCCGCCATTTCGTTGTAGCGCTTGATGGAGGCCAGGGCCGTCTTCTTCTGTTCCTCGTCGTAGACGCCTATCATGTCGACGAGCTCTTCGAGCGTGTTCGCGCAGAAGACGCCTTTGCCCGCGCCGTCCGTGTCGCCTGGCTTGATGCCTTCCATCATCTTCTCGATGGCGCCGATGGTCAGCTGATAGTCCATGCCGTAGGTCTGGTCGACCGAGTTGTGGCAGGGCGGCATCTTCTTGACGACGTTCTCCCAGTTCGCGTCCGTGAACGAGACGATGGCGCCGCGCGGCTGGCGCGGCCCTTGGTACCCGGCGCCTTCGGCACCGCCGGCAATCTCGTCGCAGAAGCGCTTGCCCAGCTGGTTGAGAAGCAGCGTGCCGGGTCCCCAGATAGGCTCGGCGGTACACAGGTTGGTAAGCATGCCTGCGTGCGGCCCTATCTCCACATGTCCGCCGGCCCACACGCCCAATTTGATTCCCGCGCCGTCGCGCACGCCCATCATCGATCCGGCCGTGGCGACTTCGATGTTTCCATAGGCTTCGGCGACATGCCGGTACTCGTCATTGATGTCGCGCAGCATGTCCTCGTTGCCGCCGAAGTCTCCAAGGGCCAAAACGATGCCCTTGGTGGCCTTCACGCGCTTGTAGGTGTCGTTGGCGACGTCCTTGACGATGACGGAAGCGACGCGTTCTCCGTCCTTCTCAAGGTAGAGGGCCTCATGGCCCCACATCCACTGCGCGCCCTTCGCGATGGTCTTCTCGCGATGGAACGTGACCACTTTGGGTCCCCAGTTCCAAATGGAAGCCGGTGCTTCTACCACCTCCGGGCCACGGAACATGACCGTGCCGGGCCAGTACTTGTAGCCCGAAGCGTCCAGGACCATGTCGTCGGTGCGGTCCTTGCTGTGGACATGGACGTTGGCCTCCATCCATTCGGGTTCGCCCAGTTCTTCGATGACCTGGTCGAGGCGCTTGCCGCTTGTTTGGGCGAAACGCTGGATGATGGCCTGCCGCGAGCGTCCCGCATTGCGGCGATAGATTTCGTTGACGAGTTCCACCTCGTCCACCTCGGGTGCGCCGTGCGCGATTGCCCATTGGCTGTTGACGGCGCCCACTTCGCCGCCGACGTATTGGAACTCGTCTTCGGGAAGCATTTCCACGACGGCCACGGAAGCGCCGTTGTCGGTTGCGCTTTTTGCCGTCCATGTTCCCGACTGGCCGCCGCCAAGCACCACGACGTCGAACGTGCCGCCGTCTTCTATCTGGTCTTCGGCAACGGGCTCGGGAGCCTGCCGCCAGCGTGCGGAAGCGGCGGTTTCCCAATCGTTCTTGGTCGCTGTGCCGCCTGGCTCGCTGCCGGCATCCCCATCAGGCTTCGCTGCCGGCTGCTGGGGCGCGCAGGCCGCAAGCGATCCGGCCGCTACTGCTCCCAAACCCGCAATGGCGGTGTTGCGCAGAAAGCTGCGCCTGTCAATCCCCTTGGACATCGTTTCCTTGCCTCCCATGTCGTCTCCTCTCGTTCAATTCCTTGCTTCGAACCAACGCGGTTCAAAGTGGATGGTATCGGTCGCATCCATGGAGACAATCACCCCTCATTCACGATTTGGCGCGTTTTCGGAGAGATTTGGCCATAGCCAAAAAGGGGTGACGTCTTGTCCGGTATGAGCTTGTTTGCTCGCGCTGGGCACCTACCGAGGCCGGGTGCAGGTGAGGCGAATCGTGCCGGTTGAGCGTTGTCGCGCCATTGCAGGTGCGCGTGCGTTCGGTCTGGTGCGCTCCATCGGGCGTTTCAGCAATGCGCCGATCGGCTTGATGGCGAATGTGAGCTCTGGGGCGGCTGTCGACACCCTCAGTATCTCGTATCGTCTCGGATCGCGTTTTGTGTATAGGTTTTCGTCTCGCGAATAAGGTTTGTTCTTGGTATGCGCAACAAAAGGCCAGGTCGCAATTTGCCCAGGCAGCTTTTTGCATGCCGAATGGCGTTCCAATCTATACACAAAACGCGATTAGATACATTTTCGTCAATTCATCGTGCACGCCGAACGTCTGCACCTCGTCGCCCGTTCGTCGTCAGGAAAAGAGCAGTTCCCAACAAACAGAAGGCAGTTCCAAACGGTAGAAGAGCAGTTCCCAACCAACAGAAAGCAGTTCCCAATCGGCAGAAAGGTGGTTCCAAACGGCAGAAGGCAAGTTCCCAATCGGCAGAAATGCCCGCTTGGCAATGTGCCTGTTCGGCGCAGTATGTTATGGCGATAGCGGCCAATGACAAATCAGCCTCATAAATGATATAAAAATACTAACATATGTAGTGCGCATCCGCTTGAATGGTGCTATTATGGCAACAATTCAGATTTGTGGGCGAAGGTGCCGCCCCATAGGCGCAATCGGCGTCTTCGCACGCGAATCGCACGTAAAGGCCCCGGGAGGGGCGAGCAAGACGAAAACTAAGGGGGTGTGCGATGGAACTCTTTGCTGATGTTGCGATGCTGTCGCGGATACAGTTCGCAGCCACGGTGGCCTATCACTTCTTCTTCGTGCCGCTGTCCATCGGTTTGGGTTTGATTCTCGCCATCAACGAAACACGGTACTACCGGTCGCGCAACGAAAAGGACGCGGCGGCCACCCGGTTCTGGGTGAAGATCTTCACCGCGACGTTCGTGATAGGCGTGGCCACGGGCATCACGATGGAGTTCTCCTTCGGAACCAACTGGGCGGACTATTCCCGCTTCGTCGGCGACATCTTCGGCGCGCCGCTGGCGGCCGAGGCGTTGTTGGCGTTCTTTCTGGAATCGGTGTTCCTGGGCGTGCTGCTGTTCGGGCGCAAGCGCGTCTCGCCCAAGTTCTACCTGGTGTCGGCTTGGCTCGTCTGGCTGGGCTCGTGCCTTTCGGCCCTGTGGATCCTCATTGCTAACTCGTGGATGCAGACGCCTGCCGGCGCCGAGCTGGCCGCCGACGGCAGCAAGGCCGTCATCACCGACTTCCTTGCCGCGGCGGCGAACCCCTCCATCTGGGCGCGTTACACGCACACGGTGGACGCGCTGCTCATCATGGGCGCGTTC
>CAJFVW010000213.1 GCA_904420575.1 uncultured Gordonibacter sp.
ACCCCTCGCCCATCGAATTGCACAGCGACAAAATCTCGCTCGCGTACTCGGCCAGCTCGTAGATGTTCGCCGGCGGCTCGAAGCGGTTCGAAGCCTTGAGCGCCTTCGTCACCGGAGCGCGGAACTTGTCGATGACCCACAGCGCGATGCGGCTGCCGAACGCCCCCTTGGCCGACCGTCCCAACGGGTCCTTCTGGAAGATGGCGCCCGCAATGCCGAACAGGAAGAACTCGATAAGGCCCGGCACCACGGCCTCGCAGCCTTCGCGTTCGATCACATCGACGATCTGATTGTTCGCGGTCGGATGGAACTTCACCAGGATCTCGCCCACCACGCCCACGCGCGGCTTCGCGCCTTCTCCGGCAAGCGGCAGCGTGTCGAAGTCGTCCACGATGGCGCGCACCGTGCGCTTGAACTGGCTGCGGGACAGGCCTTGAGCCAGCTGGCCCTTGCACGTGGCCATCCAGTGGTCGAACAGGCGGTTCGCGCTGCCCTCTTCCACTTCGTAGGGACGCGTGCGGTACAGGCACATCATGAGCAGGTCGCCGTACAGAAGCGCGTACACGGCCTGCAGCAGCATCTTCGGCGTGATCTTGAATCCGGGGTTGTCCTCGCCCAAATCCTTGAACGACAGCGCTATGACCGGGATGTGCGACAGCCCTACCGAGGCCAGCGCCTTGCGGATGAGCGAGATGTAGTTCGTGGCGCGGCACCCGCCGCCCGTCTGCGTGATGACGACGGCCAGCTTGTCGGTGTCGTAGCGCCCAGACATGACCGCTTCCATGATTTGGCCGGTGACCAGGATGGACGGATAGCAGATGTCGTTGTTGACGTACTTGAGGCCGGCATCCACGGCGCCGTGGTCCACCGACGGCAGCAGCTCCAGGTTGTAGCCGAAGCGGTGGAAGATATCGAACAGCAGGTCGAAGTGGATGGGCGCCATCTGGGGAGCCAGAATGGTGTAGCCTTCTTCCTTCATCTGCTCGGTGAACACCGCACGGGGAAATTCCGTCGTCGTCCCTTTGCGCTGCCTGAAGCTTTCGACCACTTCCGGCGCGGCCTTTTCCGTGAACGTGGACGGCACGATGGCGCCCAACGTGGCATCGACGGGCGCGTCGGCTCCCGCGGCAGGCTTGCCGGCCGCCCCACCTGCTGCCGCCACCCCGCCTGCTGCCGCCCCGTCGGCAGGCACCCCGCCTGCCGCCGCCCCGCCCGCGGCCGCGGCCACGGACACGGAAGCGATCTCGGCGGCCACGCGCCCTTCCGTGGCGCCCGTCTTTTCGTTGATGCGCGCGTTCACGTCGGCCACCAGCGCGTCCGGGTCGATTGACACGGCCGGGCAGCCGCGCTTCATGCCCGCCTCGCGCTCGGCGGCTTCGGCCGCTTCGTCGGCCTGGTCCTTCAGGGCGGCAAGCAAGCTGCGCACGCGAATGCGTGCGGCGCCCAGGTTCGACACCTCGTCGATCTTGAGGACCGTGTACACCTTGCCGGCGGCCTCCAAGATCTCCTGCACCTGGTCGGTCGTGAGGGCGTCCAGGCCGCAGCCGAACGAGTTGAGCTGGATGAGGTCCAGGTCGCGCCGCTCGGTGGCCACCTTGGCGGCCGCGTACAGGCGCGTGTGGTACATCCACTGGTCCACCAGGCGGATCGGCCGCTCCAGCTGCCCCAGATGCGCGATGGAGTCTTCCGTGAGCACGGCCAGCCCGAAGCTGGTCAGCAGTTCAGGGATGGCGTGGTTGATCTCGGGGTCGTTGTGGTAGGGGCGCCCGGCCAGCACGATGCCGTGCGTGCCGGTGGCCTCCATCCAAGCGAGCGTTTCCGTGCCGGCCGTGCGGATGTCGCGCTTGAAGGCCTCGTCTTCCTCCCATGCGGCTTCCACTGCGGCGTCCACCTCGGCCTGCGTGGGAGTAGGCACGCCCGAGCCCATGAGTTCGGGATGCGCTTCCACCAACTCCACGTACAGGCGCTTCTTCAGGTTCTCCTTCTGGTCGTACGGCAGCCACGGGTTCAAGAACGGCACGCCAGACGTGCGCAGCTCGTCGACGTTCAGGCGCAGCGCTTCGGGGTAGCTGGCCACGATGGGGCAGTTGAAGTGGTTGCCCGCCCCTTCGTCCTCCTGGCGCTCCCACTTGCTGCACGGGAACCAGATGAAGTCCGGGTGCTTGTCCAGCAGGTTCATGATGTGGCCATGGGACAGTTTGGCCGGGTAGCACACGCTTTCGCTGGGCATGGACTCGATGCCCGCCTCGTAGGTCTTCTTCGTGGACGGGTCGGACAGCACCACGCGGAAGCCCAGCTTCGTGAAGAACGTG
>CAJFVW010000214.1 GCA_904420575.1 uncultured Gordonibacter sp.
CCGATGCCGATGACGCCGGCCGTGAAGCCCACGATGATGGTCTCGGCGTTGAACACGCGGCTGATGTCGCCCTTGCTGGCGCCGATGGAGCGCAGGATGCCGATCTCCTTCTTGCGTTCGAGCACCGATATGTAGGTGATGACGCCGATCATGATGGACGACACCACCAGCGAGATGGCCACGAACGCCACCAGCACGTAGCTGATCATGTTCACGATGTCGGTGACCGAGGACATGAGCGTGCCCACCAGGTCGGTGTACGTGATGACCTTGCCTTCTTCGCCGTCGGCCTTCATGCGGTCGTTGTAGGCGTCCAGGATCTCGATGATGTGCTCTTTGCTCTCGAAGTCGATGGGGTAGATGTCGATGCCGGAAGGCTTCGCAAGATCGGCATAGCCCAGCTTCTTGAGGTTGTTGTCGTAGGACGCCTCTTCGGTGCTCATGAGCGACATCATGAGCTCGCCGAGCTCCTTCTCGTCCATGTTCATCTGGAACGCGTCCTCGAACTTGTCCGGGTCGATGCTCATGGCGCTCGCCATGTTGTTCGCCATCTGGTTCATGGACTGCTGCAGGGCGGCGGTCACTTGGGTCTGCAGCTCGGCCGCCATGGCGGACATATAGGTGGTCATGGTCGTTTGGACGTAGCCCTGCAGGGCGGTGGCGATTTGGGCCTCGAGGTCGTCCGTGTCGACCATGGCCTGGATCGAAGCATAGATCTGGGCCTTGACGTCGGGTTGCTGCATGAAATCGGAGGCCGACAGCGGGTGATAATCGGGGTTGTCGATGATGTTACCCGTCGGGTTTCCGTCGGCGTCCAGTTCGGGAATCTTCGGAGGCGTCGTGGTCGCGTAGTCTTGAAGGTACGTCATGTACTGCTGCATGACGCTGCCCATGAGGTCGGCGACCTTGTCTTCCGGAATGTCGATGTCGAGCGAGCCGGCGATCTCGTCCATGTTCGGTTCGGGCGCTTCGGGCATGTTCTGCAGGCTGCCCTGCAGGTTCAGGGCGCTGGACATGTCCACGGCCAGCTTGCTCTCGTCGATGGTGAACGCCGCTTGGATGGCGTCGCCGTCGATGGTGAACAGCGACTCCATGCCGAATGTGCTCTCGCCGTCCTCCTCTTCGCCGAAAGGCTTGCCTGTGAACACGTTGATGTCGGGCTTGGCCAGCTGGTCCTTCACGATCTGGCTGGCGGCCGCCTCGTCTATGACGTGCCGCGTGAGGGACGAGGGGTAGTACAGGCCCGCGCTCAGCATGGTGGCGCTCGCGTCCTCGCGCGGCTGCACGACGCCGACGACGTGCAGGTCCTCGCCGTCCTCCACCAGGGAACGCACGAAGTCCTTGTCGTCCGACTTGTCCTTCCACACGCCGAACTCTTCGTCGTGCTGGTAGAAGTCCGCAGCGTTGACCAGCTTGAAAGTGACGCTCAGGATGTCGTCGTAGGAGTAGGGGTGGATGTCGTCGGGGGTCTCCACGTCCTCTTCGGCCGCGAACTGCTCCACCATGCGGTCGAGCTCGGAGGCGTCGCGCAGGCCCAGCGTGTACTGCATGAGGTCGCTGATGGAGCCGTTCTTCGTGAGCACCAGCACGATCTCGTTCTCCGCTTCGGGCCAGCGGCCGGCCTTCACGTCGTACTGGTTCTGATACAGGTCGGGATCGCTCGGCATTTCGGAGAACATGTCGGTCGACATCGACATGGACATGAGGCTGTTCGAGCTGCTGGTGGAGCCTAGGCCGAGGGACGTGAACGACTTGTCCGGGTTCACCTGCCGCACGTTTTCCGTGTTGGAGCTGTAAATCTGCGGCGTGGCGTTGTAGCTGTACTCGATGGCGTTCGTGTACTGGTCGATGTCGCTTTCGCCGCTGTCGAAGTACTGCTTGAGGGCGGCCAGGTCGTTGGACCCGATGCTCGACAGCATGTTCGTGAGCATCTTCGACACGCGCACCTGGTCTTCGCCGGCCTCCTGCGACCCGTCGCCGCCCGCGTTGCCGCCGGCGGCTGCGCCCAGCATCATGGACGTCATGTCGAGGCCGGTGCTCTGGATCTGCAACGGGTATTCGGACAGCGTGTCTTCCTCGACGGACTTGATGTAGTTGTTCACGCCGTTGGCGAGCGCAAGGATGGACGCGATGCCGATGATGCCGATGGAGCCTGCGAACGCCGTCATGAGCGTGCGGCCCTTCTTGGTCATGAGGTTCTTGAACGACAGGGCGAGTGCCGTCAGAAACGACATGCGGGTGCGGCGCGCCGGCTTCTCGCTTTCGCGCATGTCTTCGGCCGTGGGGTGATACGGGTCGCTGTCGGAGCGGATGACGCCGTCGGCCAGGTTCACGATGCGCGTGGCGTACTGTTCGGCCAGCTCGGGATTGTGCGTGACCATGATGACCAGGCGGTCGTTTGCGATTTCCGTGAGCAGGTCCATGATCTGGACGCTCGTCTTGGAGTCGAGCGCGCCGGTGGGCTCGTCGGCCAGCAGGATCTCCGGGTCGTTGATGAGGGCGCGCGCGATGGCGACGCGCTGCATCTGCCCGCCGGAAAGCTGGCTGGGCTTCTTGTTCACGTGCTCGGCCAGGCCCACGCGCCCTAACGCATCCAGCGCCCGCTTGCGGCGCTCGGCGCGCGACACGCCCGACAGCGTGAGCGCCAGCTCCACGTTGGAAAGCACGGTCTGGTGCGGGATGAGGTTGTAGCTTTGGAACACGAAGCCGATGCGGTTGTTGCGGTAGGCGTCCCAGTCGCGGTCCTTGTACTGCTCGGTGGAAATGCCGTCGATGACCAGGTCGCCCGAATCGTAATGGTCAAGCCCGCCCACGATGTTCAGCAGCGTGGTCTTGCCCGAGCCCGAAGGCCCCAGGATGGCCACGAACTCGTTGTCGCGGAACGACACGGACACGTCGTCGAGCGCCACCTGGGTGAACGTGCCTGTCGTGTACGTCTTGCAGATATGGTGCAGTTGAAGCATGGGCCAACAGCCTTTCTCAGCTCGGCGGGACTTCCCTTCGCCGGGGCGGGTCTGCAGCGCTCTCGCCGCAGAAGCAACGCCGGGCGCCCTTGTGCCGAACGGGTGGTTTCTCGTTGTTCGGAGAGAAAGTTTAGTATCTAAAGTCAACGGTGGGGTGACGGTTTGGAAAACTACACAGATCGAGGGAATCCTGCTGATAACGAAGGGGGCACGGCCGCCGCCCGCGCTCCCCGCCACGGCCCGACCGCCACGTGGCCGCATGGCACCCGCCCGCCGTCCGCGCGAACACGCGCGGACGGCGGGCACCAGGGAACGACCTGCTGCTGGCCTGTGCGATCGTCGGGCCCGCCGCCCGTGCGATGCGCGCCGTGGCGGGGCGGTGTTGTTTTTCCTTGAGGCTCGGCTCGTCCGGCCCGCGTTTTGTGGGAAAAACGATATCATTGATGCGACACATCACCGATGCCGCAGCACGTGCGGTGCGCGGCCAGACCAAGGAGGCATCATGGACGATCGCGTGTACGAACTGCTGAACGACCAGATCAACAAGGAACTGTATTCGGCCTACCTGTATCTTTCGTTCGCCGACTACTATGACGAGGAGGGCCTTTCCGGCTTCTGCAACTGGTACGAGATCCAGGCGCAGGAGGAGCGCGACCATGCCCTCATCTTCCGCAACTACCTGCACGACAACGGTTGCAAGGTGAAGCTTCTGGCCATCGACCAGCCCGACAAGACCTTCACGAACTACCTCGAACCCCTGGAAGCCGCACTCGAACACGAGAAGTACGTGACGGCGCTCATCAACGACATCTACGCCGCAGCGCACGAGGCCAAGGACTACCGCACCATGAAGTTCCTCGACTGGTTCATCGAAGAGCAGATGGAAGAGGAAGACAATGCCGACGACATGATCACGCGCATGAAGCTGTTCGGGTCGGACGCCAAGGCGCTCTACGACCTGGACCAGGAGTTCGCCGCCCGCACTTATGCGGTGCCGAGCCCTCTGGCGACGGCGGAATAGCCTTTCGCCTCGGTCGATGTCCGGGCCTGCAACGAGCCTCCGCCTGGTACATGGGACGGGGGATGCGTACCGGGGATGCGTTCCATCAGGTCCGCTGACGGTCGCGAAGCGGCTCCTGAACTTCGGCTGACGGATTGACCGGCGCTCGTGCGACGGCCCGCGCCCTTCGCGAAGGGCGCGGGCCGTCTTCCTTTCCCATGCCTTCCTACACCTTCGCCAGGAAATCCCAGAACGCTCGGGCGGATGACGACAGGGCGGCGCCCTGCCGCTTCACGGCATAGGTGCCGAAGACCGTCTCGGTGTTCAAGTCCAGCGGGACCAGAACGTGCGTGGGCGATTCGACGAGTTCGATGTGGGGTGGGAAGCCGAAATAGCACGCCTGCTGCTGTTCGGCGGTGCGCACGAGCAGGTGCGCGTCGGACGTGGTCATGATGATGTTGGGTTTCACGCCGGCTGCCTCGCATGTTTCCACGAAGAAGCGGTGCAGGTGGTTGCGTTTGCCGAACGTGACGAAGGGCTGGCCTTCGATGTCGGCGGCGGCGAGCCGCTTCCGCGCAGCGAGCGGGCTTTCGCGGGGCACGAACACGTAGGTGCCCGTCTCCACCACCAGCATGAGGTCGAACCCGCCCAAGTACGGCGGCGCCGAGCCCACCAGGCTGATGTCCGATTCGCCCGAGCGGGCCATGCCAAGCGCGGCCTCGGTGGTCACTTCCTCCACCGACAACAGGACGTCGGGGTGGTCCATGCAAAACGCGTCGATCGTGTTGCGGGGCATGGACTGGGCCGTGCCGTGCGCCATGGACACGGCGAGCGTCTGGCGCACCGGCGGGTGCTTGACGGTGTTCGCGTAGCGTTCCTCCAGGTTGCGGTAGGCTGCGACCACGGGTTCGGCGTCGTCGAACAGCATCCGCCCTTCAGCGGTCAACTCCAGGCGTCCGTCCTTGTTGTCCATGAGCGTGAGTCCCGTTTCGTGTTCCAGGTTTCGCACTGCCTTGCTGAGCGCCTGGCGCGTGATGAACAGGTCCTCGGCCGCCTTGGTGAAATTGCCCCTTTGTGCAGCGGCTATGAAATACTCGATCTGGCGTATGTCCATGATCCCCTCCCCGGGAAGTGCACGCCTTTTTCTGCCAGCATACCGCAAAACCGGCCGCCATGACAGGGCGCGTCCTCTTCACGGGCGCCCTCCTCTCCTTCGCCTCGCGTCGCCGACGGTGGTTCGCCGCGCCGCGCCTCTCCTGGCAGCCTCGCCTTCGTGCCGCGCAGCCAGGCGCCCAGCCTCGCCTTCGCGCGCGTCGCCAGGTGCCGATGGTGCTATCATGCGGGTGCACGGAAAATGCCGTCGCACCCGAAGGGGAGGATGCGTCATGTCGAGTCAGTGTGGTGCCTTTTGCTCGTTTTGCGGAAGGTGCGGGCGAACCGTCACGGGACAAATCAAGGCCGAAAAGCCCAAAGACGTGCTTCCTCCGGGCGTCCCCGACAGGAAGAAGCGCGTCGTCAAGCCGGAGAAATAATGCCGCCGTTCTCCTTACCGGCCGATGCTTCAAGCGTCTATAATCGTGGGTGCACGCAGGTTGGGACGGCGCGAGGTGCCGGGGCGCGTGAACGCGAGCGTCGGGCGTGGGGGAATCCGGTCGTTTCGTTCTAAGGTGGAACCATGGAGATCCAGCAACTGCGGTATTTTTTGGCAGCCGCCAACTGCTCGAACTTCTCTCGGGCCGCCAAACAGTGCTTCACGTCCCGTCAGAACATCGCTCACGCCATGAACGTCTTGGAGCGGGAACTCGGCATCACGCTGTTCGAGCGAAAGGGCAACGGCGTGGAGCTGACGTCGGCGGGGCAGCAGGTCGCCTGCCACGCCGACGACATCGTGAGCCGCGTGGACTCGTTGCAGGCCCTGTTCGCCGCCACGTCTTCGACGGGGGAGGGCCTGAGCATCGCGGTGACGTACAACCTCCTGTCCAAGATACCCGAAGAGACGGAATCGTTCATCTTCAAGTTCGACCGATGGATCAACCTGTTCGAGATGGGATGCGAGGACTGCTACCGCGCCGTCTGCTCCGGCGAAGCGGACGTCGGCCTGGCCCTGTGCATGCGTCGCGGCTTCGACGACTGCAATTTCGAAGAGATAGGCCATCTGAAGGCCTATGCCATCGTGAACGAGCACTCGCCGCTGGCTCAGAAGTCCCAGCTGTCCATCTTCGACCTGAGGACCCAGCGGCTTCAGATCATGTCAGAATCGGCGTTCCAATACGAGCCGCTGTTCGCCCAGCTGAACGCTTTGGGATACGACTTCTCCAACATATCGGTGGCCACCACTTCCTCGACGCTGTACGGGATCAAGCGCAACGAGGCGGTAGGGATCGCCACCAGCGTGTTCGTCGAAAGCCTTCCTGCAGGCATGCGCGCCCTGCCTTTGGACGACCCGCGCTACGACTGGTGCATCTACGTCCTGTATCCCCCGCAGTCGAAGCACCAGGCGACCGTCATGCGGTTCATCCAGGGGCTCAGGAAGAGCTATTCTTGCTCGTGACCTCGGCGAGACGCGTGCATGCGCCCGCCTTCGCCCCGCCGGTGACCTCGGCGAGACGCGTGCATGCGCCCGCCTTCG
>CAJFVW010000215.1 GCA_904420575.1 uncultured Gordonibacter sp.
CTTGAAGAACACCACGGTGTCGATGGACATGGTCACGTTGTCGCGCGTGATGACGGGCTGCGGCGGGAAGTCGGCCACCTGCTCCTTGAGCGTGATGCCGCCGCGCACGCGGTCGATGAAGGGCACCTTGACGTGCAGGCCGTTGCCCCACGTGGTCAGATACGATCCCAGACGCTCCACCACGGCCGCCTCGGCCTGGGGGACGATCTTGATGCACGTGACGGTGAACAGCGCCACGAGCACCACGAGCACGATGACGAACACTAACATGAGGGCTTCCTTTCAACGATGAGCTTCACGCTTTCCTGCGCCACGACCACGGCGTTCTCGCCCGCCGCGATGGGGCGGCCGTCGAAGGACCGGGCGGCCCACGTCATGTGGTCGCCCGTCTCCACGCGTCCCACCATGCGGTCGTTGTCGATGCCTTCGCACACCACGACAGGCTGGCCCACCAGCGTGGGCTCCTCCCGCGCGCCATGCTTGCGGTACTTCACGAACACGGGGCGCAGCAGCACCAGGCACGCCACCGACACCACCAGGAACACGACGATCTGTACCAGGTCGTCCACGCCCAAGAGGTTCGCCACGAACGCCACGAGCGCGCCCACCACGAACCACAGGGTGATGAGGCCCAGGGACAGCACTTCCGCCACGGCGGCCACGGCCGCCACGGCCAACCATACGAAGGGGCTCATGCGATCACTCCTTTCCTGTCGCCTCGAGTATACCATCCCCGGCTGCCCGCGCAGCGCGCAAGGTCAGCGAAAAGGGACATGCCTCGGGCCCTGCCGGGAAGGAAGGCCTCACGCGAGCGGCTTGTGCGCCATGCGGCGGCGGCTCAGGTCCTTCTGCATGGCCACCACGCTCTCGAAAAGCATCTCGTAGTCCTCCGGCGCGAGAGAGGCGGGATCGGCCAGCTGCGAGCGCAGCGCGGCCACGGCGTCTTCCGCGTCGCCGATGCCCAGCTCCTCGGCCAAGAACGTCGCCAGGTCGGCCGGGTCGGCGGCTTCCGCCATGGTCCCGCCCGTCAGCACGCCGGCGGCCAGGGGATGCACCTGCGAGGCCTGAGCCACCACCTGCGCCGCCGTGGCGGCGGGGTCGGCGGCCAGCGTGGAGAGCACGCTTTGGGCCAGAGCGGCATGCAGCTCGTCGTGCCACTGCGTCTGCGCCAGCGCGCCGGCGTGCGCGAGCGCCAGGTCGGGATGCTGCGCGAGCAGGCTCAGGAACTCGCGCTCGAACCGCCGGCGGTTGAGCTCGGCCTGGGGCAGGCTGCCCGCGCGGCCGCCTGCCGCCTGCCGCGCCTCCGAGGGCGCTCCCTGTGCACCGGCGGCGCCCAAAAGGGGGGAACGCGCCGGAGAAGGCCCGCCCGACCCCCGCGCAGGCGCCCCGGACGCGGGGCCTTCGTTCGTCTCCGCGTCCTGACGGGGCGGGACGAGGCGCGCGAGCTCGTCGAGCACGTCCTGCTCGCGGGCACGGACGCGGCCGGCGATCTGGACGGCGTAGTCCTTCGCCAGAAGCGAGTCCTTGATGGGCGCCAGCACGGCCAGGGCGTCGGACAGGGCCGCCGCCCTCCCTTCGGCGCGGGAAAGGTCGTGGGCGGCCAGCCGGCGGTCGATGCCGTACTTCAACAGCGGCTGGGCGCCGTCGATGAGTCGCTGCAGCTCCTGCGCGCCACGCGCGGCCACGAACTCGGCCGGGTCCAAATCGTCGGGAAGCGTCACGGCGGCCAGCTCCGTCTGGTGGCGCCCCGCCTCCGGCGTCATGCTGCCGTCGATGAATCCCAGCGCGCGGTCGGCCGCACGCTGCCCCGCCTCGTCGCCGTCGAACAGATAGACGATGCGGCGCTGTGCGTGACGGGAGAGCAGCCGGATGTGCTGGCGCGTGAGCGCCGTTCCCAGCGTGGCCACCACGTTTCCCACGCCCGCCTCCGACAGCGCGATGACGTCGGTGTAGCCTTCCACCACCACCGCCACGCCCGTGGAGGCCAGGGCGGCCTTCGCGCGGTCCAGCCCGAACAGCACCTGCGACTTGTGGAACAGGGGCGTCTCCTGCGAGTTCAGGTACTTCGGCTGCCCCTCGCCCACGATGCGCCCGCCGAACGCGATGCACTCCCCCTGCACGTCGCGGATGGGGAACATCACGCGGTTGTAGAAGCGGTCGCGCAGCTTGCCGTCGCGCTCGAGCGCCACGTTGGCGTCCACCATCTCCTTGGGCTTGAAGCCGAGCCCGCCCAGATGGCGCACCAGCGCGCCGCCGCCCGGCGCGAAGCCCAGGCCCCAGCGCTTCGGCACGTCGCCGCCCATGCCGCGCCCTGCCAGATACGTGCGCGCGCCCGCCGCCGCCGTCGTGGGAGAGCGCATGAGCTGGGTGTGGTAGAACTCGGCGGTGGCCTTGCACACGTCCTTGAGCCGCGCCTTGTAGCTGCCGGACGCGCCTGAGCGCCCGCCTGCGTCCACGATGTCGATGTGCGCGCGCTCGGCCAGCTTGCGCACGGCCTCGGGAAAGGACAGGTCCTCCGTCTTCATGACGAAGCCGAACACGTCGCCGCCCTCGCCGCACCCGAAGCAGTGCCACAGCTGCAGCACGGGGTCGATCTTGAACGACGGGGTCTTCTCGTTGTGCAGCGGGCAGCAGCACCAGAAGTCGCGGCCGCGCTGCTTCACCGGCACCCGCTCGCCGATGACGGCGACGACGTCGCTCGCCTCGCGGACCTTCTGTATGTCCTCTTCGCTGATGGTGCCC
>CAJFVW010000216.1 GCA_904420575.1 uncultured Gordonibacter sp.
CATCGTGGACGGCAAGGTGACCAAGATCGTGCCGTTCGGCGCGTTCGTGGAGCTGGGCAACAGCATCGAGGGCCTGGTGCACATCTCGGAAATGGCCATGCGCCACATCGACACGCCGGCCCAGGTGGTCAAGGCGGGCGACGAGATCAAGGTCAAGGTCATGGAGATCAACCCGGAGCGTCGCCGCATCTCGCTGAGCATGAAGGCCGCCGCCGAGGAACTGGGCTTCGAGATCGAAGTGGACGAGTCCATCCAGGCCGAGGAGAAGCCGGCCCGCAAGAAGGCCGACAAGCCGAAGGCCGAAAAGGCCGAGGCCGAGGCGGCTCCCGAGGCTGCGGAGGCGCCTGCCGCCGAAGCCGCTGCGGAACCTGCCGAGGAGAAGGCTGCCGAAACCGCCGAGTAACGCGGCGCGCAGGGCTTTCCTCGCAACAACGATGGTTGAAGGGCCGGCAGCTTGCCGGCCCTTTTCATAGGGAAGGAACGGGCATGGAACGTGGGCGGCGCGTGGCGCTGGGCATGAGCGGCGGCGTGGACAGCGCGGTGTCGGCCGCGCTGCTGGCGCGCGCCGGCTACGAAGTGGTGGGCGTGACGTGCGCGTTCCAGCGCGACGATGCGTCGTCGCGCGCCGTGCGCGACGCGGCGGCGACGTGCGCGCGGCTGGACCTGGAACACGTCGCACGCGACTGCACGGCCCCGTTCGAGCAGCAGGTGATCGAGCCGTTCGTGCGGGCCTACGCCGAGGGGCTCACGCCCAGCCCCTGCGTCGGCTGCAACGCGCACGCGAAGATGCCCGCGCTCCTGCAGGCGGCGGACGACCTGGGATGCGCTTCGGTGGCCACGGGCCACTATGCCCGCATCGCCCGTCTGGACAGCGGGCGCTTCGCCGTGCTGTGCGCGCTGGACACACGCAAGGACCAAAGCTACATGCTGTCGCTGCTGTCCCAAGAGCAGCTGGCGCGCCTCGTGCTGCCGCTGGGGGCCGTGACGAAGGCCGAGGTGCGCGTCATGGCCGCCGACCTGGGACTGGAAGTGGCCGACAAGCCGGAAAGCCAGGACGTGTGCTTCATCGACGGCGACTACCGGCCGTTCTTGCAGAAGCGCGGCTTCGTGGACGTTCCCGGACCCATCGTGGACCGTGCGGGCCATGTGCTTGGCGAGCATGCGGGCCTGAGCGGCTACACGGTGGGCCAGCGCAAGGGCATCGGCGTTTCCGGCCCCGAGCCGTATTACGTGGTGGGAAAGCGCTACGCCGACCATGCGCTGGTCGTGGGGACCGCCGACGAGGCACGCATCGGCGGGGTCGTCGTGGACGGGATGAACTGGCAGGCGGTGACAACGCTTGACCGACCGGGCGACGCCATGGTGAAACTGCGCTACCGCAGCACGCCGGCAGCGTGTATCATGGAACCGATGGAAGACGGCCGCGTGCGCGTGCGGCTGCGCAGCCCGCAGCCTACCACCGCGCCCGGTCAATTCGCCGTGTTCTACCTGGGAGCCACCGTGCTGGGCGGTGGCATTATCGAGGAGGTTCTTGCATGAAGAAGCTGTTCATCATAGGCGGCATGGGCGCCGGCAAGTCGACGGCCCGCAAGGCGCTCGTCGATGAGGGATTGCCGTTCATAGACCTGGACAAGGTGGGCCACGACGTGCTCATGTGGGACACGGTGAAAGAAGAGCTAGTGGAGACGTTCGGCGAAGACATCCTGGACGAGGACGGTGAGGTGATCCGCCCGGCGCTGGCGAAGAAGGCGTTCGTGAGCCCGGCGGAAACGCGCAAGCTCAACCGCATCACCATGCCGCGCATCGAGGACGCCTACACCGACCGTCTGGCCGAACTCGAGCGCGAAGGGCACGAGGCCGTGGTCGTAGAGTACTCGGTGTTCAAGAGCCGCGCGTCGTCGCTCGCGTATTCCGCCGACGTGGTCATGGCCGTGCTGGCGCCGCTCGACCTGCGCATCGAACGCGCCGTGGCCAGCGGCTTCGAAGAGTCCGACGTGCGCCGCCGCATTGCCCAGCAGATCACCGACGCCGACCGCATCGAGGCCGCCGACGTGGTGTTCAACAACGACGGCACCCCGGACGAACTGCGCAACCAGGTGCTCTTGTGGTGGCAGGAATACCAAAAGAAGGACTAGCCACGGCAGCCCTGTCGAGCTGCCTGCTATCACAACCCAAGCGCGTGCTGCTCGTCCAAGCTGACTGCGGCTATGCGTCGAGCAAGGCTGCACTGCAAAAGGTGTGGCGCAAAAGATGTCCTTGCGAGAATAATTCTCATGCCAGCCGAATTGTTGGGCTGAATCCGGAGGTATCGAGAATCTCAGAAGGGGCATTCGGTTAGCCGCGCAAATCGACCGACAACGCGAGTTAGCTGAGATATTTATATATTATGCTCACTCTCATGGTTGGAAATTATTTGTATAGTATAATTTCATATACTGTCATGTTGTCGTGAGAGAGGTGGGAGCTATGTTGTTCTTCAGCAATTCGAATGCGGCCGTTGTTTGCGATTTTATCGGGTTCAAGGGCATTTGTTTCACTATCGGAATGAATTCGCTGAAGCAGGAAAAACCGAGTTTGGCCTAGGCGCCTGAGTTTTCCGCCCGGCCGCAAAGCATTTGAACGAAAGGAGCCAAGGTGGAAGGCTTATGCAAGGAAGGCGTGGTGATTGGTGAATCTCTGCGTCACGTGCAGAAGGTGTCGAAGGCGCTTTCGGTTTTGTTCAAGGTAGCTTTCGTTCTTTCGTGCGTGAGTTGCATTGCTTTGATTGGCCTGTCAGCCTTCGCCTTGATTTCTGAGGCGCAGACGCCTTTCCTTGAAGTATTGCTGACCACCTTGCCAGTTATTCTGTCGCGTCTTGCTTTCGTGCTCGTGTTATGGTGCCTCGCTGGTGCTTTCGGCAACATTTCAAAGGGCAGTACTCCTTTCAGCAAAAAACAGATATTCAGGATCAGGGTCATCGGTGCCTTGTTTTTGGCCTCTGCGATTGCGGAGCTTTTGATATCCGCAAACTATTCAAATATCGTACAGGTAGGCAGCGATTTTGCCATCGGGTATAGTTCGTCTTCCAATGCTGCTCCAGATTCGCTATTTATCGATGCAAGAGCAATACTCGGTGCCGTTGTTTGTTTCGCGTTGTCGGCGATATTCTCGTACGGCGCGATCCTGCAAGAAGACAACGACGGGACGGTCTAAAGCGATGGCGATTATCGTGAGGCTCGACGTGCTGATGGCCGAGAGGAAGGTGAAATCCATCGACCTGGCCGAAAGGCTCGGACTCACCCCTGTCGCCGTTTCAAGGCTGAAAACCGGCAAGATCAAGGCGATGCGGCTCGAAACGATGGATGCCATCTGCAAGACCCTCGGCTGCCAGCCGGGAGACCTCTTCGAGTACATTCCCGACGAGGAGGCGGAAGGGCTTTTCGACCTGGACAGTCCCGAGGACGCAGACTGAAGGCGCTTTCGGGCGCGAGTGTGCGGAAAGGCTATTCCATGAGACTTCGACACGACGCCGTCCTGTTCGAGTACGCCGGCATCCCTATGGTGGGGAATCCCGAAAACGGGGGCACCATCGGCCTTACCCCCGGAGGAAAGGAACTGTGCGAACGCATGAGGGTTTCGGACGTTCCCGACGAGGAAGCGTTCAGGCTCGAACCCGAACTGGCTCAATGCCTTTCGGAGGCAGGTTTCATCCGTGACGTGGAGGTAGACCGGGGAGAGGGCAGGCTCACCTCGGCCTACCTCCACGTCACCCAGAGATGCAACCTGTCCTGTCGGGGATGCTATTCGGACGGCCCGTCGAGGAACGCCGGCGGCGACGCGTCCACCGAGGACATGAAGACGGTCGTCGGGAACCTTGCGCACGCTGGCGTGCGCAACCTGGTCGTTTCAGGAGGCGAGCCGCTTCTCAGGGACGATCTGGACGAGATACTGCGCTATGCCAAGGAGGGCGGCATCGAAAGCGTTTCCGTCCTGACGAACGGCACGCTCGTGGAAAAAGATGCCGTGACGAGGCTCGCCCCCTTTGTCGACTGCATTTCGGTGTCCTTCGACGGATGCTCGCCCGAATCCCCGGCCCACATCAGGGGAACGCAAAGGTTCGCCGAGCTCGTGAAAGCCGTCGGAACCATCAAGGACGCGGGCGTCGAGGCACACATGATCGCAACCGTCCACGCCAAGAACGCCGACGACATGCCTGCCTATGTCGCGCTCTCCGAAGAACTGGGCGCCACGCTGAACTTCAGCATGCTCTCCTGCGGGCCGGACGACGGGCTTGCTTCCCTCGTCCCGGACGATGGCTGCCTGCGATCGCTCGGCTGCGGCATGGTCGCCTTGGCGGGCAGTTCCGTGGGCACGGAAGACGTGCCGGTGGGTCCCAGCCTGTCTGTCAAGAAGGTCTGCGGAGCGGGCTGCAAGACCTTGAGCGTGGATGCGGACGGCTCGGTGTACCCGTGCCACATGCTCCACGTGGGGCAGTACAGGATGGGGAACGCGATTACGGGGACGGTCGAAGAGGCGCTGCAAAGCGACGTGGCCGCCCTGTTCGCCGCGCTCGATGCTTCGGACTTCGACGGATGTGCGGGATGCCGCTATCTCCCCCTGTGCGGCGGAGGCTGCCGGGCCCGGTCGTTCTTCTTCACCGGCGACGTGCGTGCGAAAGATCCCTACTGCGCGATGACTACCGGCTTCTACGACGCCTTCGCCGGAGTCTTGGCATCGGCCGTGGCCTCCCAGGCTTCCTAGGCAGCCGGCCTGCCGTTAGAAAGCCATCCCTCCTTACAATTCATCTACGAACATCTGTTCATATTGTTGGCGCTGTGCTACACTGGTTCCCTTATGGACTTTCGTCGTTGCGGGAGCAGGGAACCGCGACGTCTCGGCTCTGTTTCGGAAGGAGCATCATGGCGCATCTTTCTAACATCGAAGGCATGGAGATGGAGGGCAAGCTGCCCGAGGTGCGGCTGGCCACCACGCCGTTCAGGGTGGTGGCGCCCTACGAGCCGTCCGGTGACCAGCCGCAGGCCATCGAGAAGCTCAGCGCAGGCGTGGACGAAGGCCTGCGCTACCAGACGCTTCTGGGTGTGACGGGCTCCGGCAAGACGTTCACCATGGCGAAGACCATCGAGGCCGTGCAGAAGCCCACGTTGGTCATGGCGCCGAACAAGACGCTTGCGGCCCAGCTGGCAAGCGAGCTCAAGGAGTTCTTTCCGGACAACTCGGTGGTGTACTTCGTTAGCTACTACGACTACTATCAGCCCGAAGCCTACGTCCCGTCGTCCGACACGTTCATCGAGAAGGACGCCTCCATCAACGAGGAAGTGGAGAAGCTGCGCCATGCGGCCACTTCGGCGCTGCTGTCGCGGCGCGACTGCATCGTGGTGGCGTCGGTGTCGTGCATCTACGGCATCGGCAGCCCCATGGACTACGCCGGCATGGCCGTGTTCGTGGACAAGCAGAAGCAGATGGATCGCGACGACGTCATCCACGAGCTCATCGACATCCAGTACGACCGCAACGACTACGAGCTCAAGCGCGGCACGTTCCGCGTGCGCGGCGACGCGCTCGACGTGTTCCCGCCCTATGCGGACAACCCGGTGCGCATCGACTTCTGGGGGGACGAGATAGAGGGCATCACCGAGATAGACCACGTCACCGGCGAGGTGGTGAACGAGTTCGAAGCGCTGCCCATCTGGCCAGCGTCGCACTACGTGGCCACGCGCCCGAAGATGGACCGCGCGCTATCCACCATCCGCGACGAGCTGCGCGAACGCCTGCAGCAGTTCAAGGAGGAGGGCAAGCTGCTGGAAGCACAGCGTCTGGAGATGCGCACGAACTACGACCTGGAGATGATGGAGACGATGGGCTTCTGCTCCGGCATCGAGAACTACTCGCGCCACATCGACGGGCGTGCGCCCGGCGAGCCTCCCTACACGCTCATCGACTACTTTCCCAAGGACTTCCTCTGCATCATCGACGAGAGCCACGTCACCGTGCCGCAGATCCGCGGCATGCACGAAGGCGACCGTTCGCGCAAGATCACGCTCGCCGAGCACGGCTTCCGCCTGCCCAGCTGCCTGGACAACCGCCCGCTGCGCTTCGACGAGTTCGAAGAGCGCATCCCGCAGTTCGTGTACGTGTCGGCCACGCCAGGCGACTACGAGCAGAAGGTCAGCCAGCAGCAGGTGGAGCAGATCATCCGTCCGACGGGCCTCTTGGATCCGGAGATCATCGTGCGCAGCAGTGCCTCGCAGATCGACGACATCATCGACGAGGCGAAGGATCGCGCCGCCCGCGACGAGCGCGTGCTCATCACCACGCTCACGAAGAAGATGGCCGAGGATCTGACCGACCACCTGCTGGACCAGGGTGTGAAGGCGCGCTATATGCACTCGGACATTGCCACGCTGGAGCGCGTGGACATCCTGCGCGAGCTGCGTCAAGGCAAGTTCGACGTGCTGGTAGGCATCAACCTTCTGCGCGAAGGCCTGGACTTGCCCGAGGTGTCGCTGGTGGCCATCCTGGACGCGGACAAGGAAGGCTTCCTGCGCAACCACCGCTCGCTCATCCAGACCATCGGCCGCGCGGCCCGCAACGTGTCGGGACAGGTGATCATGTACGCCGACCGCATCACCGACTCCATGGACCTGGCCATCAACGAGACGCGCCGCCGCCGCTCCATCCAGATGCAATACAACACCGACCACGGCATCGAGCCCAAGACCATCCGCAAGGCCATCAACGACATCATGAGCTACGTGACCGACGAGATGGGCTCCACGACGGCCGAGCAGGTGAACAAGGAGCTGGCCGAGCTGTCGCGCGAAGAGGTGCTGCGCATCATCCAGTCCATGGAGGACGACATGGCCGAAGCGTCTCGCGGCATGGACTTCGAAGAGGCCGCCCGCCTGCGTGACCAGGTGGTCAAGCTGCGTGCCCAGGTGGAGGGTTCCAGCGAGGACGACGTGCTGAAGAGCCTGAAGAAGAGCGCCCGCAAAGGCAGCGCCTACGGCAACCGCAAACACGCCGCCTACGGCTCGAGCAGGAGTTCGTAGAGCCGGCTGCGAGGACGCTTGCCGCAGGCAGAGCCGGCCTACGCCTCTTCGAGCCCCTCGGCGGCGTCGGTCGCTGCCGAGGGCGCCGTGCCGGCCGCTGCGCCCGGCGTTGCGTGGTCGAGCGCGCGCACGCTTTTCGGCAGGTACACCAGCGCGCCCAGCACGATGCATACCAGGCCGTCCACCAGGAAGAACGGGGCAATGCCAATGGCTTCGGCCAACACGCCTCCGACCGCGATCCCAAGGGGCGAGGCCAGTCCGAAAGCGGCCGTGACGAAGCCGAGCGCACGTCCGGTCTTTTCGGCGGGCACGTTCTTCTGGACGAGCGTTATGAGCGGACCGTTGAACCAGGCGCAGCCTATGGCCATGAGCGCGCACAGCGCCACGAACGCGGGGAACATCTGCGAGGTCAGCAGGCCGCAGGCCGACGTGGTGACGCCTACCAGAAGCGCCGCGACTGCCATGAGCCCCGCCAGCCGCTTGCCGCCGCCCCAGGCCATGAGGATGACCGAGCCTGCGATCATGCCGATGCCGAAGGCCGCTTCCACGACGGAGGCCATGTAACCGTCGCCACCGAAGTGGTCGTAGGTCATCAGGGGAAACACGGCGCCCAAGGGCGCGAAAGCCATCATGCCGACGGTGATGCCCGCCAGCAGGATGACAAGCCCGCGCGTCCGTGACAGCGCGCGCCACCCGTCGCGCATGTTCGCCAGCACGTGCTGGTCGTCGGTCGTCGCATCGTGGACGGTGGGTATCTTCGCCAGTGCCAGTCCGGCCACGGCTGCCACGGCTCCGAAGAAGTCCAGGAACATGACCGAATGAAACCCGAGCGTGGTGTACAGGAAGATGCCGAACGCGGGCGCGCCGACGCTGGCCAGGCTCACGAGCAGCTGGTCGAGCGTGTTGATGCGCAGCAGGTGCCTTTCTGGCACGAGCAGCGGCATGGCCGCCATCATGGCCGGTCCGTGGAAAGCCTGGCCCACGCTGCGCACGATGACCATGAACAGGATGAGCCCGAACGTGACGTGTCCGGCCAGGATGATGAAGCCCAGCACGAGCGAGACCACGCCGATGCCCAGGTCGGCAACGATCATGACGGTCTTGCGGTTGTATTTGTCGGCGAGAACGCCGCCGAACGGCGAAAGCAGCCCTTGGGGAAGATAGGCGCAGATGGAGGCCACGGCCAGGGCCAGTGCGCTGCCGGTGGTCTCGGTGACGTACCACACGGCCGCGTATCCTGCGGCGTAGCTGGTCACCATCGATACGGCTTGGCCGGCCCAGATGGTGCAGATGATGGCGAACCACCGCTTCGGCAGCGGTTGCCCGGCGGCGCTCAGGGGCGCTGTGGTTTCAGGCATGGAAAAGCTCCTTGATCGGTCAATGGCTGGCACGTCGTCGCGCCGGGCGTTTTCGGAAGAACGCCCGGCGCGTTGCGTTTCCAGCGTGGGGTAGCGGTCGTGGTTGCGCCACCTATTCCGGTTGGAAAAGGCCGCAACTTCGCGTTGCGCGCGCAAGAAAGGACATGCGGCAACAGGTCCGCAAGAAGAGGCACGGAGAAACGTGCGCTAGAAATACAGCTGTCCAGCCATCAAAACAACCCCTTGGGTCGGTGTCAAGTCTGCCTAGTCTAGCCATCCAGCACGGGCTTGTCAAGCGCGCGGCACGAAAGCTGCGTCCGCCTGCGCACCGTCGTGCCTGCATGCGCCAGCGTGCCTGCGTGCCCAGCGTGCCCAGCGTGTTGCGTGCCCCGCGCGCCTGCCCCGCATGCCTGCACGTCCCGAGCGCCTGCGTTCGTCAGACCGCCCGACCGCGCTTCCCGCCCGCTTGCGTGCAGGCGGGCGGCGCAAACCTTGGCTAGGCGGCGGCGTACTGGGCGCCGATGCGCTGGGCGTCCGTGAAGGACAGGTAATCGTAGGCGACCAGCTTTTCGAGCACTTGGCACTGCCGCTGGTGCGCCAGATCGGGATTCTGCGTGGGGGCGTAGACCGAGGGCGCGTTCGGGACGCCCGCCAACAGCGTGGCTTCGTAGTCTGTCAGGCTCGAAGGCGCCTTGCCGAAGTAGCCCTGGCTGGCCTCTCCCACGCCTTCGTAGCCGTCGCCGAAGTAGATGGAGTTCACGTACAGCTCCAGTATCTCGCTCTTCGAGAAATGCCGCTCGATGTTCAGGGCCATGAACACCTCGGCCACCTTGCGCTCCAACGTTTGCTCCTGCGTGAAGAACTGGTTCTTGGCCAGCTGCTGCGTGATAGTGCTGCCGCCTTCCACGATGGCGCCGGCCTTGAGGTCGTTCACGAGCGCCCTGCCCGTCGCGATGGCATCGAAGCCGGGGTGGGCGAAGAAGCGGTGGTCCTCCACGGCCACCACCGACTGCAGATACAGGCTTGGCAGCTGGTCGATGGGCGTGAAGCCCTCGCGCGACTCGATGGACGCGGCCATCTCGTCGAGGCTTTTTGCCGCCAGCGCGTCCTGATACAGGCCGAAGCCGCGGGCGACGAAGTACGCGGCCAGCACCAGGAACAGCGCGAACACGACTGCGAACAGGCGTCCGACGATGCCGCCCAAAGAGACGTGCCTGCTTTTCTGCTGCACGGTGCCTTTCATGATGCCCGCCCGCCTTTCCTGTCTTCGACCATGGCTTTCATCCTGGCTTGCAGTATGGCAGGTCGTCCTTAACGCAACCTTACTGACCGCTTGCCCGCGCCTTACATTCTCGCAAGGAAGGAAAAGGCCCGGTCGGCCGCGTCGCGGCTCAGAGATCGCGTCTTGCGTACAGTTTGGCGGCGACTGCGGAAGCCGCCAGATAGAACGCGCAGGCTCCCGCCGCCGTGATGCCGGCGACCAGGTACGCGTCGGGCATGGTCGAAGCCCCCTTGAGAAGCGTGCTGAAGGTGTTGCCCTGTCCGACGACCGCGTTGAGGATCTGGGGGAACAGCAGGAGAAGCGCGAGGAACGCACCAGGCAAGAACCGGATGGCCTTCGTGAGCCCGAAGCGCGCCGTCAGCATCAGGACGATTCCGGCCATGACCAGCGAGCAGGCCAGGGCGAACGCAACGCTCAGGGCAAGCTGCGGCAGGTCGGGCGCCCCGGCGCCCGTCATGGCGGCGAACGCCGGCAACTGCCGCACGGCGCAGGCGCCCAGATACACGAACACGCCGAGCGCCGTTCCAACGAAGGCGCCGATCGCGACGAACGCCGCGCGTCCTGCCACCACCTGGGCGCGCGTGAGCGGCAGCGCTTGGCGGAAACGCTCCCACCCGTTGCGTTCGTCGGTCATCTGCGCGCCCAGGACGGCTGCGTAGGCGATCAGCACGCCGGCGTACACGGTCATCCAGGGCACGTTGAGTATCAGCAGGCTGGGAAGCAAGGCGAACAGCGCGACGAGGGCAAGGTAGCGCCCGAGCGTCTTGTTCGTGGACAGCAGGTCCATCATGATCATGGCTTTCACGCGCTCCGCCTCCCTTCGCCGTCCTTGTCAGAACTCGCGTTTCTCATACAGCCTGACGGCCAGCATGCTCGAAAGCGCGAACAGCACGACGATGACGGCCAGCGCGGCTCCGGCAGCGACGAGCGTGCCGGTGGGCGTGGCCACCCAGGCGACGAAGTCCATGACGGACGCGGGCAGCGGGCCTGCCTTCTGGATCAGCACGGTGGCGATAGGCAGCACGATGACGAACGCGAGCGGGAGGAAGCGCACGGCCTTCGTCATTCCGTAGCGTGCCACCAGTGGCAATGCGATGATCCAGAGGACGAGGGCGAACACGATGCCCGACACGGCCATGACCACGGCCATCTGCCAGTCGAAAGCGCCGGCGAACTCCGAGAGCACTGGTGCCGTCGGCGCAAGCTGGGCAAGGCCCCACAAGACGGCGACCAGCACGCCGCCGAGCACGATGCCGGCCACGGTCATGACCGCGAACGTGGCATAGCGGCCATGGACGATGTCGGCGCGCGACAACGGCAGCGTGAGGCGCAGCTTTTCCCAGTCGTTGCGCTCGTCGTACGCGATGAGCGTGAAGCCCGTCGCATAGGCGAGCATCAGCGCCATGAAGGGAATGATGGCCAGCGGCATGTCGGTGGACACGCCGAAGATGACGGCCACGACGACGCTGAGAACGACCTGCGACTTCAGCATCTTCGTCGCTGTCAGAAGGTCGAACATGAACATGGTCTTCATCGCACGTCTCCTTTCAGCATGAGGGACATGTAGGCGTCGATGTCGGCGCGGTCAAGCACGATCTGGGGGAAGCGCGCGGCGAACGCCAGGCGGTCGGGCACGAGCACGGCCGTGCCATAGGCGCTGCGCTCGAAATGGAGCGTGCCCGGTGCGAAGAAGCCGCTGTCCACAACGGCGTCGAATTCCGCGGCCCGGCATTGCGCGACGCCGGCGAAGTCGGTGATCGCGTCTTTCTCCACGGCGAACACGATGCGGCCGCCGTCGATGCACACGATGTAGTCGGCGATCTTCTCCAGGTCGCTGGTGATGTGGCTCGACATGAGAATGGCATGCTTCGGCTCGTTCATGAACAGGCGAAGGGCGTCGAGCGCCTGCTCGCGCGCCAGCGGGTCGAGCCCGGCGGTGGCTTCGTCGAGGACGAGCAGGTCGGGATTGTGCGAAAGGGCGCAAATGAGCGAGAGCTTCATGCCCATGCCGCGCGAGAGGTCCTTCACCGTCTTGTCGAGGGGCAGCTCGAACGCCTTGGCGAACGTGTGGAACGCCGTGGCGTTCCAGGACCGGTAACACTGGGCCATGAGCTTGCCCACCGTTTCCACCGAAAGCTCGTCAGGGAACGAGCACGTGTCGAACACGACTCCGATGCGTTGCTTGAGCTCGGCAAGGCGTTTGGACGGCGCACCCGTCACTTCTTCGCCGAAGATCGCGATGGAGCCGCCGTCAGGGCGGACGAGCCCGAGCGTGGCCTTGATGGTGGTGGTCTTGCCGGCGCCGTTGCTGCCGACGAAGCCCACCACGCTGCCGGCGGGCACGTCGATGTTCACGTTCTGGAGATCGAAGCCCTCGTAGTGCTTTTCGAGGTTCCGTATGCGGAGTAGATCGCTCATCAGTCGTCACTTTCTTCCGTGGTCGTGCGTTTCGTCAGGCCAGGCCTGGGGAGACAGCGGCCCTTGCGTTCTCATGTTGTGGCCTCAGGGCAGGTAGTCAGCCCTCCAGCAGGAGGTCGAGCATGTCGTGAAGGTCGTTCCGCGCTACGCCGGCGGCTTTTGCTTCGTCGACCGCTTGCGCCATCAGGCCTTCGATGCGTCTGAGGCGCTCTTCGCGCAGCAGCTCCATGTTGCCGCCGGCGACGAAGCTGCCCTTGCCGGGCACCGTTTCGACGAACCCCTGGGCCTCGAGGTCGGCATAGGCGCGCTTCGTGGTGATGACGCTCACCTTCAGGTCGTTCGCGAGCATGCGTATCGAGGGAAGCTGGGTGCCCTCGGCGAGCGTGCCGTCGAGGATGAGGTTTTTCATCTGCGAGGTGATCTGTTCGTAGATGGGCTTGCCGCTCGCGTTCGAGATGATGATGTCCACGCCGCTCCTGCTCCCGCTCCATTCCGTCGTTTTCTCTGCGGTGCGCGAGCGTCGCGGCGTCCCGCGGCGCTCGGGTGGCGCGTCGCGGCGTCCCGCTTCGCGCCTGGAGTCGGCGGGCACGTTCCCCGCTTCCTCCCTTGGGGTCTGCGGGCACGTTCCCCGCTTCCTCCGCCGGGCCTTCGCTCCGCTCGCCGCACCCTCAAAGGCTCGGCGGGCTTTGTGTATATACCCGATATGCACACTATAATCAGTCGCGGCGATGCGGTCAAGAGGAATTTATTTCCGAACCGTCATTGACCATAATATCGTATTACAATATAGTGAACGAAAGAAAGGAGGCCGACTATGGAATCCACGATAGGCAAGCGGCAGGGCCGAAGCGAGCGGAACGACGCCATCGTCACCGCCCGTGTGCCGGCGGAGATCAAGAAACAGGGAAACGCTGTTTTAAGAGAGATAGGCTCCACGCCGACGGAACTTGTCAATGCGGCTTACCGGTATGTGCTCAAGGAGAGAGAGCTTCCTAAAGAAGCATCTCCCCTTGCCGGATTGGCGGGGCAGCATCGCATCCTTTCGCTCGAACAAAAAGAACGGGTCCGAAACCGCGTGCGCCGCACAACGTTGAATGCGCCTGCAGACTGGGGCTCGAAGTCATTCAAGGAACTGCTTGCGGAAGCGAGGGACGAGCGATATGCGCGCCTTTCTTGACACGAATGTGCTCATTGATCTGCTGACCGAACGTCCGCCTGAAGGTGTCGAGGCCGTCAAGCTTCTCGCCATGCAGGAACTTGGAGATGTCGAGCTCTGGGCTTCTGCAAAATCCTTCACTGACATGTTCTACGTCATGCGGAAAGAGAACCCCAGCGAAGTCGTGCAGCAGGCGTTCATTGACAGTTTGGAATACTTGCAGGTATGCGAACTGGGATGCGAGGATATCCGAGCAGCCGCAGAACGCAAGTGGACTGATTTCGAGGATTGCCTCATAGACGTCTGTGCTGAAAAGATCAGAGCCGATGTGTTGCTGACGAGAGACAAAGACGGTTTCAAGCAATCACGCTTGAAAACGGCGTCTCCCAAGCAGATGTTCCTTTGGCTTGAAGAAGAGATGAGGCTGACGTACGAAGTCATAGACTGGCCGGCGTACTGACCGACCCGATTAACGGAGGGGGCTTTCATGGCCGACGTGCTGTTCGTGGAGTATCCGAAGTGTTCTACCTGCAAGAAGGCGAAGGCATGGCTTGACGCCCATGGCGTGGGCTACGTCGACCGCCACATCGTGGAAGACAACCCGACGGCCGAGGAACTGGCGGCATGGCAGGCCAGAAGCGGCTTGCCGCTGCGGCGCTTCTTCAACACGAGCGGTATGCTCTACCGCGAGCGCAACGTGAAGGCGCTGCTTGACGCGGGCATGGCCGACGAAGAGGCGTTCGCGCTGCTTGCAGAGAACGGCATGCTGGTGAAGCGGCCTATCGTCGTGGGCGAGGACTTCGTGCTGGTGGGTTTCAAGGAAGCCGAATGGGAGCAGACGCTGGCGTAGGCGTGTTGGACGTAGGCTGCCCCCGAGTTCCTACAGCGTGGCGGTGTCGAGCCAGAGCGTGAAGGGGCCGTCGTTCACGAGGCTCACGTCCATGTACGCCCCGAAGCGGCCGGTTTCCACGTGCGGCACGTCGCGGCGGGCCCGTTCGACGAACCATTCGTAAAGGCGGTTCGCTTCGTCAGGCGAGCCGGCGTCGGTGAACGAGGGCCGGTTGCCCTTCTTGCAGCTGGCGTACAGCGTGAACTGCGAGACCACGAGCACTTCGCCGCCCACGTCTGCCAGTGCGAGGTTCGTCTTGCCTTCGGCGTCCTCGAAGATGCGCAGGCGCGCTATCTTGGACCAGAGGCGTTCGGCTTCGGCTTCCGTGTCGTCGTGCCCCACGCCCAACAGGACGACGAGTCCGCGTCCAATGGTCCCGACCGCCAGGCCGTCGATGTCCACCTGCGCACGGCTCACGCGCTGCACGACGGCCCTCATCGCTGGCCGCCGTCCTCGCGCGCGCGACGAAAGGCCGCTTTCACCTCGGCGATGGGCTTGCCGCCGATGCCGATGTTCTCGTCGGGCAGCTCGTTGATGGTGACCAGGAAGAATTCGGGCGGCACGTGCATGATGGCAGATGCCGTGGCGGTGAGCTGTTCGATGAGCGCGCGTTTCTGGCTGGGCTCGAGCGCATTGCCTTCGACGGTGATGTAGGGCATGGGGCGTCCTTTCTTGTAGAGTGCCTTCATTATTGCACAGGTGCGCGGCAGGGTGTATAACGGAGCGAAACGGCAATGGCGTGCCTGTCACGCCTGGAAGGAGTCGCATGACCTACGCCATCGTGTACGACAGCAGGACCGGGAACACGAAAAGGCTCGCGCAGGCCGTTGCCGAGACGCTGCCCGCGGACGGGCGGCTCGCATTCGGGAACGTGGGCGAGGTGGACGGCGCGACGCTTGCGGCTGTTGACCGCGTGTACGTGGGCTTCTGGACGAACCGCGGCGACTGCACCGACGAAGCGGCCGAGCTGTTGGCCTCGCTCGGCGGCAAAGAGGTGTTCCTGTTCGGCACATGCGGCTTCGGCGCGGACGCGACGTACTTCGCCGGCGTGATGGCGCGCGTTCTGACGCATTTGCCCGAATCGGCGCACGTCGTGGGTACGTTCATGTGCCAGGGCAGCATGCCGCCGAGCGTCCGCGAACGCTACGAGCGCCAGGCCGAGGCCAACCCTGCGCAAGCCGCGCGCATGGCCCAGCTCATCGAGAACTTCGACGAAGCCGTGAACCACCCGGACGAAAACGACCTTGCGCGCCTGCGTGCGGCGGTCGAAGCCTTGCCATAGCAGCGCGAAGAAACGGAGCGAACCATGGCGAACCTCACCGACCTTCCCAATATCGGCTCGCATGCCGCCGGCCAGCTGGCCAAAGTGGGCATCGAAACGCCCGAAGGCCTGGTAGCGCTCGGTGCCGAACAGGCGTGGCTGAAGCTGCAGGCCATTGACCCGGGCGTGTGCCTGCACCAGCTCTACGCATTGGAGGGTGCCGTGCAGGGCATCCCCAAAAAGGAACTCGACCCGGCCCGCAGGCAGGAACTCAAGGACTTCTTGAACGCACACAAGCCTGCATGAGGGGTTTGCTGTCTTGAGTTCTAACAATAGGAAGCTTGTCACTCTGCCGTAGAGGCCCGAATGACGAACGCGCTGGTTTGTCGGAAGCATTGGACGGCAGGGAACGTTCCGCTCTAACGGCAGCATTCGAATGACGGGAAGTCTGCCACCAATGCACGAAAAGTGCCGAGATGCCATTCGCGCCTTTCTGGCGGCGCCGGCCGCGCGGGTGCGTGGCCGGCGCATGTGCCGCGCCGGCCACGGCGGTCATGCAAGCTTTCGCCAGGCGAGCAACGTCAGCACCAGGCCAAGCGCATAGAGCGGCACCGCGGTGCAATGGGCGGCCAGGGTCCAGTCGCCCAGAACCCCCACCAGGCCTCCCAGGGCGGTGGTGCCCACGAACATGCCGATGTTCTGCATGAAGGCCAGCACGGCCGAAGCGCCGGCGACCGCGTCCGGTGCCATCATCTCTGCCGTGGAGGCGTAGATCATGGAGGACGTGGCATTCTCGCCGATGCCGATCAACAGGATGATGGGAACGAACAGCACCAGGTTGTCGACCGAGAACACGAACCACGAATAGGCGATGCCGGCGATCCATCCCACCAGCAGGACGATCTTGCGGGAATGGATCCGGTCCGATATCCTGCCCGACAGCACGGCGAACACCGAGCCGACGACGGCTCCCGACGTGACGATCACGCCTGCCAGGGTAAGCGAAACGGCCAGCTCCGAATAGACGTAGGTGCTGAAGAACCCTTCGATCGACATGGAAGCGGCGGCGTACACGAGCATCATCGTCCCCAGAAGCCAGACCACCGGCATCCGCACGGCCGCCTTGATGTTGGGCTTGGGCAGCTCGTCGCGGGCGGCTCCGTCGATCTCGACGGGACGCTCTTCGCCATCGAACACGAAGCCGGGAGCGCGATACAGGGCGACGAAGAGGACGAGCACCACCACGTCGAACATCAGCGTGCCCCACCACACGGGCCGCCATGAGCCGGTGGCGTCGAACAACGCCGTGAACAGCGCTGGCCCCACCATGAACGCCACGGTCACCCAGATGGCCCAAATGCCCAGCGGGACGCCGCGCTTCGACGGGGCGAACCACGGCGCGATAGCCACCACGCCGACCACCCCCATGATGCCCATGCCGGCTCCCTCGAGCACCCGACTGGCCATGAACACCGGCACGCTGGTCGAGAGCACCCCCGCCAACCCGCCGACGATGGCCAGGATCAGCGAAACGATGCCGACGTTGCGCACGCCGTACTTGTTGACGATTCCCGCAGCGGGAAACGCCATGACGATTCCCAGCACGTAGAACAAGGACATGATGGTGCCCATGAGCGCCTCGTCGATGCCGAACGAAGCCATGAGCACGGGGCTCAGGGCCGTCACCTTGACCATGTTCAGCGGCGCCACGAACCCGCACAGCCACACAACGGCCAGCACCACCCATCCGTAGCGGCCCGGCCCTCGCACCGGGGTATCGGCCAAACCGGACACGACCCCCTCCTTCCTTCGCGACGGATCGCGCCGCGATCCCGGCTCACTTCACCTTTTTCCAGAACACCAGCGTGACGACGATCACCAGCGCATACAGTGGAACGGCAATGAAGTGCGCACCGGTGGCCCATCCGAGGTTGCTCACCACGGTGCCGATGAGCGTGGTGCCCACGAGCATGCCCAGGTTCTGCATGAAGGCCAGGATTGCCGAGCCGGCGGGAAGGGCTTCTTCCGGGCATCCCTTCGCCAGAATGGTGAAGAGCATGGCCGGTCCGCCGCCTTCGGCGATGCCGATGCAGACGACGATGAACGCGTACACGGCAAGGTTGGTGGTCTCGAATGCGATCCAAGAGTAGATCAGGCCGAACACCACCGTGACGATGAGGATGAGCTTCGTCTTGCCGGTCACGTCGGAAAGCTTGCCCAGGATGATGGAGAACACCACGCCGGCGATGGCGCCGCCTGACGACACGAGGTTGGCCACGGTGAGCGACACGTCGAGGTTCTCGAAGATATAGGTGGGCAGGAAGTTCTCGATGGCCATCTGTGCCCCGCACATGAGGAGCATGGCGATGGCCGCGCACAGCACGGCAGGCGCGAGGAAAGCCTTTTTGTACGTGCCCTTCGCCACCGTCTCGCCGAACTCCTGTGGTGCGCGCTCGATGCGGTTCTCCTGCTCGTCGAACGAGAAACTGGCGTCGCGGTAGAGCAGAAGGAACACGACGAGCATGACGGCGTCGAACACGATGTTCAGCCACCAGACCGGCTGCCATGATCCCAGCGCGTCGAACATGCCGGCGAACAGCAACGGGCCCAGGATGAACGCCACGGCCACCCAGATGCCCCAGATGCCCATGGGCAGCCCGCGCTTGGATGGCGCGAACCATGCGGAGATGGCGGGGATGCCGGCTACCGCGAGCAGTCCCCAGCTGATGCCTTCGAGTGCCCTGGACACCATGAACAGGGGCAGGCTGTTGCCGCTGAAAACTCCCATGAGGCCGCCGACGATCTCGAAGACGAGTGCGATAACCACCGTCTTGCGCATGCCGAGCTTCTTCATGATGCCTGCCGCCGGGAACGCGAACACGCATCCCATGATGTAGAACATGGACATGACCCACGACACGCTCGCCTCGTCGATCGCAAACCACTCCATGATCGGGGCGGCGAGGGCGGTGACCTTCACCATGTTCGCCGGGGCGGTGAACGCCGCGAGCCATACCGCCGCGAGCACGACCCAGGCGTACCACGAAGGCAGGTTCTTGCTGCTTACGCGTTGTGCCATATCTTCCCCCTCTGTCTCATTGCCGGAGGCCCGGCTGCGTCGAAGTGGCCGCTTCGACCGCCGATTCCAGCGTCACCTCGTAGGCGAGGTCCTTGCCTGCGTAGGGATGGTTGAAGTCGAGCACGATCACGTCGTGATCGATGCTCTGCACGAAGGCAACGGCGGGCAGCGCGGCCCGGTCGCTTTCGATCTCGATGTACGAGCCCGCCTCTATCTGCTGCCACCGGGGCATCGCGATGAGGGGAAACGAGCGCACCGCCTGGGCGTCGGCCTCTCCGAAGCCGTACTTCGCCGGCACGGCCACCTGGCGCGTCTCTCCCTCCACCATGTCGTACAACGCGCTTTCGATGGGTGGGAACACGCCTCCGCTTCCCAGCGTCACCTCGAGCGGGTTTTCCGGCCCTCTCTCGTCAAGAAACGTGGCGTCCTGAGCGCATGTTCCCCGGTACGTGATGAGCACCTTGTCTCCTGGTTTCTTCATTTGTCACACCTCCTGCGCGAGGCCGCGCCCGACGCTTTGGCCGGGCGCGGCCGACGAGCCGTCATCGAGGAACGAACAGGGCCTGCTTGGGCTCGTTGCCGAGCTTCTGCGCAAGTTCCTCCACGGGACCGAATTCCATGCACTGCGCGAGGCAGTGATGCACGCAGGTCGGGTCCTTGCCGGCGGCGACGCGGTCGGCGCACAGGTCGCACAGGTCGGTGGGAACGGGGACGTGGTTCCAATTGAAGTCGCTGCCCATGTGCTCCGACCCCGTCTTCGACCATGGGCCGTCGTCAAGGACGCGGATGCCCCACGCTCCGACGCCCAGGCCATGCTCTTCCTTGCATGCGACCTCGCACGACTGGCAGCCGGAGCACCACTCGTACGAAATGAGAAGTCCGTAGGTAGTCATCAGTACACCAACTTTCCGAAGCGCTCTGCGAAGTCCTTCAGGTCGAGATCGAGGTTTTCGGCGAGGGGCGTCACGCTGCACAGGCTGTTCTTGAACGGCGCGCCGTAGCCGAGCTTTCCTATCTGCTTGTGCGGCACCAGGCAGTTGCAGTTGCTCTTCCATACGCCGAACAGGCTTGGTTCTTCGGGATCGTCTTCAGGGAACCACCAGCCGTGATGGGCATGCACCGTGCCGGGGAACACGGTCGGCGTGACCTTGGCCTTGAACTTGGCCTGGCCGAACTGGTTCTCGATGCGAACCCACTGCCCGTCGGCCACGGCGCACTTCGCTGCGTCGTCGGGGTGGATTTCCAGCAACGGGTTCGGCACCAGCTCGCGCAGCGGCACCACTTGGCGGTGTTCGGAATGGAACGACGCGTACTCGCGCGCGCCTGTCATGAGGATGAAAGGGTACTTCTCGGCGATCTCGGGCGTGGAGACCGGGCTGAACGGCGGCTCCTGATAGTAGGGCAGGGGATCGTCGCCATAGTACTGGAACAGATAGGAATAGAACTCGAACCTGCCGGAACGGGTGTTGAAGCCCAGCTCCCCGTTCGGGCGCAGCAGGCCCTTCTCGTACTTGCGATACGTGACGCCGCGCTTGTGGTACACCTTGTCGCGCAGTTCCGCGAACGTCATCTCGCGGGCGAGGCGCACGTCGGCGATGAAGTCGTGCAGGTCGGTGTACGTGTCTTCGTTCCAGATGTCGGGGTTCAGGCGCTTGCCCAGCTCCCAGATGATCTGATAGTCGTCCTTGCACTCGCCGATGGTGAGCGCCTTGTTCGTGGCACCGTACGTGACCGGCGAGAGCGTGTAGTGGGTCATGTTGATGGAGTCCTTCTCGGCCGCCGTCGCGAGCGGAAGGAACACGTCGCAGCACGCCTGGATGGTAGGCGTGATGAACAGGTCGGTGCCCACGCCGAAGTCGAGCTTCTGCAGCGCTTTGTGCCACCGCTGAGGCTGAGCGCTGTTCGTGGGCGAAAGCAGGTTGTTCGACTGCACGATGACCATGTGGAACTGGTAGGGATCGCCCGTCTCCAGGGCGTCGAGCAGCAGGTCGGCATGCGCGTTGAGGATGGAGTTGACGTAGTAGGGATACTGGTCCATGCCGATGGTCTTCGCTCGCAGCTCGGGATCGAGCTTGTTCCAGCCGTAGTTCGGGACCACGGTGTCGTCCTGGAACTCGCCGCCCATGAGCTGTCCGCCCGGGACGTCCAGGTTGCCGGTCAGCGCCATGAGGGAGAGGATGCAGTGGCCGGCCTGCACGCCGTTCTGTTGCTGGTCGATGGCCAGGCCCCAGGCGATGGATGCCGGCTTGGCCTGCGCATAGGTGCGCGCGACGGCGTAGATGTCGTCCACGTCGAGCCCGCAGATCTCGGCGGCCCGTTCGGGCGGCATCTCTGCGGCGCGCGCGGCCAGCTCGTCGAATCCCCACGTCCACTTCTCCACGAAGTCCTTGTCGTAGAGCTCTTCCTTCACGATGACGTCGATGAGCGCGAGGCCCAACGCCGCGTCGGTGCCGGGGCGCAGGCGCAGCTGGAGGATGGCGCGGGTGGTGAGCCAGTTCACGCGCGGGTCGATGGCGATGAGCTTTGCCCCGCGGCGCATGAGGTCGAGCACGGCATGGCCGAACAGCCCGTCGCCGTTGGAGGCGAGAGGCTGCTTGCCCCAGACCACGATGACTTCCGGAACCACGTATTCGGGGTCGTCGTATCCGCCTGCCAGGCCGCCGGCATAGTCGATTTCCGGGTACCCCACGCCGGACGCGAACATCGCGCTTGCGCACCGAGGCTCATAGCAGGCGTAGCCCGATTGGGTGTAGGCGGAGTTCGGCGTGCCGAACACGGCGTGCGCGAGGGTCTGGGACAGGATCCCGCCGTCGCGGCCGGTGCCGCTCAGCAGGCAGATGGTCTCCGCTCCGTACTTTTCCTTGATCTCGGCGGTGTTCCGCTCGATGATGTCGAAGGCGTCGTCCCACGTGGTCTGAACCCATTTGTCCTTGCCGCGGTCCTCGCGGGCGCGCTTCATCGGATGGATCACGCGCGACGGGTTGTAGAGGTAGTCCTTCAGCGCCAGGCAGCGGACGCACAGCCGGCCGTTCGTGACCGGGTTGTTCTCGTCTCCCTCCACCTTTTCCAGAATGCCGTCTTCGTTGACGTAGAGCTTGACGCCGCAGCCGACCGGATGGCAGCCGGGAGGAGACCAGATCGAAGAGCGCGTGACTGTATAGCCGTCTTCCTCGTAGCGCCAGGGTTTTCCAAGGTCGTTCTCGAATTCCATAGTAACCCCCATTGCAGTGGTCCCGTCCGCCGGCCGTGCGGAACGGGGATCGGTGTGCCGGTACGTACCCCGTGGCCTCAGTCTAGCAAGCGGGAGGGGGCGCGGGAAATTCGAGCGTTTTCATAGATTGCCGCCCGTTTGGGGGGTGCGGACGTTTTTCCGGACGGCCTAGGCGGCCAGCCCCAGCCGCCTCCTGCGGCCGGCTATCGTATCGTACACCTTGC
>CAJFVW010000217.1 GCA_904420575.1 uncultured Gordonibacter sp.
ACGTGACTCTGCTGGAGGGGTAGCCGCACCGGACGGCGGGCTTATGAGGCTGTCGGAAAAGTGCGCAAGATTCTTGACGGTACCCGCACGAGGCCCCCTCGGGATGCGAGATGGCGTGGGCATGGGAAGTAGGGGCGCAACGCGGGAGGGCGGGACGCGCGGGACGCGGGCGCGGGACGCGCGGCTGAGGGTGCGAGCGGTGGGCGCGAGGGCCGGGGCGTGTGGGGAACTGGCGTGGGGGGGGGCGAGGGACGCGGGCCGAAACGCACCGCGGTCAAGCACCCCCCCCCCGCACGTTCGCGCGGGGATTCAGATGGCAAGGCTGACCGTTATGGCCTCTTTTTGGCAAGGCTGACCGTTATGGCACGGTTTTCGACCTTTTCGGGGCGCAAAAACGCGAAGGGCGGCGTAAAACCCCAGGTCGCGAAAATCGAAGCGGCTTCGCGTGGGCACAAATCGTGCCATAACGGTCACCCTTGCCATCCGAGTGCCATAACAGTCGCCCTTGCCATCCGGAAGCTACGGCCATCGCCCTTACCATCCGGAAGAAACAGCCATCCGCCCTGCCGGTGCGATGACGCGAACGCCCGCACCAAAAAGCAGCAGGAACTGTCCGAGAGAGGCTATTTCGCCATCCCGGCCCCTTCCATATCTGACGGAGAACTGCTGCAGGGAGAAGCACCTCCCTGTCATTCGGCCAATGCCTTGCACAGAAGCTTCGAGACGCAGCAAGGCAATCGGGCGACAAAAAAAGGCTGGCGCCGGATACGTTCCGACGCCAGCCTTTGGTGTGGCCGTGCGCGCAGGATGCCTCCGCGCACGAACCAATGAGCATCTTCGGGACTACAGCGCAGCCAGCGTTTCGCCTACATAGTAGCCGGTGGCCATGCAGGTGGACACGCTCGCGTACGACAGCGTGGTCACGGCGCCGGCGGCGTACAGGCCGGGGATCTCCTTGTCCTCCTTGTCGAGCACCTGGTTGTTCGGGCCCACCATGAAGCCGCCCGAGGTCTTGTAGCGGCACACGTTCAGACGCAGGGCATGGTACGGCGGCTCGAGCGAGTTCAGCCAGGCCTTCTTTTCGAAGTCGGTGTCTTCGCCGGCGGCCACCAGCTCGTCGTAGCGGGCGAACGTCGCCTTCAGCGTCTCGGCGGGAACGTCCATGCCGGCGGCCAGCTCGTCGAGCGTGTTGGCGGTCACGTAGGCGTCTTCGTGCGTCTTGATGTTGCTTTCCACCGACGCGGCGATGCAGCGGGCATCGAACGCCTTCTGGTCGAAGATGGACCACCATTCGCGGTAGCCGGCCTCCACGGCGGCGATAGCCGCGTCGTGGGACTGGTCTTCCTTGATGAAGCGCTTGCCGTTCGGCAACACCAGCACGATGGGCGTCCAGTAGCCCCACGTGGTGCAGTTGGGAATGTCGCCCATGAGGTTGCAGTAGGTGAACGACGAGTCCATGCCCGACAGCGCGCCGCCAGCCGCCACGCCCAGCTTGTGGCCTTCGCCCATGCAGCCATGCACGAGCTGCGCATAGTTGGCCCAGTCGGGGATGTAGCGCTGCACCATCTCGCCGTTGTCGGCGAAGCCGCCGGTGGCAAGGACGGTGGCCGCGGCCTTGATGTCCGTGATCGTGCCCTTCTCGGTGTCCTCGAAGCGGGCGCCGATGACGGCCCCTTCGGGATCCTTGATGAGAGCGATGGCGCGGGAGTTGTACACGAACTCGGCACCAAGCTCCTCCAGCTTCGCAGCGATGGGCGTCAGGATGTTGATGCCGCCCGTGCCGATGCCGTCGCCCGGCAGGATGACGCTCGACGCCAGGCGCGGCAGCTCTTCGTCGGTGGCCGGCTTCTGGAACTTCGCGCCGAAGTCGTTGATGGCGGAATCGACGAACTTCGTATTGGCATACGTCTTGCCCTTGACCCACTCGGGGTACCAGTCGTACTGGTCGAAGCCGGCGGTCTGCTTTTCCTTGGCTCCTTCCCAATACTCGTCGATGGTCGTGGGAATGCCGGCGTCAAGCTGCAACTGCGTGCCGTTGGCGAACATGAAGCAGCACGAGCCGGCCGAGTCGCCGCCCATCATCTGCTGCTTTTCAGCAAGCACGATCTTCTTGCCCGCCAGCGCCGGCGCCATGGCCGCCGCCAGACCGGCATAACCGGTGCCGATGATGAGGATATCGGTCTCCTTGTCGAAGCTGACCGGCTCGTAACCCACCACCGAAGCGTCGGCGCCACCCTCGGCCGGCTTCGCGTCGTTGGATTGCCCGCCGTTGGGGCTGCAGCCTGCAAGCGCCGCACCTGCGCCCGCCACGATGCAGGCCGATCCCCCTACCTTCAGAAAGTCCCTCCGTGAAAGTGCCATGAAAATCTCCCTTCGTTCTTTCCTTACCCCTGACCGCATCGACATGCCTCGTTCCGGCAAGCCTTCGGCTTCGCACGCGAATCGCCTCAGCACTCTCGCTGACACTATGGCCGAAGCATCCAGCTTCGGCCTCGCCCGTATCGCGCGGGCGCCACAGCCGGCATCCCAGCCGGAGCATCCAGCTCCGGCCTCGCGCGCGGATCGTGTCGAAGACCAGCGACATGACGCGTCGTTGCGGCCATTCCGCTTCGCAGTGTAGTCGGCTAAGGAGAACTTGCGTCCCCCCAAAATTGGGGAAAACAACGAATTGCCTGTTCAAAAAGGCATATTGCCGCTCGCAAGACAAGGCCTCGGAAGGTTCGCGCGTCGGACGCAAACACCACGAAGGCGGCGAAAAGGGGAGGGAGGGAGGGAGGGAGGGAGGGAGGGAGCCTCGCCATTCGCCGGCTCGCCTTCTCGAACGTCGGCGCACCTTTTCAATCGCAGGCTTGCCTTTTCAATCGCCGGCACGCTTCGGCGAGAACAGGTCGATCACCTGCTGCTTGCGGTTCACTCCCAGCTTCGCGTACAGCGTCTTGACGTAGCCCTGCACGGTCGACGTGGAAAGGTACAGGTCGTCGGCAATGCTGGCCGCCGTGTTGCCGTGCGCGAGGCCTACCAGCACGTCGCGTTCGCGGCTGGTCAGCCCGAATTCCTCCACCAGCTCGTCCGCACGCGCCGTCACCGATTCCTCGAACGTTTCCGGCACGCGTCTCACCACCACTTCCACGTGTTTTTCCCGGACGCTCTTGTAGCTCCACAGCAGCACGACCATGCCCAGCACGTACACGCACACCACGCACACGACCGATAGGTGCATGAACGTCTCGCCTTCGGTGAGGTTGCCAAAACACCAGCCAAGCACCAGTCCCACGACCAGGCAGGCGCGAACGACGGCCGACGACAGCGCGGCGATGCCGTACACGCCACCGCGCGCCTCACGGCAGGCGACGACGTAGCAGAACGTGGAGAGCATGGACGTGAACACGTAGGCCGAATAGATGATGGTGCTGATAGGCTTGCTCAGCACGTCGCTGAAGAACGGGAGCAGCAAGAAGACGGCGATGACGGCCGGGAACACCAGCAGGTAGACCGTCCGCTGGTTGGGAGCGCGGTTGGTGACGAACACGAACAGCGTCACCAACACGGCGCAGATGACCATCCCCTCTACGGGCGCCTGCGTGGAAATGGTGAACGACGAGGCACTGCAGTACGCATACATGTTCACCAGCCCCGTGATGAGCTCGAAGAAGGCGCAGGCCATGATCGGCGTCGCCGAGCCGCGCAACGTCTCCTTGAACGAGGCGCTCCGATCCGACTCCACGCGATACGGCTCGACGCGTTTGCGGCAAAGGGCCATCAACGGCGCCACGGCCACCACGATGGCCACGCACAGGACGCTGCCCACGGTGCCGGGCAAGCCGTCAACCGCCAGCGAGACCACGGCGGAAAGCAGCGACGAGGCGGCAAGCTGCACGATGAGCGCGGTCGTGGAACCGCCATACGCCAACAGCTCGATGAAGGCGATGCTGGCCACGGTCGCCGCAAGGCCCCAGACCAGCCCAAGGACCAACAAAGACAGAGGAGAATTCACGGCATGCGGAAAAAGCGCCACGATGCAGTAGGTCAGCGCAAGCACGGCAAGCGGCGCCTTGTAGTCGAGGGCATAGGGCTTGAGGCGGCCTTTGAGATACAGCACCAACACCGTGATGCTGGAGGCCAGATTGCCCGCAGAGGCCCCGGCCATGAAGGGGATGGTGGACACGTAGCCCAAGGCGTCGGCATAGCCGCCGAAGTTCGTGACGTAACTTGCGTACGCTACCGAGCGGTACAGGGAATAGGCCACCAGCACGAGCGCCGCCGTCGACGTGAACTCCCGCCGGATTCTCCGCACCCTCTCCCCCACGCCTCTTCCCGCCTCCCTCCGCAACGATCGGCTGACAGCCGAAGCCGACCGGCCCTAGGCCGGAAACGCCGTCGCGCGCCTTTCCTCATTGCCCGGAGCTCTCCATCACATGTGCTTGCAGCCCCGGCTTTGCAACCGCAAGAAGGCCGAGATCCCACGATGGATCCCGGCCTTCTTGATGACAAGGGTTCTTCCGCAACAGCCGCTTGAAGGCACGTCGCTCTTTCCGACGGCGCACCTTCGACCGTTAGTCTTCGACAACCTCGGCGATGGCACCCATCGGGCACTCTTCGACGCAGTCGCCGCAGGCGATGCAGGCCTCCTCATTGACGACGTCGGCCGTGCCGCCCACGACTTCCAGCACTTCTTGCGGGCAGGCGTCGACGCAGATTCCACAACCGATGCACTCATCGGCTTCGATGACCGGGTGAGACATAGCAACTCCTTCTCGTCTAAAGCTTCCGGCGCCACACGCCGGTACGTCCCCAAAAACTTTCTGCCCGCAAGATACCATTGTTCCGTGCTTTTGCAAGGAAAAATCAGGATTTTTCAGGATGCGGTTAAAAAGACTGGGGAACCGCTTCGACCGTTCTTCGATCTGCCGGAGGGCATCAACAGATGCGGGGAAGCTGCTCGCCCACCAGCATGTCCAGAATGCGCGTGCCGCCGAACGCCGTGCGCAAGAACACCTTGGGGCCGCGGTCGGGCTGGGCTTCGCCCACCTTGCCGATGATGGCGGCATCGGTGCCGTAGCGGTTCGCGCGCATGGCGGCAAGCGCCGCTTCCGCTTCGTCGGCAGCCACGACACACACCATCTTGCCTTCGTTGGCCACCTGCAGCACGTCGTAGCCCAGCATGTCGCACGCGCCGCGCACGGCATCCTTCACGGGCACGTCGTCCTCTTCCACGGTGATGTCCACCTGCGCTTGCGCCGCTAGTTCGTTGAGCGTGGAGGCCAGGCCGCCACGCGTGGGATCGCGGAAGCAACGCGTGTGCGGAGCCGCCGCCAGCACATCGGCGATCAGGTGGTTGAGCGGGGCCGCGTCGCTTTGCAGATCGGTGGTAAAGCTGAGCCCTTCGCGGCAGCTCATGATGGTGATGCCGTGGTCGCCCAGCGTTCCGCTGACCAACACCACGTCGCCCGGCTGGCACTGCGCGCCACCCAGCTCGATGCCGTCGGCCAGCGTGCCGATGCCGCTCGTGTTGATGTACACGCCATCGCCGTTGCCGCGATTCACCACCTTGGTGTCGCCGGTCACCAGCCTCACGCCCGCCTCGCGGGCGCATTCCGCCATGGACGCGCAGATACGTTTGAGGTCTTCGATGGGAAAGCCTTCTTCCAGGACGAACCCGACGCTCAGGTAGCGCGGCGTCGCGCCGCTGGTGGCCACGTCGTTCACCGTGCCGCACACGGCCAAACGCCCAATGTCGCCGCCCGGGAAGAAATGGGGCGTCACCACGAAGCTGTCGGTGGAAAACGCCAGACGCTCCCCCGGCCCAGGCGCCGGCAGCACGGCGGCGTCGTCGCCCCGCAGCAGTTCGTCTCCCGCATAGGCAGCAAAGAACACCTCGTCGATGATGCGCTTCATCATGGTGCCGCCGCTGCCGTGCCCCAACATGACCGTCGTATCCATTGCCACCCTTTCCGTAACGTGTCCGAAAAGAGAAGCGGGCGACGGGCGTTCGTCGTCCGCTTCTCGTGTTGCGTGAAGCCTAAGCGAAGTGCCCGGTCGTGGTGACGACGAGGCGACCGTTCTGCACGCCCTTCGTCCCCAGGATGAGGTTCGCGATCTCTTGCACCAGCCCCGTTTCGCCCCGCAGTATGATCACTTCCAAGCACATGTGCTGATCGAGATGCACGTGCATGGAGGAAACGATGAACTCGAAGTAGTCGTGCTGGATGCTGTGCAGCTTTTCCTGCAGGTCGGACGCGTGATGGTCGAACACGATGGTCAGCGTGCCCACCACTTCGGTACCGGGCAAGGCGCAGTCCTCTTCGACCAACGCATCACGCACCAGGTCGCGCACTACTTCGCTTCGGTTCTTGGCCAAACCTCTCCGGGCCACCAGCTGGTCGAACCGCACAAGCAGATCCTCCGGCATGGCGACCGAAAAGCGCATGAGGTCGTTGCTCATGGGCTACACCAGATTGACGGTGACGCCGCTAGCCCCTTCGGCATCCTCTTCCAAAGCGTCCTTGGCCTCGTCCAGCATGGCGCGCACGTCGTCGAGCAGCGCCTGCGCCGCATGCATCTTCTCGGAGACGGTGGCGAAGCCCGCATCTCCCGCCATATGTCCAAGCGTGTGCGCCCAGCGGCGCTCCAGCTTGACGTGGTCGTCGATCTGTTCGATCATCTGCTCGAACTGCCCCGTGTTCACACCATTCGTGCACATAGTCTTTCTCCTGTCTGCCGGCTTGGCGGCAACGCGCAGAGCGTTGCAAACGCCGTGCCAACGTCGGTACGTTTCTTGCTATTATGCTTCTTTGCAATGCGAATGCAGGGAGAGTTCAAGGAGCGGTGTGAAAAAAACCGCAAACAGTAACATGTATGAGGAAGCCACCGATTTCGTGTGGCGAACGTTCGATGCCCACCTTTCCGGCCGTCGGGCGGGTCTGTGGTGCGTCGTCAGCGAGAAGCCCTTGGGCGACGTGGCGCGAGGCGCCATACTGAGCTCTGCCGCAGCGCTCGGATTCGGCGAAGACGCCTGCACGTTTGTCGCACTTGCCCCCAACGACGACCCCGCCGAAACATCCGCACCAACGAGCCACATGGACGGCAACGACCTGTTCACGCTTATGGAAGGGGTGGATCCACTGCGCGTGGTGGCCACCGACACGGCCGCGGCCCAAGCCCTCGCAGCAGCCTATGGCCAGCCGGCTGTGCCCGGCGAACATGGGCGCTTGTTCGGCCGCGACATCGTGGCGTTCCATCGGTTCGAAGACCTCCTGGACGACGCCACGCACAAGCAAAAGGCGTGGGCGCTCCTGAAAAAGCTCCCACGCCTCGACCAGAACTGAAGCCCGTCCTCGCCCGGCGCCCTGCAGGCCGGGCAGGGCATGCCCGAAGAGGCGAGGCCTTCCCGTGTATTCGGGTCCGGCATCCTGCAGCCAGCGCGCCCGACGACCTGCAACCTGCACGCCCGTGCTGCGGGAGGGGTACGCCGCCCGCCAGCGCACGCGTAGGCGACGTGCGGGCGCTACTCCCCCTTCACCACGCTGGCGGCGGCGTCCAACAGGGCGTCCACTTCCTCCGTCGTGGCGGCTTCGGCATACACGCGCACCAGAGGCTCGGTGCCCGAAGGACGCATCATGACCCACGCGTCGCCTTCCAGCAGAAACTTCACACCGTCGCGCCGGTCGACGCCGACCACCCGCTTGCCGCAGATGGACTCCGCCTCGTACGCAGGAACAGTTTCCCGGCGAAAACGCTCCATCTGGCCTTCCGTGACCGTAAGTCCTCGGCGGGCGAATTCCAAACGCCCGATCTTCGCGAACATGTCGTCCACCAGCTGTCCCAGGCTCATGCCGCGTTGCGCCATGGTCTCGGCCAACAGCAGCGCCATCAGCAGCCCGTCGCGCTCCTTCACATGACCCGGCAGGCCGATGCCGCCCGACTCTTCGCCGCCGATCATGACGCCGCCCTTTTCCATTTCGCCGTAGATCCATTTGAAGCCCACGGGCGTGGACACCAGTTCCAGACCCAGGCGGCGGCACATGCGGTCGAGCAGGGCCGACGCCGTGATGGTGCTGACCACGCGACCCGATTCGTGACGGTCTTCCACCATGTGCTGCACCAGCAGCGTGATGATGCGGTGCGGGTTCACGAAGTTTCCGTGCTCGTCGCCGGCCCCGATGCGGTCGGCGTCGCCATCGTTGATGAACACCGCATCGTAGCCCAGTTCGCTCACCTTCGCCAGGCCGCGGTCCACCCAGGGAGGAATCGGCTCGGGATGCAGGCCGTCGAACGTGGGATCGGCGGCGTCGTTGATCTCGCACACCTCCACCCCCATGTCGCGCAAGAGGCCGGACAGGTAGCCGCGCCCCGCTCCGTAGAGCGGATCGACCACCACCCGCAGATGGGCGGCACGGATGGCCTCTGCGTCCACCAGGTCCTTGAGCGCATCCAGATAGGCGCTCATGAGGTCGACTTCCTGGAAGGTTCCGCGTCCGTCCCTTGGGTCGACGGCAAGCTGCGCTTCCACGCGGTCGGTGAATTCCTTGGGGCTGGCGCCGCCGTCTGCCATGCGCAGCTTCACGCCCAGGTACTCTGCGGGGTTGTGGCTGCTGGTCAGCATGATGCCGCCGATGGCGTCCTCGTCGTGCGCCACCGACCAGCACAAGGCCGGCGTGGGACAGTAGTCCTGCGTCAGCTTGACGCCGAAGCCATGGGCCGCGGCCACCTGGGCGGCCAGCTGGGCGTAGGCATGCGCATCCTGCCGGCAGTCGTGTCCGACGATCAGGGTTCCGGGCGCGTCGGCGGGGCGCCCGGCAGACGCGGCCTCTTCCTTGAACACGCGCGCGGCCGCGTCGACTACGCGCACGACGTTGTCGTCCGTGAAGCCTTCGCCGATGATGGCACGCCATCCGTCGGTGCCGAAATGTATGTCTTCCACAAGGTTCCTTTCCACGCTCTCGGGAGCACTCGCACGCCACCCGCACCTTCGCAGGCA
>CAJFVW010000218.1 GCA_904420575.1 uncultured Gordonibacter sp.
GCTGTCGGCGATGACCTCGCGCGACACGAGCGAGTAGTGCATGCCGTCGTGGTTCATGGCGATGCCGTCGCACACGCCGATGGTGGAGATCTCGAACGGCACGCCGCCGGCCAGGTAGATGCCGGCCTTCACGGCCTCGGCGATCTTGTCCAGGTCGTTGTGCCCGGGGACGATGTCGTTGCGCGAGTTGAACACCGCGACGAGCGGCCTCCCCATCTCCTCGTCGGTGATGCCGTCGGCCTTGAGCAGGCCGCGGTGCGGGGCGCGCGCCACCCCGCACCGCACGGCATCGCTTCTCAGTTGCATGTGTCCGATCCTTTCTTCCATGAGGCCGCGCCTTCCGCATGCCCGCAGCCGCTCTCCGCAGGGCGATGGCCTTGCCCTCGCCCTGCGAGATCGACGCCCCGCGTGCGTTCGACCAAGCCTCGTTTCCGCGCATAAAAAAATCCCGCTGCAGACAGCCTGCACCAGGACCTCAGAAGGAAGGGAGCTATGCGCCGCCCTGCGCCGAAGCGCCGATGCGGCCATGCTCTGATCGGACTGATAACGGAGTCGCCGGTCCAGGCTACTTGCCCCGCGTGCCGCCGGAGGTCGTCCGGATGCGCCGCGCAACGTTCGCACCGAACTGCTCGGAGGTGGCGTTCAGGCCGCCCACCGCCGGCTCGCAGCATCCGCCGGCTCTCTGAAGATGGGTTCGTCCCTACTGTCCTCGTCAACGCATTTCGTATGAAGTTGTTGAGGGAAAGTATACCCTTTGCCGCGCTGCATGCAAGAAAAAACCAAGAAGATCGAGTCATCGCCGCAGAATGCGCCTTCATCGCGCGAACGGGCTTCACGGCCCGGCTCCCGGAACGGAGCGCTCGGCCATGGCTTCCAAGACGTCCGCAACCCTCCGACGGCACGGCGGCAAACCCGCCCCAAGGCGTCCGCGCGCCCACGGCCGCGTCCGGCACGCCCACGGCCGTGCCCATGCGGCCGGCATGCCGCCTCAACTTCGAATTGACCCTATTGACGTGCCCTTTTCTCACAGGGAGGATGGGACGGTGCGCGGTTTTGCAGAAGGAGGCGCGCACGGTTCGTGCAGGCAACGAGAGAAGAGGTACCATGGAACCATCATCGATCAAGAAGTACGCCGCCGAGACGCTGGGCACCTTCGTGCTCACCCTGTTCGGCTGCGGCAGCGCCGCCATCGGCGGCGCGGCGCTGGGCCCGGTGGGCATCGCGCTCGCGTTCGGCCTGTCCATCGTCGCGATGGCGTTCGTCATCGGCAACGTGTCGGGCTGCCACATCAACCCGGCCGTGTCGCTGGGGCTGTTCTTGGACAGGCGCCTTTCCGGCAAGGATCTCATAGGCTACTGGGTAGCGCAGTTCGTCGGGGGCATCGTGGCCGCCGCCGTGCTGGCGCTGATCATCAGCCTGTGTGATCTGGGCGGCGTGGCCGCCACGGGGCTCGGCTGCAACGGCTACGACGCGGCTTCCAGCATCGGGCTCACCGCCGTGGGCGCCGCTCTCGTCGAGATCGTCCTCACCTGCATCTTCGTGCTGTCCGTGCTGGGATCCACCGCCGATGCGAAGACCGCTCCCTTCGCCGGCATCGTCATAGGCCTCACGCTGACCTTCGTGCACGTCATGGGCATCCCGCTGACCGGCACCTCCGTGAACCCCGCCCGCAGCTTCGGCCCCGCGCTCGTGATGGCCTTCAACGGCGATGCGACCGCGCTGTCCCAGGTGTGGGTCTTCATCGTGGCGCCGCTCGTGGGCGCCGCGCTGGCTGCCCTTGCGTGGAAGGCGTTCAAGGCCAAGGAGCCGAAGGAGGCCTAGCCTCGGCGGGGGCGCTGTGCCCCGCCGAGCTTCCCAGCCGCCGAGCGCCCCGCCCCCTGCCGCTCCTTCCCGACATCGCCTCCTGTAGCCCCCTTGCCGATTCGCCGGCGAGGGGGTTTCTTGTTTCCCGAGGTCATGTTTCGGTTTTCCTACCAAATGCCCTATTCCGAGAAACGTTTGGCCTCTCAAGGCGGCGCGCTTGCACGCACCTCATACACTCGGTCATTGCACCCTGCGTGATTTCATCCGAGCATCGAACGCGCCGACGGCGGCCTCCTGCCGCACGGCGCAGCCGCTGCGCCCCACAAAGAAAGGAGGAGCCGATGACGTACCGTGGCGTGCCTTTCCTCGTCACCGAACGGGCCGGATCCAGCGGAACAGAGCCCCCGCGCGCCTCCGGGCGTCCCCTGCTCCCCCGTCGCCTTTCGGGCATCCGGTTCTCCACGTCGGCTCGCCGCAGCCTCCAAGGCCGCGCGCTCCCCTTCGTGCCGGAAGGCGCCTCGGCGCCCGTGGCGCCCGCGTCGTCGGGCCGCAGCGAGAACGCCGCGCCGCGCCTTGCCGACATCGATCCGCGCACGCTGTTCCTGGGTTTGCTGGCGCTGCTGACCATCGCGGTCGTCTCCGCGCTCGTCGGCACCGCGATCGCGCGGTTCGCCTTCGGCTACGTCGAACGCGCGAACTCCCCCTTCGCCACCAGCCAGCAGGCCGTGAACCTGAGCACGCCGCAGAGCGCCTGGGAAAAGGGCGCTGCGCCCCAGCTCTACCAGACCGATCCCCAGTGGGCGGAACGCCCCTACGGCGCCTCCACGCTAGGAGCCTTGGGAGCAGCGCCCACCTGCCTGGCCATGGCGCACGTCGCCTTGAGCGGGGACGCGACGGTAGGTCCCGTGGAAGCGGCCGCCTACGCCCAGAACAACGGCCTCGCGCAGGAGGACGCCACCCCGCTTTTGACCGACGGGGCGGCAGGCCTCGGCCTGTCCGCCAAGGCGGTCGAGCCCGACGAGATGGCCTTGCGCAGCGAGCTCAACCGCGGGCGCCCCGTCATCTGCGCCACGGCGCCCGGCACCTTCGACGAGGCCACTTCCTACATCGTGCTCGTGCGCATCGACGAGCACAGCCGGCTGGTCATCCGCGACCCCTTGAGCAGCGAGCGCACGGAACAGCACTGGTCCTTCGACGACATCCTGGGCAACAGCGTCGGCCTGTGGTCCTACACCCTCGCGCAGTAGGGCCGCAAGGCGCAGGCAGCACCTGCGCCCCTCTCCCGCACGCACGCCCCCGGACGCAACACGCTTCCCGCACGCCGCCTCACGCGCGCAACGCCGCACCTGCACCCTTCGCCTCCCAGGCACGTCACTCCGAAGCAGGGGCCGCCGGCGTGATCTCCGGGTCGTTGCGCTCCTTTTCGCGCATGATGCGGTCCTCCTCGATCACGCGCTTCCGAAGCAGCAGGCTCAAGGCCAGGTACACGACCACGGTCATGGGAGCCACCAGCAAGAACGGCACGGGCAAAAGGCCATTCAGGTACAGCGAGCCAGCAACCAGCGTCACCAGCACGATGGTGACGACGCCGCGCCAGTTGACCGCGCCGATGTACTTGAGCGACACGATGCCGCGCGAGCCGATGTGCAGCCGCCCGCGCACGAGGTAGTAGTCGGTGATGAGCAGGAAGCACCACGACATGGTCAGGATGGAGCCGATGCCCATGAAGGAGTTGACCTGGTCCAGGATGTTGCCGAAGATGAACACCACGCCGATGAGGTTCACCGCCACCACGGCCACGGGCCATTTCAGCTTGACGCCGAACAGGCTGTCGAACAGGTTCGACATGGCGTTGCTGCTGCTGATGGAGTTCGACGTCTCCACTTTCAGCTGCGACAGGCAGATGATGACCATGCCCACCAAGCCCAGCGACAGCACGAACGTGATGCCGGGATTGGTGATGGCCGCGTTGGCGGCGCCCACCTCGTCGTAGCCTTGCGCCAGAAAGTACTGGTAGGACACGTCGAAGCCATAGTAGGCCAGAAGCGCGCCGAACACGTACGTGAGCACGGCGAACACGCTGCCCACCACCGAGATGGCGGCCAGGTCGCGCTCCTTCTTCACGAAGCGCGTGAAGTCCGAAGAGAACAGCGCCATGAGCCCCGACGTCATGATGCTGTAGTTCACGGCGTAGGCGAAGCCTTCCATCTGGCCCACATGCGGCACCAGCACGCCGTGCGTGAGCGCGTCTGCCAGATGCCCTTCCTGCGCGATGCTGCCCGCAACGAAGAGCAGGGCCACGAACAGCAGGCCGACGAACACCATGTTGAACCGCGCGATGAACTTCATGCCGAACAGCGACATGAGCACCCAGGCCGCAGAAATGCCGAGGTACAGCAAGTGCTTGGTCACCTCGTCCGTCCAGCCGAAGTAATAGATGATCGCATTGCCCAGCTGCACCGTGCCGATGGCAAGGGTGCCGACGAGCAGGAATATCCAGATGAGCGAGTCGAGCGCCGACCCTTTCGTGCCGAACACGTACAAACGCGAGGTCACGTTGCTGGGAAGCCCTTCGCGAAACGAGATCCTGCCCACGAAGAACGTCAGGAACACGCTGAGGGCGAACATGATGGCCGCCGCTCCCAATCCGTAATAGCAGCCGGCATAGTACGCCACGATGCCGCCGCCCATCAGCTTGGTCAGGCTGGAGACCACGCCCGAAAGGATGGCGGCGACGCCGGTCCACCCGAGCTTCTTGTCTTCGGGAACCTTCTCGAAGAGCGACACCTGCGCCGTAGCCGCGCCTTTGGCTTTGCCAGGACCCATGACCGAACGACCCCTTTCCCCTGCCATGCAGGCGGTGCGGCTGCGGTGCCCGCCGCTCTTCGCAGCCTTTTGGCGCAGCCGCCCTGTCTGCATGCACACGCTTCCAGAATGGTTGCCGGGCCCGCAGGCGCCCAAGGCGCCGCGAGCGTCCGGCTCACGAAAAGGGCCCTGCACCGCCCTGCAGGGCCCCAGGACCGTTCCTACACGATGCCCACGTTCGCCATGACGATCATGACGACCAGGGCGCACAGGCCAGCCCCGATGGAGATGGCGGCGATGTGCTTGTAGGAGTTCTTGTGGGTGAGCCCCATGGCGGCCAGCATGCCGAACATGGCGCCGGAGTTGGGCAGCGCGCCGCCGATGGTGGCGGAGGTGGCGATGATCTTCGCCAGAGCCGCCGGGTCGACGCCCGTGGCCAGGTAGGGGTCCAGGAAGTTCTGGGCGATGATGCCCACGGCGCCCGAACCCGAACCCATGATGCCGCCGAGCGCGGCCGCCATGGTTGCGGCGGACACGTAGGTGCCGCCCGGCATGTTGAAGATGGCCTCGTAGATGACCGAGAAGCCCACCGACGCGGCGGCCACGGTGCCCACGCCGACGGCGGCCGAGGTGAACACGGCAGGGCCGACGCCCGCGACGGCGCCCTTGCCCAGGACGTCGCGCACGCTGTCGAGGTGCTTGTAGAACGCCACGACGGACACGATCACGGCGACGAGCATGGCGATGTACACCACGTTCTTGATGCCGGCGGCCGATCCGCCGATGATGACGGCGATCAGCACGATGAGCGGAAGCAGCGACACGAACAGGTTGGGAAGCTTCGTATCCGCCTCGACGTCCTTGTCGGCCTCGGTGATCTCGTAGGTCTCGCCCTTGGCCTGGGCGCGCTTGAGCGCGAACTTGATGTAGACGCAGCTCACCGCGATGGCGATGATGGAGCCCACGATGCCCATGATGGGAGCGGCCGTGAGCGAGACGCCGCAGCCGTTGGCGGCGTTGATCCAGGCCACAGCCGGCACGCCGGGGATCATGGCCATGGTGAACGAGCAGGCGGCCAAAGACCAGGCGGCGCAGAACAGGTGCCACGGGATGTTGCACTCGCGGAACAGCGGGCGGGCCAGCGGGATGAGCGCGAACATGGCCACGAACATCGAGATGCCGGCATACGTGAGGATGGCGCCGACGGCGGCAATGCCCAGAAGCACCAGGTACGGGCTCTTGTTGCCCACCTTGTTCATGACGGCCTGGGCGATGGCCTTGGCAGCGCCCGACTTGTCCATGAACTCGCCCATGATGGCGCCGCCCATGAAGATGAGCAGGTTGCCGCGGATGAACCCGGCCAGGCCGGTGACGTACGAGGTCTCGGTGCCCACCATGGCGTTCATGATGTCCATGCCGTTGGTGAGCGCGATGACGATGGCGGTCACGATGGACGTGATGAGCACGTTCCATCCCTTCATGGCCGCGACGACGAAGAACACGAGCCCGACTACGATGCCGATGACTCCTATCCATTCCATGTGTTTCCCCTTTCAAGCAAATGAATGTCGGCGACTTTCCCCAAACATGCGGAGCCGCCCTTTGCTTCGTTTCCGAAACCTGCGCCAGGCCCCCTGGCGGCAAGGCCCTCGGCACGCTTTGGAAGCGAATCCCTCATCGGGGGCGGCAGGTCGCACCGCCCCCACTTGAAGCAATTGGTGCCGAAATCGCTGGTTGGCCACCAGGCCAGCGGAACCTCCCTAGGCCATGTCGTTTCTGGTGGCGCGCATGAGCTCCACGGCGGAGCCGTGCTTCATGCGCAGCTCGTTGCGGCGGATGGTGCCTTCGTCGAAGGACGCCAGGTCCTCTTCGCTTTCGTACAGCGTGCCCAGGTCGCCGCGCTGCTGGTTGAGCGCGATGGCCTCTGCCGCGTCGTAGGGCAGAAGCGGCGTCTTCTCGCGCGGGTTCCAGATGAGGAACGCCGGCTTCGTGGCCTCGGGCGAGGGCATGCCCTCGCAGTAGCGCACGTCGCCGTACTTCTCGATCAGCTCGTCCAGCGGGCCGAAGTCGAACGCGCGCAGCGGGCAGCTCATCGTGCAGGCCGGCTGCATGCCTTCCGCCAGGCGGTCGACGCACATCGTGCACTTGCTCATCTTGCAGTCGGGCTCGTCGGTGGCGAACCGCGGCGCGCCGTAGGGGCACGCGTCGTAGCATTCGCGGCAGCCGATGCACTTGTCCTGGTCCACCAGGACGGCACCGAACTCGTCCTCCTTGTAGATGGCGCCCTGCTTGCAGGCCTTGACGCACGAGGGGTCCTCGCAGTGCGCGCAGGGGAACGCCAGCGAATGCAGGCGGATGCCCGGGAACGTGCCCGTCTCCCACTCGTACACGGTCATCCACTTTTCGGCGCCGGGCTCGATCCCGTTCCAGTCCTTGCACGCGATGCTGCACGCCTGGCAGGCGTAGCAGCGGTTCATGTCGAAGAAAAATCCGTACTGGGTCATCGTCTACTCCTCCCCTTCGCCCAGCGACCGGCGCAGGCCAAGCGCCACGCTCGCGCCGCGCATGCCGCCGCGCTCCGCCTCCAGGCCGAACCCTTCGGCGTCTCCGTCGGCCACCTTCTCGACCTCCACCAGGCCCGCGATGATGAGCGCGCCCAGGATATGGGGCAGATGCCCGTCGTCCAGCAGGATGTTCGGCGTGCCGCGCAGGTCCTGGCCGAACCTGTTCATCTCGGCCGGGGCGCCGTCGGTCTGGTACCACGCGCCATGGTGCACGGCCGCGGTGCCGGGGGTCATGCGGTTGGTCACGTACGCCGTGAGCAGCGTCTCGCCGCGGTCGCTGTACACGCGGCACACGTCGCCGTCGCGTATGCCGCGCGCCTTGGCGTCAACGCCCGAGATCCACACGGCATGGCGGTAGCAGTCCTCGCGCATGTACGGGTTGTTGTCGTTGCTGGAGTGCTGTCGGTAGATGGACACCGGCGACACCAGCGACAGCGGGTAGTCCTTGGCCTTCGGGTTGTAGAAGCCGTCGTTCGAGGCCGATCCAATGTCGCCCTCCACGTAGCTGGGGCTCCACACCGGCATGGGGTCGATCCGCCCGCGCCAGCGCGACTCGGTCATGTCGTGGGTCTTGACGTAGTTGGACGCGAACTCGATCTTGCCCGTGGGCGTGCCGAAGGGGCTCTCGCCCTTGGCGATCATGGCCTTGAACGGGTAGTACGGCTCGTCTATCTCGGTGCGCACCACGGGGTTGGCGTTGAATTCCTCCCAGGTGGGACGATGGTCGTACCCGAGGAACCGCATGTAGGCCTCGTTGTCGGCCCACTGCTCGAAGGCCTCTTGGTAGATGGCCTCCTGCGCGTCCACCCAGTCTTCCCACGCGACGTCCTTCATGCGCGGGTTGTAGCCTTCGGCCACCTCGTCGCCCAGACGCTTGGCTATCTGCGTCCACACCCATTCCTTCGAGCGCACCTCGCCCGGGAAGTCCACGCCGCGGGCGCAGAACGTGAAGTAGTTGCGCATGCCGTTCGGGCCGCTCACGAAGCGCTGATGCCCGTACATGTACTCGTCCATGCCTTCGAACTGCCACACGGGCGCCGGCAGGATGATGTCGCACAGTTCTGCCGTGGGCTGGTTGACGTGCCACTGGAAGCCCCAGTTGAACTCCGTGGACGCCATGCCCGCGAAGCGCTTGTTCACGTTCGAGTGGTTGTTGCCGTAGTTGTTCTCGAAGATGATCATCTGGATGTTCGGCAGCGGCGAGTCGTTGGTGGGCGCGCCGATGCGGTGGCGGAACTCGCTTTCGCTCATGCGGCCTTCCCAGTAGTCCTTCTGGCAGGCCAGGATCTCGGTGAGGCAGTTGTTGTTGAACAGCACCGGCACCTGGTAGCTGCCGCGATCGCGCTGGAAGTCGGCGAAGGGCGTGGGGATGCGGCCCGGCGTGGGCAGGCAGGCGCCCGTCTCGCAGCCGCCCGGGCACGCGATGTTGCCGGTCATGGCCTGCAGCAGCATGGAGGCCGCCGCGCTGTAGTCTCCCATGTGGCGCTTGGCGCAGGAGTAGAAGTACTGCAGATGGACCGGCTTGGTGGTGCCGTACAGCCGCGCGAACTCGCGGATGGTGTCGGCCGGCACCGCGCAGATGGGAGCCGCCCACTCGGGGGTCTTCTTGATGCCATCCTCGCCTTCGCCCATGCAGTAGGCGCGCCATTCCTCGAAGCCTTCCGCATCCACCCATGCGTCCACGAACTCGTGGTCGATCAGGTCCTCTTCGTAGAGCACCTGCGCCACGGCCAGCATCATGGCCAGGTCGGTGCCGGGACGGATGGGTATCCACTGGTCGGCCAGGATCTCGGCCGACTGGGTGTAGCGCGGGTCGATGACGATGGTCTTGCAGCCGTACTCGTGCGCGAGCTGCATGTAGTACGACGTGGGCCCGAACCAGGCCACCACCGGGTCCATGCCCCACATGACGAAGAGCTTGGAGTTGAAGATGTCGGACGCCTCGAAGCCGGGCGCGGCCGGGCTCTTGCCGCCCGCGACCTTGGTCAGGTCGACGCCGAGGTGCAGCATCTCGCCAGCCGCATGCCCCGACGTGGAGTGCTCGCCCCAGGCGCCGAAGCCGGCCTCCCACCAGGGAGCCAGGGGAAACCCGTTCTTCTCGAAGCTGGGATACTGCGAATGGAAGATGCCGTAGGGGCCGTACTTCTCCTTGACCTCGATCATCTTCTCCGCAATGGTGTCGAGCGCTTCTTCCCAGCTGATGGGCACGAAGTAGCCTTTGCCCGCACCCTTCTCGCCCACGCGCTTCATGGGATGCAGAAGGCGCGTCTCGGCGTAGAGCTCCTTCTTCCACGAATGGCCCATGGCGCAGGGGCGCATCTGTACGTTGCCCTTCCAGATGTTCTCCCAGCCGCAGTCCTCGCGGCTGTCGTTCTGGTTGACGGAGTCGTCAGGCTCGATCGCGATGACCTTGCCGTCCTTGACGTGGCACTTCAGGATACATGCCGAGTCCCAGCAGCCGTTCGCCGGGCACGACGTGTAGAAGATGCGTTCCCCTTCCCTCCGTGCACGGCTCGCATCGATGATGCCTTGTTTGTCCACCGATTCCTCCTTTGGCCTTGCGGTGCCGTCCGTGCGAAAGGGGTTGCGCGGCCCACGTCGCACGAACGGCCAATGTCGGTCGCCCTCGATGTTGCGCGTCTTTCCTGCAGCGGGCCCGCAGGCTGCAGGGAGGCGCGCCTCCGGCGTTGGGAGAAATATAGGTGGTCGGACAGGGGTTGGTAAGGCGGCCAGGCGAAATCGCCGCTGCGATTGCTGGCCGCCGCCGTCAAGAAATCGTGCAGGAAAGGACGGGTTTACGGCCGCCGTCAACTATGGTTGACGGCGAAGGCGCCCAGGAAGGCCAAGGCAGCGCTCAGACGCGCCCGCAAGGACAGACCGGCCACAGGCGTTTGCGGGACGCAGGGGCGCGCAGCAGGGCTCGCGAACGCTTGCGGCCCGCACGCGCGCGCCGGCGGAGTCGGCGCGCAGCGCGCATCGTCAGTGGAAATACCCCTTGGGCACGTTGTCGCGGATGAAATCCTTGAACTCCAGCGCCAAAGGCGAGATGACGCGGCCCGTGTGCCACGCCAGATCGACCGGATAGCGCATGGGGTCGGTGTCCATCTCGAACCAGATGAGGCCCGGCTCGTTGCGGTAGCGCTGATAGATGCATTCCGGCACGCTCGCCCAGCCGAGGCCCGCCTTGGCTCCGTTGACCATGGCCTCGTGCGTGTCGAAGCGCGCCACCATGTTGTGCTGCTGCAGCGATATGCCGAAGCGCTCGCGGAAGTGGCGGTTGCCCACCATGTGGCGGCCCGAGTTCCATTCGTAGATGATCATGGGCCACTTGAGCACCGTGTCGATCTTCACCGGCTGGGGCGTGCTGTTGTAGGGCGGGCAGTCCGGGGCGCAGAACATGAGGCGCTTGTATCCCAGCGTCTCGCGCGATATCTCGTCTTCGAGCGGCTGGTTTTCCAACAGGGCGAAGTCCAGCTTGCCGTTCTTCAGCTTCTCCATGAGCTCCGGCTCGTACCCGGCCTCCAGATGCACGAGCGCCTCGGGATGCAGGTCGTGGAACTTCTTCACGAGCGCGGGCAGGAGCGTCACGCCGTCGGACAGGCTCATGCCCACCTCGATGGTGCTGTTGAAGTGCTCGTCCACCGCCGCCAGCTCGGCGGCCAGCGCGCTTTCCAGCGTGGTGATCTTCCGCGCGAACTTGGTGACGATCTGCCCTGCCGCCGTGGGCACCACGCCGGTGGACGTGCGGTTGTACAGCTTGGTGCCATAACGCGCCTCGATGTTCGCGATCCTCTGCGACAGGCCGGGACGCGACATGTACAGGCGCTCTGCCGCCTGGGAAAGGCTCTTCGTCTCGGATATGACCATGAGGATCTCTATGTCGTCAAGCTGCATGCGCTCCCCTGTTCCCGCCACCGCGTTTCGCCTGCATCCGCCAGGCAGTGCCCGATCGATCAAGGTGCTGCACGTCGCACCCGACGGCGCGTAGAGCCGCGGCCTTCGTTGTTTCTCCACGTGTGTATCATAGGTTCACGGCAGGCGCGGCCAAAACACGGACGCCAATTCGCCGTCGCATTAGTTTCCTGCTGCTGTAAAGCGTAGTTTACAGCAAGGCCTTGTCCGGTCAACCGGCGAAGCCGCCTTTCCCACACGCGCGTCCGGGCCGCCCGACTCGCGACGCCGAGGTGCGGGCCGCCGCGCAACGCCGCGGTACGACCCCTTTTCCTTCCCCGCCCTCCCCCTTGAGCCTTTCCGTCCTTTTTGCGAACCTCCCCACTCGCTTCGTTCTTGCCCTATAATGCCGAAGTCGAAACGAAAGGACTTCCCATGGACTACTGCTCTGCACGCATCCATCCCACGGCGCGCATCGCGGAAAGCGCCGTCGTCGTCGGCGACGTGGAGGTGGGAGAACGCTGCACCGTGCTGTGGAACGCCGTCTTGCGCGGCGACTGCAGCGGCCGCATCGTGGTCGGCAAGAACACGAACATCCAGGAAAACGCCTGCGTGCATGTGAACCAGGGCGGTCAGACCGTCATCGGCAGCAACGTGACGGTGGGGCACGGCGCCATCGTGCACGGCTGCACCATCGGGGACGGCTCGCTCGTGGGCATGGGCGCCGTGGTCATCGACGGCGCGCGCGTGGGCAAGCATTGCCTGGTGGGCGCCGGCGCGCTCGTAACCGGCACGGCCGACATCCCCGACGGCATGCTGGTCATCGGCTCCCCCGCCCGCGCCGTGCGCCCGCTCACGCCGGACGAGCTGACCGGACTGGAAGAATCTGTGCAGGAATACCTGCACGTGGGCGACGAACTGGCCGAACAGGGCCTGCTCGCCTGCGAGGCCCAGGCCGGATAGGCCGCAGGAGACGCGGCGCCCCTTGCCTTTTCGCCAGGCCGGAAACGCTCGCACATGCCGGTTGGCAGACGAGGCAGTCGTCCGACGCAGCCTCGCCGGACGGCGAAGCGCGTCCAGCTGGCGTTCAGTCTGCCAGGTCCACCAATGCGAAATCGTCCAGGTCTTGGGACATGTGGATGACGCGCCACACGGTCAGCGTCGTGTCGTCATGCGAGTAGAACATCCGGTACGCACCCACCCGGTAGGTTCTCACGCCTTTGACGTGGAGCATCTCGTCGTCGAACGGCCGCCCGAGGTCGGGCAGCTCGCAGAGCAGGTCGATGGCCTCGACCACCTTCGCGTACACCTCCCGGGCCTTGTGCGGCAGGCCAAGCGCCTCCCCCAGGTACACGGCGATGCTCTCGAGGTCATAGAAGGCCCGAGGGCGCAGCAGGGGCGCAAGCACCCTACACGCCCCAGGTCGCGAAGATGCGCTCCATCCGCTCGCCCACTTCCCCGAGCGCAAGGCTCTCGGGATGGTACTGCGCCTCTATCTCCGCCTCGCGCATCTTCATGACGTAGCGGTCGTGCTGCCGCTGGCGTTCGTAGGCTTCGCAGTCCATGACCACGAGCGTCGCCTTGCCATTCTTGGTCATGAAAATGGGTTGCTGGGTCTCGCACGCGTCCTCGCACACGCCGTTCAGGTCGGTGCGCAGGTCGCTGATGGGTCTGATGGCGGGCAGCGGCAGCATGGGCGTCCTTTCATCTGTTTGTGCAATATTTATAACAAATTTTGCTTATAGATGCAAGGACCGGCTTACCCCACGCTCGTGAGCAGGCGCTGGTAGCCGCAGGCCACCTGCACGGCTGCGCCATGCCGGGCGATCACGGCGGCGAAGGCCTCCTGGGGCAGGCGGTAGGTGTTGTTGTTCTCGGACACGTGCAGGGCCACCACATGCTCCAAGCGGTCGCACAGAAGCGTTTCCAGCTCGGCGGCCGCCTGGTCGTTGGACAGGTGTCCGCGGTCCGAGGCGATGCGCCTCTTGAGCGGATAGGGGTACGGCCCCGTCTCCAACAGGTGCGCGTCGTGGTTGCCTTCCAGCGCCAGCACGCGGCAGTCGCGCAGCGCCTCGTGCGCGGCGCCGGTCACCACGCCCGTGTCGGTCA
>CAJFVW010000219.1 GCA_904420575.1 uncultured Gordonibacter sp.
GCGTCCCCGCCCAGAAGCGGCAGCGACCCCGTGAGGTCGAGCCAGCACTCGTCGAGGCCGAACGGCTCCACCAGGTCGGTGTAGTCGTAGTAGATGCGCCGCGCCAAGCGCGAATAGCGCTGGTACACGTCGTAGCGCGGCGGCACCACGACGAGCCCCGGGCACTTCGCGCGCGCCTCCCACAACGCCTCGCCCGTCTTCACGCCGGCGGCCTTCGCCTGCGCGCTCTTCGCGAGCACGATGCCGTGGCGCGTCTCCTCGTGGCCGCCTACCACCAGCGGCCGCCCGCGCAACTCCGGGCGCTCGGCCTGCTCCACGCTCGCGTAGAACGCGTTCATGTCGGAATGGAGGATCACGCGGTGCATGTCCACGCCACCCGGCGACCCGATCGCACAGCCGCCGAACGTCTCGCAGACCTCCGGGCTTCCCGTCGTCGTCGCCACCATCCGCCATCGCCTTCTTCCACACGCCGCATCCGTTCCGCAGAGAACGCATGTTCGCATATAATCGGGCCGCCCGCAAGCGAACAGACGATGGAGTTTTGACAACGAAATTCAGTGCTTGACCGGCTAATACATGATTCGATCGGTCCGCATTGCCAGGCCGTCCCGCACGGGACGGCCCCCCCGCTTCCCAAGCACCCATGCGCCCGCGCGGACCGTGCTATGATTTTTTTCGCCGTCCCCTCGTCGGGGCGGAAATTCGGAAGAGGCGGCCATCGAATCAGGGGGGTGCCATGGCTTTTGCGAAAAGCATTCCGTCGATCACGCTCAACATGATCGTCGATTTGCTGGATTCGGAGGAAATCGTTTCCTCACCAGCCTGTTTGTCGCGCAGTTTCAAATGGGTTTCCTCCATGCGCTGGGAAAAGGGGGTCGTTCCCGAACAGGACATGATCATCGTGTGCCAGGACAAGGCGGCCGAGCAGACCGCAGCGCTGTATCCCCAGTCCTTCCTGATCGTGCTCGCCGACGGCGAGCCTGCCCAGGCGCTCGAAAAGGTGCTGCACCAGGCACTGGTAATTAAGCATTCCGCGGCTTCGGTTAACTTACTCCAGAAACTTCAGAATTATTTTCTGTCCATCCAGGCGTGGCTCAACGAGCTGAACCGGGCACCCGCGTCGCACGAAGGCATCCGGACCGTCCTGCAGAAAAGCAGCGTCATGCTGGAAGCGCCCCTGCTGCTTTACGGCGCCGACCTTTCGCTTGCCGAAAAGTCCGGCTTCAACGCGGCCATGCCCCTGTGCAAGACGTTCCTTATGCGCGAGAAGGAGGTGCTCAACAGCGTCTCCACGCTGCACCGCCCGCTCGTGTCCCTGAAAGGAACGAGCGGCAGCATCTACGTGGAGAACGGGCTCATCCAGTCCGAGGGGAACGACCCTTTGTACGCGCTCGCCCTGCACGAGAAGGCCCCCACCGCCGGGCAGCGCGACCTGTTCAAGATGTTCGCCGACGTTTTGTCTCTGAAGGCCGGCAAGGCCTTCGGCCGCCTTCCCACCTCGCAATACTCGACCTATTCGCTGTTCAACGCGCTCATCTGCGGACGTTACATCGGCCAGGGGCAGCTGAACGACTTCGCCTTCGCCACGGGGCTTCCCCTGGATTCCGAGTTCAGGCTCCTCTGCTTCAAGTTCAACGAAGAAAGGCCCGAAAACGACCCCACCGAGCTGATGGAGCCCGTACGCCGCCTGAACGAGGGGAAATGCCTCATCGCGGAATACGAGGGCGACCTGCTGGCGCTGCTCCATTCGAAGAGCCTCGACAGCAGCCTTTCCAACCTGACCATAGAAAACCAGCTGCAAGGACTGTCGGACTCCTTCGACGGCTTCGTGACGGTCTCGCAGGTGTTCGACGGCATTTCCCACCTCAAGCTGGCGTATCAGGAAACGCAGCTGGTCGCGAAATGCAAGGGCATCGTGGACTTCGAACAGTACTTCACCGTCGCCGAACGCAAGAAAAGGAAGAACGTGTACACGTACGAGGAATGCCTGCGGTTCTGCATCCTCGACTTCGACGAGATGAGCCAGGAGCTGAAGGACTTCTCGTTCTCGCACACGATACTGGAGAAGATCCTTGCCGAGGACGCGGAGAACGGGACGAACGACATCAGGATACTGGCCACGTACATCCACTACGAACGCAAGGCGACCGTGGTCGCCGAGAAGCTGCACATGCACCGCAACACCGTGCTGTACCGCATTGGGAAGATAGAGCGGCGCTTCGGGCTGAACCTCGACGAAAGCTGGTCGCGCGAACGGGTCCTTCTGGACTTCTCCATCTTCTACAACAAGATCATGCGCAACCCCGAACTGGCCCGCGCCATCCTAGGGCAGGACGTCCCGTCGCTGCTGCCGACGTTGGCCTGAAACGCCCGCTGGAGCCTGCCCCAAGCGCCAGGCTCCAGCTCGATTGCGCATGACCGCCGTTGCCGCCAGGGATCACCGTGTTTGCGTGGCCGCCATTGCCGCAAGCCCGCTACCTTGCTTGCACGGCCGCCATTGACCCCAGGCGCTATCTTGCTTGCGTGACCGCCGTTTCCGTCAGGTAGGCGCGCGCCTTCGAGCGCAGGGCCATCTCGTGCAGCTGGTAGGTGCGCCCGTTCATCTCGAGCATCTTGCGCGCCTCGTCCTCCTTGCCCGGAGACATCTTCCACAGCATGTGCGCAAGGTCGTCTTCCTGCACCTCCAGGCCCAAATGCCGGGCAAGGGCGTCCAAGGCGAGCCCTTGGCGCACGATCTCCCGGGCCCGCATGCCCATCTGGATCATGAACTGGCTCTCGGTCGTTCCCTGCGCCGTAAGGAACTCCTCTTCGGTGAGGCCCTGCAGGGAAAGCGCGGCCGACACGTTCTGCAAAAGCCCCGAACGCGCGTAGTTGCAGTACTCTTCGGGGACCTCGGCCTCGGGCAGCCTCTGGGAAAGGGCGTGTGCGGCCGACTCTTCCTTGATGCGGTCGTAGTCTCCCCGCGCCTGCTCGGTCAGGTTCCTCCGGACAAGGGCGTAGAAGCTCTCCACGTCATGCGCCCCGGGAACGTTCTCCTTGACCCACGCGTCGGTGACCTCCGGCGTGTCCTTCTTGACGATCTTGGAGACGCGAAGCACGCAGTCCATCGTTTCCTCCACGTCCAGGCCCAGGAAGTTCTTGCTGGTCACGTTGAAGGAGAACTCCTTCGTCTCCCCCGGCGCCATGCCCAGAAGCTGCTCCTCTACGGGGGACGGCAGCAGGCCGTCACCCAGGCGGTACACGATGGAATCCACCGTGAGCGCCTGCACGGGCATGCCGCACTTCTTCGTGTCCAAGGAGACGACGTTTCTCGTATGCTCGTCGACCTGCCGGGCTTCGGCGTCCTCCACGTACTTCGCGCGGTCCTCCACGATGGCCTGCACGTTGCGCTCGACCTGTTCTTCCGTGACCTCGAAGTCGGGCAGGGGCAGCACCACGGGGTCGTACGACGTCAATTCCCATGCCGGCTTGAGGAAGACGGTCACCTCGAAGTCGAAGGCGGCGTCGTCCGAGAAGCCGTCCACCAGGTCCACGACGGGCTCCATCGCTGCCGGGAGCCCTTCTTCGGCGATGATCCGGTCGGCGCACTGGTTGGCAAGGCACGTGCCCACCCGCTCGTCCAGGTCCTCCCCGATGCGCTTGCGCAGGCCGTCCTTGGGCTGGTGGGCAAGGTAGTCCACCCCCATCTGCATGGCAAGGAACGCATAGGTCTCCTCCACCATGACCTGCACCTCCTCGCGGGAAAGCGCGACGCGGTAGCGCTTGAGCAGCTCGTCGCAGTCGGTATCGCACAGGCTGTAGTCCATCTTCGTCCTCCCTCTTGCATCGTCCTGCGATGATGCAACGTGATCGCTCATACGAAGCCATAGCCCCAAGGGCACTCCTGCAAGACGCCGTCTTCGGGCTCCTTGCAGGCGCGGGCGCACGGTATCCTGCACCGTTTCCCGCAGAACCTGCACGTCAAGGCTTCGGGCAAAGGCAAGGCGCCTCCGCAGGCGCTGCACGCGCACCGCTGCGCAAGCACGCTTTCCACGTCCACCATGACCAGCTTGCCGCACTGGGGGCACTTCGCCGGCTTGGGCCGGGAAGGCCGGCAGCGGCCGCATTGCGGATTGCACACGTAACAGGGCATGACTGCCTTCCTCGCCAATTCGAAAAAGGGGGAGAAGACCGCGTCTCCTCCCCCAAAAGGCACGGGTCCGACACGCCTTTGGCTAGATCTTTCCGGCCTGACGCATCTTCGCAAAGCAAGGAGCGCACACGATCATGCAGTTTTCAGCCGTGAGCGGGCCTTCCGGGTCCCGCGCGACGGCCTCCCAGCCACCGATGTTGGGCCCGCCTTGCATCGGCATGATGCAACGCTGTCCACACGTGCCGTCATGGCCGTGCGATTCGTCCTCGCATTCGCAGCATCCGCCGCAACGAGCCCACACTTCGTTCACGATCAGCGTGGGAAAAGGCTCCCTTTCCGCCATCTTGGCCTCCTTTCACCTCGATACAACATCCGTCAGGGCACTACTCTTGCGAGCTGTAAATGACGCTGCGAGGATGCTCGGCAGCAAGCTTCGCCAGGTTGTCGAGCGTGTCGTACACCATGACGCCCGACTGGCAGTGATGCACGCAGCTGGGCAGGCGCCCTTCGCCCACGCGCTCGGCGCAGAAGTCGCACAGATGCGTCGGCAGCGGCAGATACGTCAGATCCCACGTGCCCTTGACGTTCTTGCGCGGGCCGTCCTCGCACAACACGATGCCGTACTGCCCCTCGGGAAGGCCGAGGGCCTTCTTGCAGGCGACTTCGCACGTGTGGCACCCCGTGCAGTACTCGTAATTGATGAAAAGCCCGTAGTTGTTACTCATACCGGTGACCTCCCATAGCCAACTTCTCAACACGGTCATACACCCAGCCGCCCCGACGCGTGACCTGCTCGGAAGGCATGATCTTGCTGTTCTCCTCGGTGCAAGGGTAGATCTTGCACAAAAGGCCCTTGTAGGGGGCGCCGTATCCCGTCTCGCCTATCACCATCATGGACGTGAGGTTGTTGATGTTCGAGTCGAACACGCCGTACAGGTTGGGCTCGGCGCCCTCGGTCTCCGGGAACCACCAGCCATGTTCGGCGCTGGCGCAGCCCGGCTTCATGCCCTCGGTCACCCAAGCGACCTGGCGGCACCGTCCGCGCTGGTTCTCGATCCACACCCACTGGCCGTCCTGTATGCCGTACTGGGCGGCGGTTTCGGGATGGATGCGCACGCGCGGCAGCGGATGGTATTCGCGCATGGTCTTCTGGTTGCGGTGCTCGGAATGGAAGAACTCGAAGGAGCGGTGCCCCGTGGTGAGGACGATGGGGTATTCCTGATAGCGCTTCGGCGTGGAGAGCGGGCTCTCGGGCGGCTCTTCGTAGCTGGGCAAAGGATCGTTGCCGAACGCCTCGAGCGTCGTGCAGTACAGCTCCACCCGGCCGGTGGGGGTGTTGAAGCCGGGCTGTCCGTCGGGACGCAGCAGGCCCAGTTCGTGGCGATGGTACTTCTGCTCGGGCCAGTCCCACACCATTTCCTGCAGGCCGGCGAAGTCCTCGGGCACGCCGCCTTCTTCCAGGCGGGCGTTCAGCAGGTCGATGTCGGTCTCGTACGGCCAGGCATCGGGGTTCAGGCGACGGCCCAACTCCAGGATGATCTGCTCGTCGGTCTTCGACTCGTAGTATTCCACCACGCGCGTCGACTGGCGCAGCGGCGTCCACCAGGTGCGCAGCTGGTTGCGCTCCGGGCTCATGGCGCACGGGAGCACGACGTCGGCGCAGGCGACGGCGGTCGGCGTGATGCAGTAGTCCACCACCACGTTGAATTCCGTCGACTTGATGGCCTCGTAGACGCGCGGCGCCTCGGCGGCCATGTTGGCGATGGAGTTGCAGCCCTGGAACCACAGCATCTTGACCGGGTACGGGTCGCCGCATTCGATGGCCTGCAGGATCACGTCGGAAGCGGCCGTGGAGCTCAGGCCGAACTGGTGCATGGGGGAAATGTCGTTGCCCAGGCGCTTTGCGCGCATGTCCACGTCCAGGTTCTCGAAGTAGCCGCACAGGTAGGCCAGGTTCATGTGGTAGACCTCGCGGGCCAGGAAGTTGCCGCCCGGAGCCTCCACGTTGCCGCAGATGGCGTTCAGCGACATGAGGCAATGGGCCTCGGAGATGCCGTTCACGCGCATGTCGGTGGTCAGGCCCCACTGCAAGGCGCCCGGATTGGCGGCGGCGAACATGCGGGCCGCCTGGCGGATGTCTTCCGCGTCGACCCAGGCGATCTCGGCGGCCTTTTCAGGCGTCATGTCCTTGACGCGCTCCACGAGCTTGTCGAAGCCGTAGGTCCAGTTTTCCACGAAGTCGTGGTCGTACAGGTCTTCCTGGATGATGACGTTGGTCATGGCCATGGCGATGGCGGAGTCGACGCCAGGACGCGGCTGGATCCAGATGTCGGCGCGGGACGCCAGCCAGGTGAGGTCGGGATCAACCACGATGAGCTTCGTGTCGCCCTGCGTCATCATGTCGACGATCCAGTGTCCCAAGAAGCCGTCGCCATTGGACTTGATGACGTCGTTTCCCCAGACGAGGACCACTTCGGGGTACTGGTATTCGGGATGGTCCCAACGTTCCTTGTTGAACTGCGACGCATCGACCACGGGAAGGTCGCCGCAGACGCAGAACGCCAGCGACGTGCGGGGAACCATGCAGCAGTCGCCCGACAAGAAGCCGAAGCCCATGTTCGGGGAGCCGAAGCCGGCGTAGCAGATGAGCGGGTTCTGCCAGCACACGTTGCGGCCGGTGCCGATCATGCCGCAGATGGCTTCCGCGCCCCACTCTCCCTGGATGCGGCGGACGTTCTCCACGATGATGTCGTACGCCTCGTCCCAGCTGATGCGCTCCCACTTGTTCTCGCCGCGCTCGCCGACGCGCTTCACGGGCCACTTCAGGCGGTCGAGCGTCTCGTTGCACGCCTCGGGGAGGTTGAGGCAGCGCATGCACAGCCTGCCTCGGTTGTACGGCTGGTTCGGGTCGCCTTCGACCCGCTCCAGCTTGCCGTCCTTCACGTACAGCAGCAAGCCGCACGAGTCATGGCAGCCCGGCGCCGACCAGTGGCACGTGCGGTAGACGTCGTACTCGCCATCCTTCCAATGGAAATCGGTCTTGTAGAGCTCGGGATTGAATTGTTTTTCAAAAAGCTCCATTACCCACCTTCCTCTCTCGCCTCTACCTTCCAATATGCGTGAAGTGCCTGTTCGAATGCGAGCTAGGAAAACCGACCCGACGCATGCCCCCCGTGCAACAGAAACCCCAGCGAGGCCCAGTCTACTGGCCCGCGAAACGTTGTGAATGGAGAAGCCTACAAATGTCGGCTCCGTTTTTTAGAGGCTTTTCGACAGGGCCGGCAGGGCGCTCCGGACAGCGCGTGCGACCAGGCCTCCTGCTTGCAAACGGCGCCTGCAGGCACGGCGCAGGGCAAAGCCTCTAAAAATCACCCGGTCATTTTTAGAGGCTTTGCCATATGCGGCCCCTGCAGGCGCCCCTATACTGGCGGCGCACCATGAACGAAAGGAGACCCATCATGTGCTTCAGACCAGCCGACGTGTCTGCAGGGCCGAAAGAGTGCCCCGCCTGCGGGAAGGTCATTCCCGTCATCGCGGGCATGCCCTTCCCCGAAACCTGCCCGGGATGCGGGGCGGACGTTTCGTCCCTCGACCCTGCAAAGGCTGCCGCTGCCGCAGGCGCGCCTGCCGCCCCCGCGGCGCCGGGAGCGCCCAGCGCGCCCAAAGCCCCTGCGGTCCCCGCTGCGCCCAAAGCGCCGGGAGCGCCCCAGAACTGAGCGCTTAAACGGCTGTGAGGGCGGGCTTCCCCGCCCTTGCGCGCCTCGTGCGCGCACAGCCGTTTGGTGCATGAAAGCCGTGCCGACTGACCCCCCTGAGGCACGGCTTTCATGCATTCTGGGCCGCTTGCAGGCGGGACCGGAGCCAGCCAACAAAGAAGGAGGAGAGCATGGCGTTTGAGGAAAACCCTGATCTTTACCGGAAAGAATGGAGATGGCAGGAAGGCGACCTCACCGTCACCCGCACGTGCCACTGGTCGGCGCCGGGCTGCCACGACAGCTGCGGCGTCTTGTTGTATACCGACAAGGACGGCAAGCTCGTCAAGATAGAGGGCGACCCGAACCAGACCTACAACAACGGCACGCTGTGCATGCGCTGCCTGAACATGGTTGAGGCCGTCAACCACCCCGACCGCCTGAAGTACCCCCTCAAGCGTGCGGGCGAGCGCGGCGAGAACAAGTGGGAGCGCATCAGCTGGGACGAGGCGCTGGACATCATCGAGGAGAACGTCCGCCGGATACAGAAGGAGTACGGCCCGGAATCCATCGTCGGCATGATGGGGACGGGACGCAACTGCAACTGGGCGGTGCCGCTCATCACGTACGCCGGCTTCGGCAGCCCCAACTTCGCCCTGGGATTCCTTGCGGGCGACTCCTGCATGTTGCCGCGCGCCGCCATCAGCGCGGCCGTCATGGGCGACCTGACCGTGGTCGACGCCTCGCAGTTCCGCCCCGACCGCTACGACAACCCGGAGTACCATCGCCCCGACTACATCTTCATGGTGGGCAACAACGCCCTGAAATCGAACGGCGACGGGTTCCTGGGCCACTGGATCGTCGAGCTCATGAAGAGGGGCACCAAGCTGATCGTCTGCGACCCGCAGCTCACGTGGTTCGCGGCGAAGGCCGAGATCTGGCTCCAGATACGGCCCGGCACCGACGGCGCCCTGGCGCTCTCGATGATCAACGTCATCGTGGGCGAAGACCTGTACGACCACGACTACGTCGACAAGTGGTGCTACGGCTTCGACCAGCTGGTGGAAAGCGTCAAGGACTGGTCGCCGGAAGAGGCCTCGAAGGTCACGTGGATACCCGCCGACGACATCCGCAAGGCCGCGCGTCTGTTCGCCCAGGGCAACCCCAGCGCCATACAATGGGGCGTCGCGGTGGACATGAACGTCAACGGCATCCCCCAGGCGCACGCCTGGATAGCCATGAACGCCATCTGCGGCAACATCGAGAAGCCAGGCGGCAACATCGTCGCGCGCGACGCGTACGGCATGGTGCTCAGCTACCCGTACGGGTACGACCAGTACGTCCCGGCCGAGATGCAGGCCAAGCGCATCGGCCTGGACTTCTCGCCCCTCCACCGCTTCGCGGCGGGCGCGGCCACCGCGCACGGCGACAGCCTGCTGCAGACCATCGAGACGGGCAAGCCCTACCCCATCAAGATGATATGGTTCCAGTCCACCAACCCCATCGCGAACATGGCGGGCGAGGCCCCGCGCGTCTACGACGCCATCAACAAGATGGATTTCGTGGTGGTGGTGGACGTGTTCATGACGCCGACGGCGGTGGCCTTCGCCGACGTGGTGCTGCCTGCGGCCATGAGCTGCGAGCGCAATTCCATCCGCGGCTGGTGGACGCCGTCGCGCGCCATCACGAAGTGCAGCTCCTACTACGAGGCGAAGTCGGACGAGGACATCGTGGTGGCCGTGTGCAGCCGCCTCAATCCCGAGAACTTCAAGCCGCGAAGCGACATCGACCTGCTCGACGAGGCCATCGAGAACGGCTTCGACGACCCTCCGTTCACCTATGCGGAACTCACCGAAATGGTGGACAGCTGGCCGGAGCGTCCCTACTTCATGCACGAGAAGGGGCTTCTGCGCTCGGACGGGCAGCCCGGGTTCAACACCCCCACCGGCAGGATTGAGCTGTATAGCCTGGTCCTGGAAGCCTTGGGCGACCCGGCCCTTCCCTACTACGAAGAGCCGCCCGAAAGCCCCTACAGCACGCCGGAGCTGGCCGAGGAGTACCCGCTCGTGCTGACCACGGGGCACCGCTCCTACGAGTTCTTCCATTCCGAGCACCGGCAGCAGCCGACCATGCGGGAGTTCCATCCCTGGCCGCTGGTCGAGATGCACCCCGAAACGGCGAAGAAGTACGGCGTCAAGGACGGGGACTGGGTGTGGATCGAGAACACGCGCGGACGCTGCCGCCAGGTGGTCCACGAGACCGAGACCATGGACCCGCGCGTCGTGAACGCCGAGCACGGCTGGTGGTTCCCCGAGCAGGAAGCGGCCGAGCCTTCCCTGTACGGCGTGTTCGACTCGAACATCAACAACCTGACGAACCAGTGCGTGACCGGGCCCACCGGCTACGGAGCCCCCTACAAGAGCCAGCTGTGCAAGGTCTATAAATGCACCGAGGAGAACAGCGCGGTCATGCCCAGCAAGCAGGTGACCGAGCTGGGCGGATTCCCCTACGAACGCATCCAGTACTCCGAAGACGCGGTGCATGCCAACACGAACGAAGAGTTCCTGGGAGGTCGCAAATATGTCTACTAAAGAATACGGGCTGTTCATCAACTTCGACTACTGCACGGGATGCCACACGTGCGAGATAGCCTGCAAGAAGGAGCACGACCTGCCGGAAGGGCAATGGGGCATCAAGGTCATGCAGGACGGGCCGCGCCAGAACGCCGACGGCACGTGGGACTACACGTACCTGCCGCTGCCCACCTCGCTTTGCGACCTGTGCGCCGACCGCGTGAGCGAAGGGCGCCTGCCCACCTGCGTGCACCATTGCCAGGCGCGCGTCATGGCGTTCGACACGTACGACGAGCTGGCGAAGCTGCTGCCCTCGTCGCCGCGGTCGGTCATCTACGCCGTGAAGTAGCGCGAAGGGGCGTGCCGCACCACCGGCGTGCGCAAGCCGGTGGTGCGGAAGACGATCCCGGCATGAAAGAAGGCCCCGCGTCGCATGGCGCGGGCCTTCTGCGTGGCGTGCAGGATGGCAGGCGGGGCGCCCTGCGCACGCCGCCCCGCCTGCCGCAGCCGAGCCCCCTTGACCCCTGCCGCCCCCGAAGACGCAGGCCTTCTGCAGAACGGCAGACCGAGGGGGCGGAGCCTTCTACACCCGCCCGATGTTCTGCGCGGCCATGAACGCCTCGGCCGTGGCGGCGTCCATGGTGCGCGCGGCCACGCAGTCGCCGACCACGTAGTACTCCGGCGCGCAATCGTGCAGCGATGCGGCCAGCTCCCAGCGCGGCCTCATGCCGACCGCGTACACCACCGTGTCGGCCGCCAGCGTGCCTTCGCCGTCGGGCGAACGGAATTCGATGCCTTCCTCCGTGATGCGGTACGTGTCCACCAGATGGCGTATCTCCAGGCCGCGCAGGCAGATCTCGCGGCGGAGTCCCGGCATGTGCAGGAAGTTCCCGCCGTCGTTGAGGTGGTCGGTGTTGTTCACCACCACCACGTCCCGGCCCAGCCCCTTCAGATGAAGCGCCAGCTCCACCGCCACGAACCCGCCGCCGATGACCACGATGCGGCCTTCCAGCCCTTCGGCCTTCTCGTAGGCGGTCACCGCGTCGAACACCTGGGGCGCGTCGATGCCCTCGATGGGCGGCACCACCAGGTCGGCGCCGCACGCCACTACGAGGGCGTCGGCCCCCACCCCTTTCGCGTAGGCGGCGTCGACTTCGGTTCCCAGCCGCACTTCGATATGCGGGTCGCGGGCCACCAGCATCTCCTGCTGGTCCAGATAGCGTTCGACCAGCTTCTTGAACGGCACGCGCGCCTCGCAGCGCAGGACGCCGCCCAGACGCCCTTCGCGTTCGCACAGCACCACCTGGTGCCCCCGTTCGGCCGCGATCAGCGCGGCCTGCATGCCGCCGACGCCGCCGCCCACGACCAGCACCTTCTTGGCCTCCTTCGGCGCCGGCACCGCGAACTTCGCGTCCATTTCCCGTCCGCTTTCCGGATTGATGGCGCAGTACGGCTCGCCGTTGCTCATCTCGTTCGAGAAGCAGGAAAGGCACCTGATGCACCGCCGCGTTTCGTCCTCGCGCCCGCAGCGCACCTTCAGGGGGAAGTCGGGGTCGGCCATGAGCTCGCGCGCAAGCTCCACGACGTCCGCCTGCCCCGAAGCCAGTATCTCCTCCATGAGCGCCGGGTCCGACAGCGCGCCGACCGTGGCCACCGGCGTGGCGACATGCTTCTTGATGGCGGCCGCGTACGGCACGTTGCAGCCGTCCTCCATGAATATGCTGGGATGCGTCACCCCGAACACCTCGTCGACCTCGTGGTTGCCCGCCGAGACGTGGATGAGGTCCGCATGCCCGTCAAGCTGACGCGCGATCCGGATGCCCTCCTCGATGCCGTAGCCGCCCTCGAAGCATTCGGAGCCGCTGATGCGCACCTCCACCGGAAAGCCCCTGCCCAGACGACGGTGGATGCCGTCGATGATGGCCACCACGATGCGCGCCCGGTTTTCGGGCGAGCCGCCCCATTGGTCGGTCCTCGTGTTGGTGACGGGCGAAAGGAACTGGTGCAGGCCCCAGCCATGGCCCGCATGGATGAGGGCCATCCGGTACCCGCAGCGCTGGCCAAGCGCGGCGGCGTCCACGAACTTGGCGATCATGCGCTCGATGAACGCTTCGTCCATGGGCTTGATCAGGCGCCCTGCGCATTCGCATTCGACCGGGCCGTAGGCCTCTCCCGCCGATTCCGCCCCGAAGAAGGAAAGGCTCCTGTTGGCGAACATGCCCGCATGGTCTATCTCCATGACGGGCACGGCGCCGTACGCGCTCACCGCATAGGCGATGCGGGACAGGTTGTGGTGGACGTTCTTGGTCTCGGCGCACATCTGGGTGTCGCCGCCCCGGCCATACTGCGCATCGGCAATGACCTCCATGGTGGCCACGCTGGCTGCGCCTCCCCGGGCACGGCGCTCGTAATAGTACGCGGCGCTTTCGGGAAGGTACCCGTCCCCGTTCACGTTCTGATACCCCATGGGGGCGCCGAATATGCGGTTGCGGAAAAACGTGTTCCCCAGGCGGATGGGCTCGAACAGATGCGGATAGTCCTGTACGCTCATGTCTCCTCCTTCTTCGGTCATGTTCCCCTTGCAAAGGCCGGCAGCCTCGCCGGCGTCAGTCGTAGAACAGCGCCTTCCCCGGCACCCAGCTGGGCGGGATCACGGCGTCCAGCACCTGGTAGTAGCACGCCACCACGTCGTCCGCGCAGAACAGGCGGTAGCGGCGCTTCTCGTTCAGGGGACGGATGACGCCTGCCTCCTGCAGCTTGGCGAAGGCGTCGCCTATGGCCGGCGGCGTCTTCCCGCTGAGGCGGATGGCGTACGTGCTGTTGATCACCGGATTCGCCAGCAGGTCGTGCAGCAACAGGTCGCAGAGGTCGCCGTTGCGAACCGACCTGACCTTGCCGCGCCATTTCTCCTCTATGGCGGACAGCCGCCCGTCGATGTCGCGCACGAACGATGCGGTGACCTCCAGGGACTTCGCCCCATGCAGCACCCAGAGCGCCAACGGTTGCTGGGAAGGCGAGCGGTGGTCCACCTTGTAGGGATCCACGGGCGCATTGATGCGCGCGATGGACGTGAGCGCAATGGGGACGATGGCGGTGCGGCAGAGGCCACGGCGGGCGTAGACCAGATACGACACGTGCCGGCCGAGCGCCTCCCCGTGCGACTTGAACGGCTTGACGTACTCTATCTGGAAATGCGGCAGGCAGGCCTGCACCTGGGGCGAATAGTACTCCTTGTTGCAGAAGCCGCACAGGTCGTCCATGTAGCGCTCGATGCGGTTCGGCGGCACCGTCCGCTTTTGCGGGAGCCGGGGATGCACCTGGTCGGGACGCGCGGCCTGGGCGCCCCGGTACGCCCAGTGCCGGCGGTCGTCCGGGCTTGCGCCGCACAGTTCGGCGTGCAGGGCGAACACGAAGTCCCGGTCGAAATGCACGGCCTTGGCGGCCTTCGGGTCGCTGTGCTTCTTGATGAGCTGCTTGTACAGGCGCGCGCGGGGCACGGGCGCGCCGCCCGTCCGTCCCTTCTCGGGCGTTTCGGGAACGATGTTCGCCGTCAACAGGTCCACGAGGTTGATGGAGTCCCCGTCGATGGCGGCGGCGGCCAGCGATTCCAGGTTGATCAGGAACTCGCGGACGGCCTCCTTGTTCGCGCCCAGCGACACGCGCTCGTCGGCGCGGGAATACTCGCACTCGGCCTTTGCGACCACGCTCAGCAGGTAAGGGCTGAGCAGGATCGGCTTCTTCGTCAGAAGATCGGGCGAATACTCCGTCCCCAGTTCCTCGTCCATCGAACGTGCGTAATACGACCCCCATCCGGCCATGCAAACCCCCTGAATGCCATTCCGTCGCCTCGCCTGCCAAGCGGCGCCCGCACCTGCGAGGCGTGGACGCCGCAGAGGGACGCCCCGGCGCGGCGGCGCGCGGGACGTCCCTGTCCTCGGTGGCCCTTACACGAGCCAGTTGTCGATGTCGGGGCCCTCGTCGGCCTGGAAGGTGCGCCCGAACGCCTCGGGGTACTCCCGCGCCAGC
>CAJFVW010000220.1 GCA_904420575.1 uncultured Gordonibacter sp.
CATGCGCGCGTAGCTGGAGAGGCTCTCCACGTAGCGGCGCTGCCCTTCGGCGTACATGGTGTCGAAGGCCAGGCTGGACTTGCCCGAGCCCGAAAGCCCCGTGAACACGACCAGCTGGTCGCGCGGTATGGTGAGGTCGATGTCCTTCAGGTTGTGCTCGCGTGCGCCTTTGATGACGATGGCGTTCTGTCCCATAGCTGTCCGTTCTTTCCTTTGGCTCATGGTTCCGGGAGCGCATATAGGCTACCGTCCAAGTATCATTTATCCGCAATCAACCATTGTAGCGCACGGGAAGCGCCATCACGGCGAAAACATCTGTTCGTTTTAGTCTTCCAGAAAGCGTTCACAAAACGTTCGACAAGGGCGGCGGGGATTCCTGCGGAAGGAACGGCCCTTCCTTTGTCATCCTGAGCGAGCGGAGCATCCTGCTTTGTCATCCTGAGCGCAGGCCGAAGGCCGAAGTCGAAGGATCTTGGGCAAGGAAGAAGATTCTTCGACTCGCTGTGCTCGCTCAGGATGACAGGCGCGGGGCGCTGCGCACCTTTTCCACCATCTGGTCGTAGGGAAGCGCGGGAGCGTACAGGTAGCCCTGGAAGTACGAGCAGCCCAGGCGGTGCAGCAGGTCGCGCTGCTCGGCGGTCTCCACGTACTCGGCCAGCACCGTGAAGCCCAGCTGCTCGGAGAGCTTGGTGATGGACGAGACGATCTCGGCGTAACGCTCGTTCTCCAGCACGCCCTGGGCCATGGCGCCATCCAGCTTCACGACGGAGAACACGCTGGTCTCCAGGTACTGGAACGACGTGCGCCCCATGGAAAAGTCGTCGATGGCCAGAGGCACGCCCGCGTCCGCGAGACGTCGCAGCAGCTGGGAGGCGCCGGCGTCCCACCGGAGCGCCTCGCGCTCGGTCGCCTCCACCACCACGCGGCCCGCGTCGAGCCCGCGCGCCCGCACGGCGGCGATGACGAAGTCGACGTCGTCGGCGTCCTGCAGCATCCGTGCCGTGGCGTTCACGCTCACCGTGAAGTCCTCGCGCACCACTCCTTCGTGGGCCAGCTCCTGGATGCGCGCCGCGTCGTCGAGGGCACGGTCGAACACGGCGCGCTCCAGATCCTCCAGCACGCCCGCCTGCGCCGCCAGCTCCACCACGAGAGGCGGATAGACCATCCCGTACTCGGGGTGCCGGAAGCGCAGCAGCGCCTCGGCGCCGACGGCGGCGCCATCCGCGTCGAACTGAGGCTGGTAGTGCAGCTCCAGCTCGCGGCGCTCCACCGCCTGGCACACGTCCTCGGCGAGCGAGCGCGCCACGGAGCCCAAGACGCCCGGCGCGTCCAGCAAGGCCACCTCGCGCTGCGCGAGCTCCGCCTCGCGCTGCAGGGCGAGCAGCCCCCGGTACTCGTCCTGGGCCCGCTCGTCGGCGGCGCGCTCGTAGCGGCGCAGGAACGGCAGGTACAGCACGGCGCCCACGGCGATGTTGACCAGCTGCAGCACGGCTCCGGCAACGGAGCCCGTGGCCACGTAGCCGCCCACGAGCGGCGGCGCCGTCCACGTCACGTCCACGACGGTCGGCGGCACCAGGCCCACCGCCGTGGCCGCGTAGGCCACGACCAGGTTCACGAGCGGCACCAGGATGAACGGCACGAACAACGTGGGGTTCCACACCACGGGCAGGCCGAACATCATGATCTCGCTCACGTTGAAGGCCATGGGCACCGCGGCGAACGCCGAAAGCCGGCGCACGTTGCGGCGATGGCCGAACAGCAGGATGGCGACGAGCAGCGAAAGCAGCGCGCCCGCCCCGCCGATGGACGCGAACACGTCGAAGAAGGTCTTGGTGACGATCTGCACGGTGCCGCCGCCTGCCGCCAGGGACGCGGCGTTGGCGGCCGTGCCGGGCACGAACACGCTTTGTGCCACGCCGTCGAGCATGTTGCCGCCGTGGATGCCGAAGAACCACATGACGTTGTTCGCCAAGAGGTACAGAAGGCCGCTCCCCAGCGACGCGTCGGCCAGGGGGAAAAGGGCGCTCACGCCTGCGAAGAACAGCTCCTCGACGCTTCCCGCCGAAAAGACGACGGCCGCGGTCGCGTTGAGGGCGGCGCAGAGCGCCACCACGGCAGCGATGGGCACGAGCGCCGTGACCGCCTGATTGAACACGCCGTCCATGCTGTCGCCGTAACGGCGGCGGGCGGGCAGGCGGCCTACGATGCGGCAGTAGAGCATGGACGTGCCGAGCCCGCTTATGATGGCGACGAACAGGGAACGCGTGCTGAGCACGGCCAGATCGACGGAGCCCCAGCCGAACCCCACGAGCACTAGGTAGCCCGCCAGTGCGGCGAAGGGCGCGCCTTGGATGAAGAAGCCGCCGAAGCGGGCCGCATAGGCCCGCGCGTAGCACAGGCCTATGCTCACGGCCACGTACAGCGAGAAGATGCCCATCGTGGCGTCGTAGGCCATGGTGAGCGCCGACGTGACCCAGGGAAGCACCGACAGCGCGTCCTGGTACGCCCCAAGGGGAAGGTTGAGGAAGACGAGGCAGAACGACCCGACGAGCAGAACGGGGATGGTGAGGACGAGCCCTTGGCGGATGGCCTGGAAGGCCATGACGCCCTCGATGCGCTCGAAGCGCTTTGCGATGCTCGTCGACACGGTGCCCTTCCTGGCCGCAGCTTACCGGACGTGTCCTCGGAAAGACACGCGCACTATTGTAGCCCATGCCGAGGCGCCGCGCTGCTGCAAAGCGGGAGCAATTGCAGGAGGGCCTGCAGGCGGACGTCCGCCTGCAGGCCCCACGCCCCTATCCCAAAAGCCGCTTGCCCAGCGAGGCGCGCACGGTGCCGCGGCTCGCGAAGTACGTGACCAGCAGGTAGCTGCCGTACACCACCGCCGTGAACGCCACCGTCATGAGGACGGGATCGGTCACCGAGATGCCCAGCTGTTCGAACATGCTTTCTCCCAGCACGCCCACGGCACACACGGAATGGCACACCGCCAGCGCCAGCGGCGCCAGGAAGTACACGACCACCTGCGTCGCCAGCGAGCGGAAGATCATGCGGCGGTCGCAGCCTATCTCGGCCAAAAGCCGGTAGCGCGGCAGCGAGTCGCTCGTCTCGGAGAGCTGCTGGATGGCCAGCAGCGCCGCCGTGGTGATGAGGAACACGAAGCCGATGTAAAGCGCCAAATACGTGATCATCATGCGCATGCCTCCGGACTGCTCTATCACCTCGTTGGCCGTCGTCACGACGGTGACGGGCCACGGCGCCGAACGGTATTGCCAACCGTAGCCGGCCTGCTGCTGGTCGGGCGGCAGCGTCTGCGCAAGGGCGGCGTACAGAAGCTGGTCGCCTTCGGCGCGGTCGACCTTGTAGTCCACGTCCAGATAGCTGGCGTAGGGAGCCTCGCCTGCGGCGCGCAGCCCGTCGATCACCGCGTCGGGCACGATGATCGTGGCGGCGTCGTTGGAGAACGTGGTGGTGGAGAGCATCTGCTCGACGTACTCGCCCGTGGCGACGAGCGTCTGGCCGTCCACCACGATCTCGGTGCCCCGCTGCGCCATGCTGCGGGACAGATCTTCCGTCATCTCGAAGGCGTTGTTCACCGCGAACTGGCCTTCGCCCACCTCGATGGGTTCGCGGCCGGCAAGCGCGCGGGCGGCGTTGAACTGCGACACGCCCACCATGCCGACGTTCTGGGGTCTCAGGCCCTCGTTCTGTTCCTTGCTGCCCAGCGCCACGCCGAAGCGGTCCATGAGCTCGCCGTAGGTGGTGGTGTCCCGCTTCGGCTGGTACATGTCCACCTGGACCGCGTCCTTCACGAAGCCGTCCCAGTCCGGGACCGCCTCGGCCAGGCGCCGCTCGATGCTCCAGTCCCACTTCTCCGCCTCGGCGCGCACCTCGGCGGCGCGCGCCTCCTGCGCGGCCACGTAGTCCGCGGCCGCCTGCGCGTCCTCCGCCTGCATTTCCGCGAGCTTGTCCTCGTTCACGTTGTCCAAGGCCAAATACAGGTTCGCCGCGAGCGTGGCGTCGTACTGCGTGCCCTCTTCCACGTTGCCGGTGAACAGCTGCACCAGCCCCGCCCCCGTGGAGAACACCGTGAGCGAGAAGAACAGCATGACGCACACGACCGACAGCGACAGGAACGCCGTGTTCACCTTGCTGGCTATCTGGCGCGTCGTGAACATGGCGAGGCCCCTGAAGTACACGCCGCGCGTGCGCTCGACGACGGCGATGACGAAGCCCGCCACCGACCAGAAGAACAAAAACGTCCCCACCAGCATGAGCGCGGTCGCCTTCCAGAACTCCCCGTCGAAATACACCAGGCCGTTGTGGATGAGCGTCACGTAGGCCCAGGCCAACACCGCGACGGCCACCACGAAGCCCGCAAGGCTGATCCAGGGGTTGCGCACGCGGAAGCGCTCGTTGCGGTTGCGCGCTCCCAGCAGGTCGATAAGCTTGTAGCGCCTGATGGACAGCGTGTTGAACAGCGCCACCACCACGAAGATGAGCACGAAGCACAGAAGCGTCTGAGAGAACGCGTCGGGCGAGAAGATGAAGCGGTACTGCTGCATGGGGATGTTGAACAGCCCTGCCGTGAAGAACGAGAGCCCTTGGGAAAGCCCGATGCCCAGCGCCAGGCCCATGGCCAACGAGATCGCGCCGACGCAGACCGTCTCCATGAGCACGATGGCCGAGACCTGCCCCGGCCGCATGCCCAGAAGCAGGTAGGTGCCGAACTCCTGCTTGCGCCGACGGATGAGGAAGCGGTTCGCGTAGACCACCAAGAAACCCAGCACGCAGGCTATGACCACGGAGAACATGCCCAGGAAGTTCGCCGTGAGCTCGAACGCGCTTGCCGACGATGAGCCCAGGTCGAACAGGATGGACTGGTTGCGCACGGAATTGAACGCGTAGAACACCGCCACGCCGAACAGGAGCGTGACGAAGTAGACGGCGTAGTCGCGCACCGAGCGGCGCACGTTGCGCAGCGCGAGTTTAGCCAGCATCGCGCACGTCACCACCCAGGAACGTGACCACTTCCATGATGCGGTTGAAGAAGTCCGCACGGCTCGTGTCGCCGCGGCGTATCTCGTTGAACACGGTGCCGTCCTTGATGAAGAGGATGCGGCTGGCGAACGAGGCGGCGAACGAGTCGTGCGTGACCATCATGATCGTGGCGTGCAGCTTCTCGTTCATCATGGTGAGCGTGTCCAGCATGACGCCCGCGCTGCGGGAGTCGAGCGCTCCCGTGGGCTCGTCGGCCAGCACGAGCTTCGGGTCGGCCACGATGGCGCGTGCGGCGGCGATGCGCTGCTTCTGGCCGCCCGACATCTGGTAGGGGTACTTGTTCAGCACCTCGCCGACGCCGAGCGTGCGGGCGATGTCCTCCACCTTGGTGCGCACCTTGGAGACGTGCTCGCCCTTGATGGTGAGCGCGAGCGCGACGTTCTCGAACCCGGTCAGCGTGTCGAGCAGGTTGGAGTCCTGGAAGACGAAGCCCAGATCGTCGCGGCGGAACTTGGCGAGCGCGCGGCTGCGCAGGCCCGTGACGTCCCGCCCGTCCACCAGGATGTGGCCGCTGGTCACCGTGTCGATGGTCGCGACGCAGTTGAGCAGCGTGGTCTTGCCGGAACCCGAAGGCCCCATGATGCCCACGAACTCGCCCGGCATCACGTCGAAACTGATGTCGTTGATGGCATGCGTGACGGAGTCGCGGTTGCCGTACACCTTCTCGATCTGGCGAACGGACAGGACAGGGCGCGGGGTTCCCGCACAGGCGGCAGGTTGGAACGTGGAGGCTCCGGCGTGCGCAGGCGTCCCTGTCGCCGCGCTCCCGGGGGTTGCGTACACTTCGGTCATGACGATCACTCCTTCGGAATTCTGACTGCCACGATGGTACGGCTCCTCCGCCCCGCACGCCATCGAAGAGCCTTACCCCAACCTTACGGTTTTGTCAGGAAACTTCGTGTCGTCCCGAGCGCAACGCGAAGCGCGGAGTCGAGGGATCCTGGGGATGCGAGGCAGGAAAGCAGGCGCCTCTCGCTGGCTTTTCACGACTTGCATGCCGGTATCAGGCGTTCTGCACGTCCAGCCTGCGGCGGTCGTGGGGGAAGGAGATCATGACGCGGGTGCCGGTGCCTTCCTCGGAGGCGATCCCCAACCCCAGGCCCATCTTCTCGCACATGACGGCGGCAAGGTAGAGCCCCATGCCCGTGGAGGATCCCTGCGCACGGCCGTTCGCGCCCGTGAACCCTCGCTCGAAGACGCGCGGCACGTCGGCGGCGGGGATGCCGCAGCCGTCGTCGGCCATCGCGAGCACCGTGCGCGCGGCGCCCCCCTCGCCTTCCGTGCGCGACGAGAACCGGACGCAGGAGGCGCCGTACTTCGCCGCATTGGCGAGCACCTGGCCCACGATGAAGGAGAGCCAGGTGGCGTCCGCGAACACCGTCTCGTCGTCCGCCAGGCCGACCTCCACCGAGACGCCGCTTTCGATGAGGTAGCGTGCGTTCTTCCGACAGGCCGCCCGCACGGCGTCGGCGAGCGCGGTCTCGCGGATGGCGTAGTCCTTCGCGAGCGACGTGGAACGGGCGTAGTAGAGCGCCTGCTCCACCTGAGACTCGATGCGGTCGAGCTCCCCCTTGAGCTTGGTCGCCACGGGGCCGTGCAGGTCGGCTGCCATGAGGTTCGCCGCGGCGATGGGCGTCTTGATCTCGTGGATCCACAGCTCCACGTAGTCGCGGTACTCCTTGTTCTGCTGCTTGTGGCCGGTTATCTCGTCGGCTGCGGCACGGCCCTGCTCGTCGAGCGCCCGCCATGCCAGCCGGCCCTCGAGGAAATCGGGCTCTTCTAAAAGGGACGCGAGGTTGCCCGGGCCCGCCTTCTGCGCGGAAAGGCCCGCCAGCTCCCGATAGAACCGGGCGCGCCGCGCGAAGCCTATCGCCAGCATGACCGCGAAGCACAGGGCCATGAACGCCGCCGCCAGCACGGCGGCCTGCCATCCCGCCCCCAGGACCGCCAGCATGCCGGACACGCCGGCAATGCACGCCGCGCCCACGGCCGCCTGCGCGGCATGGTCGCGGAGGTAGGCTCCCAGGGCGAACGCGCTCACACCAGGTATCCCTGTCCCCGACGCGTGACCAGGAAGTCGTCGGGCACGCCGATGCCGGCCAGGCTCTTGCGCAACCGGTTGATGTTGACGGTGAGCGTGTTGTCGTCGATGAACGCGTCGGACTGCCACAGCTCGCACATGAGCTCCTGGCGCGTGATGATGGCGTCGTGGTTCTCCATGAGCATGCGCAGGATCTTGAATTCGTTGCGCGTCAGCTCGACGGCGCGTCCCTCGTAGGCGACCGTCCCCTTCGCCACGTCGAGCACGACGCCCTTGTGTTCGACGACCGGCCGCGTGGCGGCAGGCGCCGCGCGGCGCAGGACGGCTTCGATGCGTGCGAGCAAAACGGCGGGGCGATAGGGCTTGGTGACGTAGTCGTCGGCTCCCAGGTTCATGCTCATGACCTCGTCGAACTCGCTGTCGGACGAGGTGAGCATAATGATGGGCACCGCGCTTTTCCGACGGACGTCGCGGCAGACGGCATGGCCGCCGGCGCCGGGAAGCTTCAGGTCCAGCACCACGCAGTCGGGTCGCGCGGCCACGATCTCATCGGCGGCGCGGCCGAAGTCGGTCGTGGTGCGGCACGCATAGCCTTGCAGGTCGAGGAGACGTTTGAGCTCGTCGCGCAGCGACGCGTCATCCTCTACGACGAAAACCGTTGGCACCTGCGCCCCCTTCTTCCGACCTTCACGTTGCGACGACCATCGTATGTCACCTTGGCAACGAGCGGCACGAGCCGTAACCGTTTCGTTTTCTTTCCGACGCGCGCCCGTGCGGCAGGGCCGAGGTGTCCCGGCATCGCGCCGCGGACGCGTCTGCGGGCTAGCGGTGGGGCATCACCGGGCATGACGGCTCGGAACTCTTGAAGTAGCGCAGCACGAAGCTTATGCCCGCCACGGCCAGCGCAGCCCCCAGGCCGGTGTAGAAGAACGCGACGAACCATTCGGGCACCAGCCCCGCCATGCGCAGCCCGATGCCGCCGCCCATCATGACGGCCATGATGATGTAGCCCTTCTTGTCGAAGAACTTGAGGATGTGCGTCCGGTCTTCCTCGTAGCCGCGGATGCGTTCCGAGTGCTTGCCCACCATCTTGGTGAACACGAAGACGTGGAACAGCACGAAGATGACGAGCGTGCCCACGAGCAGCGCCCACAGAAGCCAGCTCGGCTCGTTGAAGTACGCGTGGATCCCCAGATTGGCGATGTTGGCGCCCGCGACGAACCACACCACTCCCGCCACCAGCAACAGCTTCTCCGTCGGTATCTTGAACGACATGCGTATCGGCTCCTCTAGGAGGCCTGCCGTGCGGCCCCTCCGATGGTCTTCGTCTTCCGGAAAGCCCCCGCGACGAGGGCTCCGACGGCCCATTATAGCGGAGTGGCCCCGCAGCGCAAGCGGCCCGGGGGCCTGGAAGCGGCCCGGGGGCGGGGATGCGGGGGCCGTCGGCGCGCAGGGCGTGCACCTGCGGCGCAGGCGGGCGGAAAGGGCACGGAGAACCATGCCGCCGACGTAGGGCAGCGCGGTCCTTGCAGGCGCGCCGTTCCGGCGCGCCTGCAAGGACTCGCGAGGACCCGCCTACTTGTTGTTGCTCATCGCTCCGGCAGAGCCGCCGGAGGTGTCGAGCGCGTCGGCTGAGCCCACGACCATGATGCTTTCGGGCGTGAAGTCCATGCCGGTGCCCGTGCCGGTCATCTCTACCAGGTCGCCTGCCGCCAGGCCGTCCTTGGCCAGGTCGGCGCCCATCTCGTCGGTGACCTTGACGTTCTGGAGATCGAACGTGATCTGGTCTTCGCCAGCGGCGAACGACTGGGAGTCGGCGTCCGCGGCCGCGGCGGCGTACTCGCCCAGAAGCACGGTGACCTCGTCGCCGTCGACGGAAACCACCTGTCCGTACTGCACGTCTTGGGCCTGGACGTCGTTGACGGCGCCGTCGGAGGAACCTTCGTCCTGCATGCCCTGTTCGTTCTGCTGACCTTCGGCGCCCGCGCCTTCGGAGCCGTCCGTGCGTCCGTCGTCAGCCGCGCAGCCTTGCAAAAACGGGATGAAGGCGAGAACGGCCGCCACGGCCCAGAACAGCATCTTGAGTTTTCTTCTGCTCATGGCATCTTCCTTTCACACGTGTTCCCCGCCACGAGGGAGGGGATCCGTCGGGATGGCGCTTTCCGCCTGCGCGGCGCGTCCGCGCGCGGCGAAGCCCCATTGTGGCCGACGGCCGGGACACGAAAGGCCGAAAGGGGCGCTTGTCAGGCGCGCGTTGCGGCAGCGCTACCGATCTGCGATGATCGCGCGGGGGCGGATGCGGGCGGCGTCGGCCGCCGGAGGCTGCGGAGATGCTGGGAGGGAGGTTCGGCCGCGCAGGCGGCACCGGGCGTCAGCCGCGCGGGTGGGCCTGGGCGTGCACCTGCTTCAGGCGTGCAGGCGAGAGGTGCGTGTAGATCTGCGTGGTGGACAGGCTCGCATGGCCCAGCATCTCCTGGACGCTGCGCAGGTCGGCGCCGCCGTCAAGGAGATCGGTGGCAAAGGTGTGGCGCATGTCGTGAGGCGAAAGCGTCTCGTCGAGCCCTGCCTCGCGCAGGGCGGCCTTGAACACCTTGCGGATGGCGTCGGTGGTCATGCGGTTGCCCCGCGTCGAGACGAACACGTACTCGCTCTGCTTGCCGTCGAGGATGCGCGGGCGGCCCGCCGTCAGATAGGCGCGCAGGGAGGACACGGCCAGGTCGTGCAACGGGATGATGCGCTCCTTCGATCCCTTGCCGAAGACCTTCACCTGCCCGCTTGCGAAGTCGACGTTTCCCACCTTCAGGCCCGAGGCCTCGGAGACGCGGGCGCCGCAGGCGTAGAGAAACTCCAGGAGCGCCTGGTTGCGCAGGTCGGTCGGCGACTGGGCGCGCTCGTTGCCCTGAGCGTCGCGCTTGCCGTACACCGAGAGCAACCTCGCCATGTCAGCGGGACGGATGACGTGCGGCAGGCTCTTCGGTTGCTTGGGCCCTTGCAGCAGGCAGGCGGGGTCGACGTCCACGCGCCCGGTCACGTTGAGCCAGCGGAAGAAGCTGCGCAAGGCCGAAAGCCGGCGGTTGATGGTGGTGCGCGAATACTGGGCCTGGTCGAGCTCTCCGAGGTACCGTCTGAGCTGGCGATGCGTAGCCGTCAGCGGGTCGACCGACGCGCGGCGCGCCCAGCGCGCGTAGTCCGCGAGGTCGATGCGGTAGGCGCGCACCGTGTGCGTCGACGCGTTGCGCTCCACGCGCAGGGCGTCGCAGAAAGCCTCGATGGCGGCCGCGGCTGCAGAATCGCAGTCCGGCTCCTCGGGCGTCACCGGGACGCGAGCGGTCACTGCGCAGCCCCTTCGTCCGGGCTGCGGCGGGAACCTTCGGGCGCGGCGCGCAGGGGCGACGCGAGGCCGCAGGCTGCGAGCGCGTTCTGGTAGGCCGCGAGCGCCTCGGCGCTCCGCGCGGCGTAGGCGGCGTAACGTTCGCGCTTGTTGCGCACCGGCGGAACGAGCGGTTCCATGATGCCGAAGTTCGCGTGCATCGGCTGGTAGTCCACGGTGGCGGGATCGGTCGCCCAGGCCAAAAGCGCGCCGAACGCCATCTCGCACGGAAGCTTCGGCAGGGCGATGCCCGCAAGGTCGGCCGCGACCGCCAAGGCGGCGTGCAGCCCCGACCGCATGGCCTCGCAGTAGCCTTCGGTGCCGGCGATCTGTCCCGCCACGTACACAGGCGCGGGCAGCGCGGCGGCCTGGGGCGTCGCCAGGCGCAGGTGGCCGTCCAAAAGACGCGGCGCGTCGAGGAACGTGTTGCGGTGCATGACGCCGTAGCGGGCGAACTCCGCCTGCTCGAGGCCGGGGATCATGCGGAAGACGCGGCGCTGCTCGGGGAAGGTGAGGTTGGTCTGGAACCCCACCAGGTTGTAGCTTTGGCCGGCCGGGTCCTCGGCGCGCAGCTGCACCGCCGCCCAGGGACGCCGCCCCGTGCGCGGGTCGACGAGGCCCACCGGCTTGAGAGCGCCGAAGCGCGGCGCGTCGTGGCCGGCGCGCGCCACTTCCTCGATGGGCTGGCATGCCTGGAACAGGTCCTTCGATTCGAAGTCGCGCCGTATGACGCGCTCGGCGCCCACCAGCGCGCGGGCGAAGGCATCGTACTCGCCCTTCGACAAAGGGGCGTTCAGGTAGTCGCCCCCGCCGTCTTCGTAGCGGCTTTGGGAGAACACCTTGGAGCGGTCGAGCGAGTCGGCCATGACGATGGGCGCGGCGGCGTCGAAGAACGCCAGGTGATCGCGGCCGGTCAGGCGCGCGAGCGACGCGGCCAGGGCGTCCGTGGCCAAGGGGCCGGCCGCGACCACGACGGCGTCGGCGGAGGCCGCCGCCTCGGCCACGTCCGCGACCTCGGCGCGCTCGAATCGGACGAGGGGATGCGCCTCGAGAAGCGCCGTCACGTCCGCCGAGAACGCGGCGCGCTCCACCGCGAGCGCCCCTCCGGCAGGCACGGCGTGGCGCAGCGCGGCCGCGTACACCTGCGAGCCCAAGGCGGCCAGCTCCGCCTTGAGCATGCCGGCGGCGCTGTCGGGCTTCGTGCCCTTGAGCGAGTTGGAGCACACGAGCTCGGCAGCGTTCGCGCTTTCGTGCACCGGCGTGGGCACCAGCGGGCGCGCTTCGACGAGCCGCACGGCAAAGCCGCGGTCGGCCAGCTGGAGCGCCGCCTCGCTTCCCGCGAGCCCGGCGCCTATGACGGTCACTGTCTGAGACATGCCTGCAAGGATACCAAACCGCCGGCACCCTGGCGACGGCGATCACGAAAAGCACGCCCCGCAGGCTGCGCGGTTCAGGCGGCCGGGCCCCACCGTCCGTCGGGATAGCGGGCGGCCAGGCCCCGCGCCTCGGCCTCCACGAGACGCTCCATGAGCCAGGCGTGCGCGCCCGGGCCCGGATGCAGGCGGCAGGCCAGGCCGTAGAGTTCCTCCGATCCCAAGGGCTCGGCCTGCAGGGCGGCCAGAAGCGCGTCCCCTTCGCCGGCCTTTGGTGCGGCGGCCGCCTGCGCGCCGCCCGCCGCACTCCCCTGCTTCAAGAGACCGAACAGCGAGAAGAGCGCGTCTTGGAACGTGTCGTCGTCGATGATGGGCGTGGCTCCCTGGTAGACGAGGCGGTTTGCACCGCGCGACGACGCGGACGTGATGGCGCCCGGCACCACCAGCACCTCGCGGTTGGCGGCCAGGGCCTCGTCCGCCGTCGAGAACGTGCCCGAAGGCAGGCCGGCCTCCACGATGAGGGTGGCGCGCGCCAGACCCGCTATGAGGCGGTTGCGCGCCCGGAACGCGAAGGGCAGCGGCGGATAGTCCCATGGATGCTCCGACACCACCGCCCCGCCTCCGTCCACGATGCTCTGGAACAGCCCATGATGCTCTGACGGATACAGCTGGTCGCACCCGCCTCCCAGAAACGCGACCGTGGGGCATCCGGCGTCGAGCGCGGCCCGGTGGGCCTCCGCGTCGCAGCCGCGCGCGCCGCCCGACACCACCACGACCCCGCGCTCGGCCGCCATGCGGGCGAAGCGTCGCGCACAGCCCAGCCCGTACGGCGTGGCCTTGCGCGCGCCCACCACCGCCAGCCCTTCCACGAGCGCCGCCGGGTTCCCCAGCACGTAGAGGCGCTCCGGCGGGTCGTGCACCATGCCGAGCGAGGGCGGGAAGCCCTCCGCCCCACGCTCGAGCACCGTGCGCGGGCCCTTGAGCTGCGGGCCGCTGTACCTTCGAAACCTCATGGCTTTCCCTTCCGCATCCGTGGCCTTGTTTTGCATCCGTCGAGACTCCAACGGCGTTCGCAGCCGCGAAGCGCCGCCCCCCTCCCTCATGCTTCCTCGCCCTCCTGCAAGCGGAACCCGAGCGCCTCGCACAGGTGGCGCTTGGCGACCGCAGGCGACTCGTCCATGTCGGCGATGGTGCGCGCCACGCCGAGCGTGCGCATGATGGCGCGCCCGCTCGAATGACGCGCGGCCGCCACGTCTTCCAAGAACGCAGCGTCGACGGCCGACAGGCGGCATGATCGCACGAGCGCCGAGGGCGACGCGCCTTCTCCCACGCCTGCGGGAAGCTTCTCCCCCGCGTCCTCCCCTTCCCGCGCACGGCGCCATGCCGCGAACGCGCGGGCGCGCAGCACCCCCTCGCGCAGCGCGGCCGACGACGTGCCGCCGCCGGTGCCCATCACCTCCCGCGGCGAGGCGCGCTGCACGTCCAGATGCAGGTCGATGCGGTCCATGAGCGGGCCGCCGATGCGCGCCTGGTACGTCCGCATCTGCGGCAACGTGCACGTGCAAGGGCGCTCCCGGTCGCCGAAGTAGCCGCAGGGACAGGGGTTCGCGGCCGCCACCAGCATGAACCGGGCGGGGAACGTCACGTTCCCGTCGGCACGCGTGATGCAGACCCGGCCTGCCTCCAAGGGCTGGCGCAGGCTCTGCAGCACGGCGGGCCTGAACTCGGGCAGCTCGTCCAGGAACAGGACGCCGTTGTGGGCAAGCGATATCTCGCCCGGCCGCGGCGGGCTCCCACCGCCGACGAGCCCGGCCAGGCTGGCCGAGTGGTGAGGGCTGCGGAACGGCCGGTTGCCCGCCAGAACCGCCGCCATGCTCTCGCCGGCGACCGAATGCACGAGCGCCGTCTCCAAGGCCTCGTTCTCCTCCAAGGGAGGAAGGATGGACGGCAGGCGCGAGGCGAGCATGGACTTGCCCGAACCCGGCGGGCCGCTCATCAGTACGCCGTGATTGCCTGCGGCCGCTATCTGCAGCGCGCGTTTTGCCGCCTCGTGGCCCGCCACGTCGCTGAAATCGGGCATGCCCTCCTGCCGGCGCAGCGTGCCGGTGCGCGCAGGCTCGAACTCCCCCGCCCGCAGGCCCCCGAGCGAACGCAGCGTCGTCTGGCGCACCCCCTCCACCGCCACGTGGTCGTCCGACGGCGCGCTCACGAGCGCGCATCCCAGCTCCCGGGCGCACAGCGCGTACGCGAGCGACCCCGCAACCGGACGCACCGCCCCCTCGAGCGACAGCTCGCCGACGAAGAGCCGGCCTTCGACGAGCAGGCGGTCGACCTGGCCGGTAGCGGCCAGCAGGCCCGCGGCAATGGGCAGGTCGAAGCCCGAGCCCGTCTTCCTGAGCGCACCCGGCGCCAGGTTCACCACCACCTTCTCGCTGGGCATGGCGAACCCGCTGGCGCGGAGGGCCGCCCTCACGCGCTCCCGCGACTCCTGGATGGCCGCGTCGGGCATGCCGACCACCAGAAAACCTGGCAGGCCGGGCGAGACCACCACCTCCACGTCCACCGGCAGCGCCTCCACGCCCCTCAGCGTGGCGCCCTGCACGCAGCATTGGCCGAACATGGCCTCACTCGACCCCGAACGCGTCGATATGGTGCCGGATCATGGCCCGGTCGGGCGCCACCGTGACGATGGACACCACGTCGAACCGCACAGGCACGTCCACGACGTCGTATTCGGCCAGGAAGGCGGCGGCGATCTTCTCGTACCGGTCGCGCTTGGCGGCGTCCACCGCCTCGGAGGGCAGGCCCTTGGCATAGCCCGAACGCGTCTTCACCTCCACGAACACCACGGCCTGGCGGTCGCGCGCCACGATGTCGGCCTCGCCGGCGAAGCAGGTCCAGTTGCGCGCGACGATGTCGTAGCCCCGCCGTTCCAGAAAGCGGGCGGCGGCGTCCTCTCCCCGCCGTCCGAGCTCCTTGTTGCGCTCTCCCTGTCCTTTGGCCTTCCTCTTGCGTGGCGGGTTCTTGGCCCGGGCCGGCCGTCCGGCCACGGGCAGCCCCGTCTCCCTTTCCTCTTCCCTTTCGGCGCGCCCCGCCTCAGCGGGCGCCACGCCTACCCCACGACGCTCCCTCGTTGCCTCCTGCACCATGGCTGCACCCCTTTCTCTTCGCCTCTCATCATAGAGACGCCGCCCAGCAGAGCGATGACGCGCGTCCAGCGAAAGGACCGTCGGGGTTTCCCTAGAAAGCCGCCGCCGCGCCGTCCTGGCTTCGACGCGGATGCGGCCGCGCCCAGCACGGTCCCAGCGGGGACCCAACACAAATCAAGCAAGAAGCGTGCGGATTCCTCGCGCTTTTCCAGCAGGAATCCATCAGCGCTGGTCAAGAGTGCGTTAAAAAGGAGCGGCACCGGGAAGGACCCCTGGGGAAACCGCAGAGGAAAACCTTCGGGAACCGAAGGCCGGCAGGTGGAAAAGACGTGTAAGGGACCCGAGAGGCCCGTGCGCGACCGCGCCCGATCCCTTCGAAAGACGAGCGTCCCCGCCCCCGTCGCGGGCATGCCGAACCTCCGCGGCGTCGCTCAGAAAGCCGAAGTGCGGCGAAGGGCGGAGGCAGGAAGGCCGCCGGGCTCCGCCCTTCGCCTCTTCGGGCATACCTGTGGGACGGATAAGCGCCACGTCGCGCGAGCAGGACAGGGTCGGGGGCGGGACAGGGCAGGTTCGGTGGGCGGGACAGGGCAGGTCCGGTGGGCGGGACAGGGCAGGACGGCGCGTCAGAACAGCGTGGCCTGCATGAAGGAGGTGCAGAACGTCACGCGATGCACGGGCGTGAGGCCATGGCGCCTGATGGCTTCGATGTGCTCGGGGCTGGCATAGCCCTTGTGGGCTTCGAACCCGTAGGCGGGATACTCCTTCGCCAGGCGGCACATGAGGGCGTCGCGATCCGCTTTCGCGACGATGGAGGCGGCGGCGATCGACGCGCAGCGACAGTCCCCCTTGACGACGTTGACCTCGCGGTCGTCCATATGCAGCGGGTTGCCGTCCAGAAGCACCACGTCGGGATGCACGCCGGCCTCCTCTATGGCGGCCAAGGCGCGCCTGAACGCGGTGACGAGCGACGCCGTCATGCCCACCGCATCGATGACGTCGACTTCCACGTACTGCACGGTCCAGGCCACGGCGCACGACTTCACCTGCACGGCCATGCGCTCGCGGGCTTCGGGCTTGACCTGCTTCGAATCGTTCAGCCCCTCGATGCGGGGGGTGTCGGGCAAGACGACCGCCCCCACGGCGAGCGGCCCCGCCAAAGGCCCGCGTCCCACCTCGTCCAGGCCGACGACCACGTGGCCGCCGCGCTCCTCGGCCAGCGACCGCTCGTAGGCGTAGAGCCCTTCGAGCCGCGCACGCTCCGCCTGCTCGGCCTCGATGCGCCGCCGCGCCGTCTCAACCGCGGCCCGGACGCCCTTGCGCGTGTCCGCCACCAGCGACCGCTCGAGCACGGCGAACTCGCGCGCACCCGCCTCCTGCAGCCTGCGCCTGATCTCCTCGACCGTCGGCTCCGTGCCTTTCATGCCGCCCTCTCCCATCCTCGAGCCCATGTCCGCGCCCGTCCCACGCCTTCCCTCCATGATACCAAACCGGCGTGCCCGCCACGAAAAAAGGCCTCCGAAGAGGCCTTTGCGTTCTTGCTCGGTGCGGAGGCGCCGTTCCTAGCGGTACGACTTCTCCTTGATCTTGGCAGCCTTGCCCACCTTGTCGCGCAGGTAGTACAGCTTGGCGCGGCGCACGTCGCCGTGGCGGACGACCTCGATCTTGTCGATCTTCGGGGAATGCACGGGGAAAGTGCGCTCCACGCCGATCGAGAAGCTGATCTTGCGCACGGTGAACGTCTCGCGGCTCGACGCGCCATGACGGCGGATGACGTCGCCCTGGAACACCTGGATGCGCTCGCGGTTGCCCTCGGTGATGCGGTAGTGAACCTTCACGTTGTCGCCCACGTTGAAGTCAGGGAGATCCTGCTTGATCTGCTGTTGTTCGATAGCGCGAATGATGTCCATGTTCTATTCCTTCTATATGTTCAAGGTTATCTCGTGCGTGTTGTCTGTGGAAAGACACGATTGGACAGTATACCTCCTGACCGCACGCGATGCAAGGGACAATACCCGCCCGCTCCGACAAATTTGCGCCGCGTTCCACGCAAACAGCACACTCGGGGTCAGGATTCGCAGCGGATGCGGCAAAATCCTGCGGTGCCCTCCGCTAGATCAGCGCGAGCAGCGCGTAGGACGCGACGCCGGCCAAGGCGCACCACAGAAGCGATTTCGTCTTCGCGGCGACCACGACCACCACGAGCGCGGCCACCAGCGGCGCGGCGGCAGGCCACAGGCCCGCGTCGAACATGCCGGGCGCGAGAAGGTCGTTCGCCACCAGCGCGGCGAACGCGGCCGGCGGGATGAACCCGAGCGCGCGGCTCACGGCATCGGGCAACTGCTTGCCCTTGAGCAGGAAGAGCGGCAGCGCGCGGCAGGCGAGCATGGTGAGCGCGCAGCACGCGAGGACGACCCAGAATTCGGCCCACGTCATGGCCGCACCTCTTCGGCCGGCGCCGCACCCGTGGTTGCAACCGCGCTCGCGGCCGACGGCGCGCTCGCGGCGACGCCCGCTCCCTCGCGCTCGCCGACAGCGAAACCATGCCCGCGCGGGCCAACGGAGCGCGCGCCGCCTCCCAGATCGGTGGAGCAGGCGTGCCCGCTTCGTTCGGCCTCATGCACGCGTGCGTCCAGAGGCGTGCCTTCCCAAGACGCGCCACCCTCCGTGGCACGCACGGCGTCGGACGCGCCTCCTTTCGCCGGCCCGCGCCGTGCCGACGACACCGCGAAGGCCGCCGCGACGCCGGCCAGCGCGCCCACGAGGATGGCCGGCCCCGAAAGCCCCACCAGCTTGCACAGGTACACGCCCGCCATGGCGACGGCCACGGCCACCCCGTTCTCCACGCTCACCTTCTGAGTGCACAGAAGGCAGATGAAGATGGAGGTCATCGCGAACGAGGCGATGGCGAGCGGGACGCCCACGGCGTTGCCCACCAGCACGCCCGCCACGTTCGAAAGGGCCCACGAGCTCTGCGAGAAAAGGTTCACGGCCGTCGCCCTTTCCACGGACCAGCCGCCCTGCTCGAACCGGCCCGTGTTCACGCCGTAGCTCTCGTCGGTGACGGTGGCCGAGAACAGGAACGCCAGCCGCTTGCGCACCCCTTCGCAGCGCGGGGCGAACGAGGCGGCGTAGAGCATCTGGCGCGTGTTCACCAGCGACACGCTGGCCACGATGGAGGCGATGGACGACCCTGCCAGGAACATGTTGGGTATCATAAACTGCCCGGCGCCGGAATAGAACAGCGCGGAGAACAGGAATACCTGCAGCGCGTCCAGGCCGATCGAGGCGCTCAGGATGCCGCAAGGTATGCCGATGGCTACATAGCCCAGCATGATGGGCAACGCGGCGGAAAACGACTGCCGTATGTGTTCGCGGGAAAGCATAGCCCAACGATTATACAAGTTTCCGCCCCGCGCGCAATGCCCTCTCGAAGCAAGGCCGCCTTCCCATCCCCATGGCCCTGCTCCATCGAGTCGCCGTACCCGTTCTCGCCCTGCCCTCTCCTTTCCCGCCCTCGCGCGAAGCCCTTCCCATGCGCGGCGCTCCCCTCTCCACCCAGCCCTTGTCCCGCATGTCGCCGTCCTCCAAGCCCGCCTGCGCCGTGACGCGGGGCCCCGCCCTTCGCTCGTCGCTGCGGCGCGGAAAACCCACCCCCCCCCCCGCCTTCGCTGCGGCGATGGCAAGGCTGACCGCTATGGCCTTCGAATGGCAAGGCTGACCGTTATGGCACGAACGCCCCGTCTTTTGACTCGCAAGGAAATCCGCGAACTGGTCTTTTGTTGCCAGCGTCTCACGAATCCGACGCAAGGACGCCGAAAACCGTGCCACAGCGGTCAGCCTTGCCAAAAAGGAGCCTAGCGGTCAGCCTTGCCAGATTGCGCCGGCGCCTTTGCCGGCAGAAGGAGCGAGCGGCAGGAATGCGCATTCCATGTGAAGGGGGTCCTGTTCGCAGCCAGAAGACGACTTGCCCATAGGGAGCTTTGCGCACAGGCGGGGGCTTTGAGGCGGAGCAAGGCCCCGGAGCCCGAAAAAAGCAACGAAGGAGAAGAGGCAGGGCGGAGCCGCTATCGGCACGCCGCTCGGCTGCCGGTCAGCAGGCGCCAGGGCTTCCAACCTCAAGGACCGGCACGCGTCGTTCAGCGGCATCTCGAAGACGCGTCAAAGAGCGCGCCACGGCCGATGGCGAGCCGTTCGCTGCGCGCTTGCCGGCAGCGTGCCGACGCCCTCTCCTAGAAGTGCAGCGAATGCGGGACGAACAGGTTCTGGAACTGGCTCTTCGCGAAGCGGTCGGTCATGCCGGCGATGTAGTCGGACACGGCGCGCGCGTCGTCGCCGTCGGAGATGGCGCGGTACTCCTGGGGCACCTCGCCCACATGCCCGACGTAGTAGGAGAACAGGCTCTCCACGAGGCGCGTGGCCTTGTGGACCTCTTCCATGACGACGGGCGCCGTGTACACGCGCTCGAACAGGAACGCGCGCAGTTCCATCATGGCGTTCCACACCGGCTCGCTCATGCGGATGTCGTCTGCGGCCGCCGAAGTCTCCACCATGTCCAGCACCAGCGTCTGGATGCGCGAGGAATGGTCGGGGCCCAGCAGCGCATGCGTGGAGGCGGGCAGGTCGTCCTCGTCCAGCACGCCGGCGCGGATGGCGTCGTCGATGTCGTGGTTGACGTAGGCGATGCGGTCGGCCGTGGCGACGATGCGCCCCTCCAGCGTCTCGGCCCGGGCCTCGCCCGTGTGGCACAGGATGCCGTCGCGAACCTCCGCGGTCAGGTTCAGGCCGCGCCCGCCGTTCTCGATGCGCTCCACAACGCGCAGGCTCTGTTCGTTATGGCGGTAGAGCGCGGCCGCCTCGGGCGAGGCCGGGTCGATGCCCTTGTGGCGGGCAAGGCAGCGCGCCAGCGCCTCCTCTCCCGTGTGGCCGAACGGGGTATGGCCCAGGTCATGGCCGAGGGAGATGGCCTCCGTCAGATCCTCGTTCAGACCGAGCGCCCGGGCAATGGTGCGGGCGATCTGGGCGACCTCCAGCGTGTGCGTGAGCCGTGTGCGGAAGTGGTCGCCTTCCGCCGCCAGGAACACCTGCGTCTTGTGCGACAGGCGGCGGAACGACTTCGTGTGCAGGATCTTGTCGCGGTCGCGCTGGTAGTCGTTGCGCAGGATGTCGGGCTCGGCGGAGCGGTCGCGGCCCTCGCTCTCGTCGGAGAACGACGCGTCGGGCGACAGCACGTCGTGCTCGCGCTGCTCCTGGTCCTCGCGATGCATGATGCGCATGGCCGCCTCCTTCGAATCCGCCTGTCAGGCCTGGCTTTGACCTGCTTCCCCGCCGTCCGTTTCAGCAAGAACGCCTCTCACGCCCTCCACGAAGGGCTGCAATTCCTCGAACAGTATCGAGGCCACCATCTCCCAATTCGACTATGCGGCCCAAGCGGTACGAATCGGTTCTCACAGCGTCACCGCCTCTCGCAAGACGGAATCGCGGAACGGACCCGGATCGAGTTCCGACACCTCGTAAACGTCTACCCGCTTGCCCGAAAGCCGATGAAGCTCTTCGGCCACGCCGAATATGCCAAGAGGCCGGAAACCCTGGTTGCCTACCAGGAGAACGTCCATGTCCGACGCCTCGTCGGCCTCCCCGCGCGCATACGAGCCGAAAAGGCATGCCGAAGCCATGTCGTATTTCGGCAGAAGCGGCACTATCATGTCGCGCAGCTCGCTTGTGGTATACACCGCATTAGACATGATGCCATCACCACCTTGCGACTCGGATCCGCGCTTTTCGCCATCATATCACAGTCTCAAGAACCGTTGCATGAAACGCGGCGGCTTGATACGAACGGCTCGAAACATGGGCAAGAAAGCGCGGACGTCACTGGCACATGCGCGTCACCTCCTGCACGCGGCGGGCCACCTCCGACGGCGGGCACGTTCCCTGCTCGGTGATCACGCGGGTGACCAGGTCGGCCGGCGTGACGTCGAAGGCGGGGTTCCACACGTCCACGCCTTCGATGGGGCGCGGCAGCACCTCGGCCGGGTCGCGCTCCTCGATGGGAATGTCCGCGCCGGTGGCGCAGGCGGCGTCCACGGTGGACGCGGGAGCGGCGACGTAGAAGGGAATGCCGTGATGGTGCGCGAGCACCGCCAGGCCGTAGGTGCCTATCTTGTTGGCCACGTCGCCGTTGGCCGCTATGCGGTCGGCGCCCACCACCACGGCGTCCACACGGCCCTTCGCCATGAGGCTTGCCGCCATGTCGTCGCAGACGAGCGTGCAGGGG